>CAKUAV010000034.1 GCA_934636425.1 uncultured Clostridia bacterium
TTGTGGGGATCGGTGGGATCATAGACGAACTTGCCGTCCACGTCGGGATCGTAGCAGTAGTCGCCTTCCTGAGCGCGGTAGATTTCGATCTGGGAACGGGTGGTCTGGTCGCAGTAGATCTGCGCCAGCCAGCCCATCTGCTCGGCCCAGAAGGACTGGAATGTGCCCGAGACGGCCAGGGGCTGATAGCCGGCTTCCTGCAGCTTGGCGCAGACGTCCACAAACTCATCCCAGGTCTTGGGCGGCTCGACGCCGACTTCGTTGAAGATGTCGACGTTGTAGAACCACAGAACCTGAACGCCGGTGATGGAGACGCAGTCCCACTTGCCGGTGATCTGGTCGATGCTCTGCATATCGAACGCAATCTGATCGGCCCACTCGCCGTCGGAATACGCGCTCTCATCAAAGGCGTAATCGTAGAAGTTGACGACCTTGTCGGTGCGGTCGCTGCCGGCCAGGTTGCCGTAAACGATGTCGGCCTCGGGCATGGCGCTGTCATAGCCCTGGAAAGCGGCCTTGACCCAGTCGGCATAGCCGTCCTGCGGCTTCAGGTCGACGACGACTTCGGCATTGGGATGCTTGGCGGTGTAGGCGTCGCCCACGGCGCGCCAGGCTTCTTCAACGCCCTTGGCGGAGTAAAGGCTGATCGTAATCTTGCCGGAGAAATCGTCTTCCTCGGCAAACGCACAGACACAGCCCAGCGCCATCAGCGCGGCCATGACCAGGCACAGGAAACGAACCAGAGACTTCTTCATTCCATCGTCCTCCTCAAAATAAGATACGACATTTCGGAAACACGCGGCGTCTCCGAATCTTCATACAGAATACCACACAAATAACACAATGTCAATCCCAATTCAAAACAAATGCAGGAATTGGGCGCAAATGTGAACAAATTTGATGGATTGATTTCACAAAAAAACGGACGCGGAAAATGCGCGCCGCATCCATAAACCGTCACGCCGCCCGCAGCGGAAAAGCGCAAGGAGCGCCGCCGATTTGCGATTGACAAACGGCGGCGAATGATATATATTTTTGATGTTCCGGCGCGCTTGCCGGCCGGACAGAAAGCGAGGAATATGCCATGCTGCGCATTCATCATCCGCCCGAGGGCGAAGCGACCGTATCGGATTTTTCGGTTTGCATAAACGGCGAGGAAACGTCGCCGTGGTTCTGCCGCGTCTCCGCCATGCCCTACAACACCGTCTGGCCGGGATATCAGCGCCCGCTGGAGCAGACCGAGGTCGCGTCGTTCATCAGCTTTGAGATGGACGAGCCTGTGCGGGTGCGTCTCGTCGCCGCGCGCGATTTTGAGCGGCTGGACGTGCGCCCGCTGCATCGCAATATCCGCCCGTCGGTCAGCGGCCGCGTCATTGAGTTTACTCTTTCCGAGTGCGGCCAGTATACCGTCGAGCTGGACGGCTGGCACGGGGCGCTGCACATATTCGCCAATCCGGTCAGCGATTTCGGCGTGGACAAAAGCGATCCCAACGTGCTCTATTTCGCGCCCGGCGTGCATGAAACCGGCGAAATTGAGCTTTGCGACAACCAGACGCTCTTTGTGGACGGCGGCGCGGTGATCTACGGCTCGGTGACGGCCTTTCATAAGAAGAACGTCCGCGTCGTGGGCTACGGCGTGATCGACGGCAGCCGTGAAAAGCGCACGAGCGATACGAAGCTCATCACCTCGGAATGGGACGAACCCATCGACATGACGGACGAAAAGACGCTGCGCGATTTCATCGCCGATCGCAGCGTGCTGCGCGGCTGCGTGCATCTCTACTCCTGTCAGGACTGCGAGATCGCCGGCGTGATCGCCCGCGACAGCGCGACGTTCGCCTATATCATCGCAAACTGCGACCGCGTGAACTGCGAGTGGTTCAAGACAATCGGCATGTGGCGCTACAACAGCGACGGCATCGATCTGTTCAACAGCCGCTATGTCCGCATCGCGCACGGCTTTCTGCGCGACTTTGACGACTGCATCGTCCTCAAGGGCATAAAGGGCTGGGATTGCGCCGATCTGCACCACATTTTCGTGACGGGCTGCACCGTCTGGTGCGACTGGGGCTCGGCGCTGGAAATCGGCGCGGAAACCTGCGCGGACAGCTATCACGACGTTCTCTGGGAGGACTGCGACGTCATCCATGCGGAGCAGGTTTTCATGCGCATCCACAACAGCGACCGCGCGCATATTTATAACGTGCTTTACAAGAATATACGCTGCGAGTACAGCCGCTACGACGTTCTGCCGGTCTATCAGCACGACATGAGCGCGCCGTTTGACAGCTTCCGCGTTCACGGCGAGCCGCATCTGATCGATTCGCCGGTCTACGACGGCCCCTATTCCAATGACCACATACTCGGCCATACGAGTGACGTTCGCTATGAGGACATATATGTCTATGCGCCGGACGGCCTGAGCGCGCCGCTGTGCACCTTCGGCGGACAGGACGAGGCGCACTGCAACAGGGATATCGTCATAGACGGCGTTATTCTGAACGGCCGCCGTCTGAAGCCGGAGGAAATCGCCCTCGAGAAGAGCGAATGCTGCGATATAACGATCTGCTGATACATAAACAGGCCGCCGCGTCGCAATCAGAACGCGGCGGCCTCAGTTTGTCAAACGGCCCTTTGGCAGGCTGGCGGATGAGGAGGCGAGCGCCCCGCTCAGGCGCAGCGCGCAGCTTGTCAAAAAAGTTTTTGACAAGTTGGTGGACGGGAGAGCAAGCTCCCCCGTCACTGCCACCCCTACCAGTTTTTGCAAAAAATCTTTCAGATTTCCGGGCGCAAAAACTGCAAGGAAACGATTTTTGCTCTGGAAAATGAGATTTTTCTCCGCAAAAATCGTCCCGCGTCTGCCGTACACGCCGCCGGGCACGATTAAAAGCTCGAGAGAGCTCTGGCCCTCTCGAACTCTCCAAGGGTTTTTCGACAGTCTGAGCGCCCCGCTCAGGCGCAGCGCGCTTATCGCTTCTTTCATTCCTCTGGTCTCACATCATTGACAAATGAACAAAAGGGCGCTTTTTGAAGATGCGGCGCAGCGTGAGCGGGATTGCGGCCTCGCCGCCGATAATGGACGAATCCGCGGGGCGAGGGAGCGCCGGGAGCGGCATGAACAGCGTCGTTCAAAATTCAAAATAAAAAGCCCGAATGATTTCTCATTCAAGCTTCAGTGCGGGAAACAGGACTTGAACCTGCATGAACTAAGCGTTCACTAGAACCTGAATCTAGCGCGTCTGCCAATTCCGCCATTCCCGCAAGTATGATGGGCAGGGGTGGATTCGAACCACCGAAGTCTGCGACGGCAGATTTACAGTCTGCTCCCTTTGGCCACTCGGGAACCTACCCATGCTTGCTTGTCCCTTGCATCGGAACAAAAGGTATTATAACACATCGCACGTTATTTGGCAAGGGGTAAAATCGACTTTTTTGCTCTTTTTCGTAACTTTTTTTGCAATGCGCGGGCGGGAGCGGCGCGCCGATGAAACCGCGGCTTGCCATGCTTAAACAGACAGCCCCGTCCCCGAGCGGACGAGGACTGTCTGAACCTGCGGCTCTTTCTTTGAGGAATGCTCCGGCGCGAATGAAAAGCGCCGCTCCTTTGAGATCGCGTCGCTATTCCTCGCCGCTGCGGCCGACGTGAACTTGTGCGCCGCTATTCCCCGCGCCGACGCACGGGCAGACAGATTTCGTAATAGCGCTCGGCCCTGCGCCGGTCGGGATCTGTCCACAGATGCAGCCGCTCGAGAATGTCCTCGCCGCGCCGCTCGTAGCCGGAGGACGGCAGCCAGCAGTCGAGGATCTGATGAAGCAGCGCCAGCAGCGCCTCCCACGCCCGCGCGCCGCGTTCCGTCGCAAAGACGGCGAACAGTCCGGCGGAGATAATCTGCCGCTCGATTGGTTCGCCGATGTCCGGCCTGAGCCGATCTTCCTCGCGGGCGATCAGATAGCGGCCGCCGCGCCACAGTCCGTACCACACGCCGTCCATGGCCGCGCTGCCCTTTTCGTTCCACGCGCCGCAGATTCGCTCCGGCACATTTTCGCAGTCGTCGGCCCACAGCGCGTGCCGCAGCGCCTCGCGTGTGGGATAGAGCGTCTCGTCGAACGGCGCGGACAGGCCGCAGATCGTCGTTTCGGGCAGGTTTACCAGCGTCATCGTCATGCTCTTTCCTCCTTTGACGGTCAGCGCAAACGAGACCGGCGGACAGACGATCGCCGCCGCGCCGCCTTTGCGCCAGCGATCGGGCGCAAGGCCGTGCCAGCGCCTGAACGCGCGGGAAAACGCGTCGGCGCTGTTCCAGCCGTACTTCATGGCCGTGTCGATCACGCTTTCGCCCGCGCGCAGATCGTCTGCGGCGCGCGTCAGACGGCGGCGGCGCGCATACTCCGCGGGCGTCATGCCGGTCATGTAGCAGAAGAGCCGCTTAAAGCCCGCAGCGTCCAGACAGGCCGTTTTCGCGGCGGCGTTCCAGTCGACGCTTTCCTCCAGCGTTTCTTCGATGCGCGCCATCGCGTTGTTGAGCCGATCGATCATGTCCATAAGCGCACCTCCTGACTGTATTTTAGCATACGGCGCGTCGCATGGCACGACTTTTTGCAAGCAAAAAAGACCGCCCCGCATTCAACCGGCGAAACGGCCCCCTCTTTCCTTTGTATAATAGTGGAATGCTCAGTCCTCTCTGACCGGCTCGCGCTCGCGGAAGAGCAGCGAGATCGACCACAGGCCGGCGACGCCCACGACGGCGTATATGATCCGGCTCAGCACGGCCGTCTGGCCGCCGAAGATCCACGCCACCGCGTCGAATTGAAACAGTCCCACCAGCAGCCAGTTCAGCGCACCGATGATGACCAATATCAGCGATATTCTGTCCAGCATTGTTCACACGTCCTTTCGCTTAATCGCCGCCGAACGCTGCCGGCGGATAGCGTCAGTGTGTCCCGGCGCAAAGCGGTTCATGCCGCGCGTCCAAAAACTCAATTTTCACAAAACAAACATTTTACAATAGAACGGGAATGTGGTATACTGTAGTCGAATACTATACGGACAACAGCGTCCGTATTGATAAAGGAGGGTAACACGATGAAGAAGGCATTGATCATAGTGCTGGTTCTGGCGGTGGCGCTGACGGCGACACTGGTTGCGCTCAGCGTTCAGCTGAGCGCGGTGCGCGGCGGCCTGACGAACGTGACCGAGGAGCGCGATCAGCTCAGCAAGGATCTGGCCGAGCGGGACGCCGAGCGCGACACGCTCAACCAGACGCACGAAGAGGCGCTGAGCGCGCTGAAGGACAGCGCCGATTCGCTCTCGGCCGAGCTGACGGAGACGAAGAGCGCGCTCACCGAGGCGCAGACGACCGTCGAGACGCTGACCGATCAGCTCAAGACGCGCGATGAGGAAGCCACGGCGCTCGGCGAGCGGCTCGCCACGGCGCAGAGCGAGCTCAGCGAGACGAAGGCGGCGCTTGCGACGGCGCAGCAGGACGTGCAGGACGCGCTCGCCGCCAATGAGACCGTCCGCGAGCTGCAGGCGCAGCTCAAGGCCGCCGAGGATGAAGCGGCGCAGCTGCGCGCGGGCGATCAGGCGCGGCTGGACGCCATCGCCGATCTGCAGAGCCGTCTGGACGCGGCGAACGCCGATCTTGAAGCCAGCGAGAAGAACTATAACGATGCGCTCGCCAAGCTGACCGATGCGGAAGACGAGCTGGCGGGCAAGAAGGCGCTGCTGGCTGAAAAGGAAGCCGAGCTGAAAAAGAGCGGCGGCAGCGCGCAGGCGCTCTCCGATCAGGTGACTCAGCTGCAGACCGATCTGCAGGCCGCGCAGGAAGAACTGAGCGGCGTGAAGGCGCTTCTGGACGAGGCGGAAACCGCGCGCGACAATAACGCGGCCGCCGCGGCCGATCTGCAAAGTGAGCTGGACACGCTGACCGCTCAGCAGCAGGAGCAGGAAACCGCGCTTGAGCAAATCACCGCCGAGCGCGACGATCTGGCCGCGCAGCTCGACGCGATCGGCGACGCGCAGAACACCATCGCCACGCTGCAGAGCAATCTGGCCGCGGTGACCGCCCAGCGCGACGAATTGCAGACCACCTGCAACGATCTGACCGCCAAGGTGGCGGCGCTCTCGGATTCCGAAAAGACGATAACCGATCTGCAAACGCAGCTGGCCGACGTGACCGCCAAGCGCGACGAGCTGCAGACCACCTGCGACGATCTGACCGCCAAGGTGGCGGCGCTCTCGGATTCCGAAAAGACGATATCCGATCTGCAGGCGCAGCTGGCCGACGTGACCGCCAGGCGCGACGAATTGCAGACCGCCTGCGACGATCTGACCGCCCAGATTGAAGCGCTCTCGGATTCCGAAAAGACGATAACCGATCTGCAAACGCAGCTGGCCGACGTGACCGCAAGGCGTGACGAATTGCAGACCGCCTGCGACGATCTGACCGCCCAGATTGAAGCGCTCTCGGATTCCGAAAAGACGATAACCGATCTGCAGGCGCAGCTGGCCGACGTGACCGCCAAGCGCGACGAGCTGCAGACCACCTGCGACGATCTGACCGCCCAGATTGAAGCGCTGAAGGATGCGGGCGATAAGCTGGAGAGCCTCAAGGGCGAATTGTCCGAGACGAAGGACGCGCTCAAGGCCATGACCGCCGAGCGCGATTCGCTGCAGAGCCGCGTGGATCAGCTGACCGAGGCGCTGAATCAGGCCACTCAGCCGCCGACGGGCGAGGATGAGAAGCAGACCACCGTCAGCGAAGACATGTCGCTTAACCTGACGCTGCCCGCAGGCACGACGGCCATGCCGTTCAACGGCGGGCTGATGATTGCGCGCGACGACGGCGCGGCGCAGGCTCAGCTGAATCTGTGGGCCGACGAAAACGGCGCGCCCTACACGCCCGATACAATGGACATCGCGCAGCTTCTGGAGAACGTCATGCAGTCCATGTTCCCGGACGGCGACCGTCCTGAAGCGACCGCGACCGAAACGCCCGAGGGCTGGCGCTTCCAGACGACGGGCGAGGATGGTAATGTCACAGACGTGTGGCTGTTCAAGGGGCCGAGCCGCCTGTACTGCCTGGAGACTGTGGGCGATGCGGACGCAGCCGGCGTGCTGGCCGATGAAATCGCAGCGGGACTTAAGCTCTGGTAAAGGCGTTTTCTCCGATGCGGTCGCGCTTTTGCAGGGTCAATGAGCGCTGTCGATCGGCGCTTTGGCCATGCGGCTGATTTTCCGGGCGCCGGCGCGCGGCTTTGAGCGCGAACGGCGCTGTGAGCGATCGTCGCCGCATTCGAAAAAGCGGGTCGAGACACACGCTTGCGACAGCGCCCCGTCGGCTTCGGCTGGCGGGGCGCTTTTTCGTGTTGACAAGGGCGTTTTGCGTCGTGTAAACTGTTTGAAGGGGCGGCGCGTCAATCTGCCGGACGGCGTGAAGTTATTGTCGGGCGCTTCAGGGAGCAGATACAGTATGCCGCCGGAAGCGCTGCGAAAAATCGTTTTTGAAAGAGCTGCCCATGCTGATGACGCAGAAGCACGCGTATACGACGACAATGGCCGAGGGCAAATACAGGAGCACGGATGTAAACTATCACGCGCTGGGGCTGGAAACCATGCAGAAGCTCCCGAACGCCATTGCCGATCCGCTGATGGTTATAAAATCGCACAACTATGACGGGCGCATTACTGTTATTACGGAGCTGACGGACAGCAAAGGACGGGGGATTATTGTGCCTGTAATTGTGAATGGCAAGGGCGTATGGCAGGAGGCGCGAGTTGACGCCAACATTGTTGCAACAGTATTTGGGCGCAAAAAAATGGCGTCTGATGCGAAAAATGCTTTTCTGAATGGCGAGGTGCTATATGCAGACAAAAAAAGAAGCGATAACATTGCTCGTGTCCTCGGGGTCCAATTCCCCGACAAGACGAGCAATGACCGCTCTTCTGCTGATATTATAGCCGACCTCACGCCCGCTGTCAAGGGGGAAAATGAGGAAAATCAGGCTGAAAATGAGAGCGATGAAGTGCTGTATATGGATAAAAAAGGAGCGATCTCATCGCTCAAACCCTCGGGGTCCAATTCCCCGACACCTTGAACGAAGATCGCTCTTCTACTAACATTATAGCCGATCTCACGCGCGCTGTCAATGGCGAAAATTCGGAAAATCACGCTGAAAATGAGAGCGATGAAGTGCTGTATATGGATAAAAAAGAAGCGACCCAATCGCTCAGAACCTCGGGGTCCAATTCCCCGACACAATGAACGAAGATCGCTCTTCGAAAGATATAATAGCAGACTTTGCGCGCGCTGTCAACAGCGAAAAAATGCAAAAAAATCACGCTGAAAACGCGCAGGATACCGCAAATGGCGATAAAACGCAGGAAAAAGCGCCTGAACATGAGATCAATCATGAGGGTGACGAGATGGTTCAGCCTGAGAAAAATTGCAAAACAAATATAACCATCCGACGCGGATGAGAAGGAACAGCCTATGAAAAAGACCATTGGAATATTGGCGCACGTCGACGCGGGCAAGACCACATTTTCCGAGCAGATTCTCTATCATGCCCGCGCGCTGCGCGCCTGCGGCCGCGTGGATCACAAGGACGCGTTCATGGACAGCCATCCCATCGAGCGCGAGCGGGGCATCACGATATTCTCCGATCAGGCGTGCTTTGAGTATGAGGGCGATACATGGTATCTGGTGGACACGCCCGGCCATGCCGACTTTTCCTCCGAGATGGAGCGCGCGCTGTCGGTGATGGATTATGCCGTGGTGGTGGTGAGCGCCGTCGAGGGGGTGCAGAGCCATACGGAGACGGTCTGGCGGCTGCTCGGGCGCTATCATGTGCCGGCGTTTCTCTTCCTCAACAAGATCGACCGCGCCGGCGCCGATGCGGATGCGGTCGTTGCGCGGATTCGCGAGCGGCTGAGCGGCGATGCGCTCGATCTGCGCGGCTCGTTTTCGACGGACGGCACGCTGAGCGGCGAGGCTGTCGAGGCGGTGGCCGGCGGCGACGAAGCGCTGCTCGAGCGCTATTTTGAAAGCGGCTATGACCGGGACGCGTTCCTCGAGTCGCTCAGGCGGCAGGTGAGGGAGCGCCGCGCGTTCCCGCTGATGGCCGGCTCGGCGCTCAGGGGCGAGGGGATCGAGGACTTTCTGCGCATGCTCTCGCTGCTCACGCCGACCGACTATGAGCGGCATGAAAGCGAGCCGCTTCAGGCGCGCGCGGCCAAGGTGCGCTATGACGCGCAGGGCAACCGCATGGTGTTTTTGAAGCTCACGGCGGGCGCGCTTCAGGCGCGCGGCGAGATCGACACGCCTCAGGGGCGCATGAAGGTCAGCGAGCTGCGCATTTACAGCGGCGCGAAGTTTCGCCAGGTGAGCGAAGCCCGTGCGGGCGATCTGGTCGCGGCGGCGGGTCTGGCGGGCGTGACGCCGGGCGATCGGCTGGGCGCGCGCTGCGAGAAGAGCCGCTTTGTGCTCGCGCCGCTTCTGACAGCGCGCGTTCAGTATCCCCGCGAGGTTCAGAAAACGCGCATGCTCGAGATCATGCGCCGCCTTGAGGACGAGGAGCCGATGCTGGGCGTTCAGTGGAACGCGGAGACCGGCAGCATCGAATTGCAGGTCATGGGCGCGATTCAGCTGGAGATTCTGCGCGAGCTGATCAAGACGCGATACGGCATAGATGTCAGCTTCGGCGCGTGCCGCGTGGCGTACAGGGAGACGATCGCTTCTCCCGCCTGCGGCATCGGGCATTTCGAGCCGCTCAGGCATTACGCCGAGGTTCACGTTCGCCTCGAGCCGGGCGCGCGGGGCAGCGGAATCACGTTTGAATCGGTCTGCCATGTGGATGATCTGGCGCTTAACTGGCAGCGGCTCATACGGACGCACGTCTTTGAATACGCGCACAGCGGCGTGCTGATCGGCGCGCCGCTCACCGATGTGAATGTCGTGCTGCTGGCCGGGCGCGCGCATTTGAAGCACACCGAGGGCGGCGATTTCCGCGAGGCCACCTACCGCGCCATACGCAACGCGCTGATGCACGCCGACAGCGTGCTGCTCGAGCCGATCTGCCGCTTTGAGCTGCGCGCGCCCGCCGAGCACATCGGCGCGATACTCGGCGATCTCACCGCCATGCACGCCGAATACGATTCGCCCGCGTTCGAGGGAGAGGACGTTGCGGTGACGGGCTTTGTTGCGTTCTCGCGCCTGAGCGGCTATCCCGAAAAGCTGACCGCGCTGACCCACGGCCGCGGCTGGTGCGCCTGGCAGAGCGACCACTACGCGCCCTGCGAGAACGCCGCATCGATCATCGAGGAGCGGCAGTACAACCCGCAGTGGGAAACGCCCGATTCGATATTCTGCGCCAAGGGGGCGGGCTTCAACGTCGCGTGGGACAAGGTGAAGGACTTCGCGCACGTTCACAGCGAGGCGAATCCGTAAGAAGCAGACTGAAGGCGACCGCGCGCTTTTTTCCCGGAAATCGAACGGGAAAGAGCTGCGCGAGCCGCTTTTTTGCAAGTTTTGACGTTATCGATAATGGATCGACGAAATTTCAAAAATATGGGAACGTTTCGGGGAGGATTGGGTCGAAAGAAGTAAAATAGGTTCTCCATGCGCGCTTTTTGCGGCGCGCCGCTCAATGGGCTGCGAAAGGAGGGGCGCTCATTCGGCGGGACGGGCGGCGCGGCCGGGCATATCGACCCATTATGTGGGAGAAAGGAATTGACACGCATGAAATCGATGTATCGCTATCTCTTGCTCATACTGGCCATACTGCTTGTGCTGGCCGTGATTTTCCTGCCGATTCCGCAGCGCGTTGAGAAGCGGCTGGACGGCATGAGCTATGCCGAGGGGGAGGAAGGCGCGCCCTGCACAGTCGAGCTGGACGGCACGCTGTACCGCTATCTGTTCAAGACCGACGTGTACTGGGGGCGCATGGCGCTTTCGACCGACGCGCGCACCGGCAGGGAGGGCGTGAAGGTGGATTCGGGGATAGGCCGGGGCGAGATCGGCTTTATGTCGTATCTGGACGACGAATATTTCATACCCGGCTATTTCATCGCGCCGAAGAACTTTTCGTGGTATTACGCCAATATGACGGCGGAGGACGGGACGCATTATGAGATCGCTGCGCCCGCCGATCTGACGCTTGAGGAAGCGCGGGAGCGCGCCCAAAAGCAGCTGGGCAAGGGCGTTCTGCCCGATCTTGTGCCGACGGTCAGTCCGGCTGAATAGATTTTGCGGCTTGCCGTAAGATCGATCATGCGCGGGCTCAATGGCGCATTCGGGAACTGCCGCAGCGCCGGCAAACGGGCTGTCATCCTTTGGGTTTTTCACGGAATCTTAAGGGGCGTGCAAGTCCATAGCAGCAGATTACATGGCTTCGCCGCTGCTGCCCCTTGCAGTTTTTGCTGAAATCTTTCAGATTTTCGGGCGCAAAAACTGCATGGAAGCGATTTTTGCCCTGGAAAATGGGATTTTCGCCGCTTTCAATTGTTCTGTGCCCGCCGTATACGCCGCCGGGCACGACTAAGAGCTTTTTCGACAGTCCGATGGCTTCGCCATGAGTAAGCGGACAAAGAAGGAAAAATGCGTGTTTAGCCGCGCGATCATTGCTTCCATGCTGTTCACGTCTGCCGCGCAGTGCTTTCCGTGAAGAGTCTGTTTTTTCCTCTTCTGGCAGTGAAGGCGTCCTTTCTCGAGAGACGCTTTCACTGCCATTCATTTGGCCTTTGGCTGAGAAAGACAAGGGCTGCCGCAGAAGACTTAAAATCTGCGGCAGTCTCAAACGCATAAATGCGCCTGTCGCGCCCGCCGGACGGGGCGCTTTTTGAAAATTCGACTCTTTGCGCAAAGCCGGGAGAGCAGGCGATGCGAGCGGCATGGCGGAAAAAACTGCCATGCGACGAATATCAAATCCCTGCTAAAACACAGACAGCAGCCATTGCCAGCCGATAACGCTTTGAATGACACGGGCGCGTTATATGGCGTCCGTTGACATCCGTCTTCGCCGCTGTGTCAATCGCTGCTTTTTCTTCTTGACTGATCTTCTGCATCTTCCATCGCCCATATATTATAGCGCATTTTGAGCCTGCATTCCCCGGTTTTCCGTGACGAGGCGAAAATTCTATTCCAGATTGGAAGCGCCCAGCCAGTGCGGGCTGCACCTTTTGGCCAGCGCCTTGAAACCTTCCAGCGCCTGCGCGCGATCCTCCGCGGGCCAGCTGACGACAAGCCCGTCGCCGCCGTCCCAGCCGCGCCCCTCGCCGTCGTCCTCCATGATCAGCACGGAAAACTCCGGCCCGCGCGGATCGATCATCAGGGTGCCGAATATTCTGAGCATACCGTCCTGAGGATCAAAATAGGCCATCTGGAACTTGGTTTCATTGTCGGCATACCAGCAGGTTTTCTCAAGCCGCGTCTCGGGATAGCCCTCGATCTCGAACGTTCCGGCAAAGCTGTCTGCCTTGAACAGATAATTGAGATACACGCCGTCGATCGTCACGGTGCGCCGCGCCTGATAGTCTGAATCGCCCAGCCGCCATTCCAGCGCCTCGAACGACCCGCAAACGCGCGTCGGCAGCGGCGCAAAGCACGCGGCCAGCACGACCAGCACGATCGTCAGCGCAAGAGCGATCCGCCGCCGTCTGCGCCGCCTGATCAGGCGATAGAGCACCGCGCCGTAATCGTTCTTCGCGCCCTTGTTCTGTTCGGCCATCACGCGATAGGCCGCGCGGCACTTTTCGCATTCGGCCAGATGCGCCGCAATAAAGGCGTTGCTCCCCTCGCCGGTCAGCCCCTCGATGTAGGCGGGCAACAGGTCGCGCGTCACGCTGCATTTCATTTCACTCGTCATCATGCCGCATACTCTCCTTCAGCTTTTCCTTGCCGCGATAATAGGTCACCCGCGCCCACACGGCGCTTCGGCCGATGATATCGCCGATCTCTTCAAACGTCATGTCGCCGCTCAGGCGCAGATAGAACACCTCGCGCGTCTCCTCGTCCAGCGTGCGCAGCGCCCGATAGAGCGCCATTTTGTCCTCGCGCCGGACATATTCGCGCTCGATGTCCTCCTCGCTCACCAGCTTATCGTCCTGCGGCAGGGGGAGCGCCTGCTTTTTGCGCCGCAGCTCGCCGTACCACAGCCGTTTGGCGATGGCGCACAGCCAGGCCGTCGGCGTGCAGTCGCCGCGAAAGCGCTCGAAGCCGCCCAGCGCCCTCTCAAACGTGTCCGCGGTCAGATCCTCCGCCAGCGCCCGATCATGCGTCAGGCAGAGCAGATATTTGTACACCGCCGGCGCGCACTGCCGGTAGAGCGTCTCCACATCGCCGCGCACGGCCATCCCTCCCTTTGCCGTCTCACGTCTGTAAGTTGCGAAAAGAGCGGCCGGCGTTACAGATCACAGCGTTATATCTGCGTTAACTCGAAGCACGGAGCCTTCTCGCGCGAAAAGGCTCCGTGCAGGATGTGTCGATCAGTTTTCAGCGTCCTTGTCGAGGAATATGGGATTCGTCCAGGCGCGGCGGCCCTCGGCGTCCGTCACGACGGCGCGGATATAGCCGGTGTTCATGTTGACCTTGATCTCGGCCTCAGTGACGGCGGCTTCTCCGTCCTTGGGTCTGACCATGCGGTAGGGCACGTTCAGATGGCGGAACTGCACCACGGCGGCGGGAGAACACTTGACGTGCGCCACGCCG
Organism: uncultured Clostridia bacterium; assembly: GCA_934636425.1. Taxonomy (GTDB): domain Bacteria; phylum Bacillota; class Clostridia; order Christensenellales; family Aristaeellaceae; genus Firm-10. The sequence goes on from CAKUAV010000034.1 coordinate 13,707, forward strand.
TTCTCAACGTAGAAATCATAGATTTCCGGGCCGCAGGAGGCGTAGAACGCGCCGTTTTTGAGCGCGTCCAGTATCGCGGAGACATTGTTTTCGGCATTCACGCGCACCCAGCCCAGGCAGTGCTGGCTCATCGCGTGGCCGTCGTCGGTCGCCACGCCGTAGATCACCTTGCCCTGCGCGAGCAGCTCGTCCCAGTCGTGGCCGTTGTCCACGTCCACGCCGTCCTCAACCACGCAGCCGCTGTTCCACAGCTCCATGGCGAAGTTGCCCTCGAGCATCTCGTATTCGCGCACGGGCGTGCCGCTCCACTCGGGATGGCAGTAGATTGTGAGGTTGTTTGCGGCGTGCAGCTGATCCAGCAGCCCCTGCGTGTCCTCGGGCTTTTGGATCGGATAGGAGTCGAAGCGCTGATCCTGCTCGAAGCCGTTGCCCTGCGCCTTTTCCGGGCCGATGCTGACGATATGGTGGCAGTGGACGTACGGCCAGCCCGCGCCGGGCAGATTGCCGTCCATCTCCATGCCGGGGATGATGGTCAGCGGCGCGTCGCCGTAATTGGCGAAGTTGTAATAGCGGTGGTCGGTCAGCGCGACGAAATCATAGCCGTGCTCGACGTGCTTCTTCAGCACCTCCTCGGGCGTTCCCTGGCCGTCCGAACGGGTGGTGTGGCAGTGAAGGGCGCCCTTCAGCAGCTTTTTGGAGTCGATAAAGGCAGCTTGACGTTTCATGATGATTTTCCTCCCTCAATAACCGGCTCATGCCGGATGGTTCGCTGTGTAACGCCCCGCCGCGAAGCGCCTTTCAGGAGCAGACGCGGCGCGGCTTTGGGACTTGGCGCGGCGCAGTCAATTTGAATTTTATCCGTTCATCCCGACTCTTTATGACGGCGCAGGCTTTCCGCGCGCTGTCGCGGCGCATCCAGCCCATGCGCGTCGGGAAGAGCGCGTTTTCAGCGCGGCCTGCTCTGCGACGAAAATACGCACCAGTCGCTCTGAATCCTCTCATACGGCCTGACAAGCGCACCGCTGTATGGGCAATCTGGCTCTCCGCGCCTTATCGCAGCACATCCCGCCTATACAGATCGGGAAGAGCGCGTTTTCAGCGCGGCCTGCTCTGCGACGAAAATACGCATCAGTCGATCTGAATCTTCTCATACGGCTTGACGGGCAGCGTCTTCTGCGCGGCGCGTTCGGCTCATGCCATGCGCGCCGGAAAAGCGCCTTTTCTCATTTCGAGCCGCTATGCCGCGCTATCCGAAACGAAACCCATCGTCCTGTCCGCGCTTCAATGAAGCCGTTCGTCAGTCGATCTGAATCTTCTCATACGGCCTGACAGGCAGCGTCTTCTGCGCGGCGCGTTCGACTCATGCCATGCGCGCCGGAAAAGCGCCTTTTCTCATTTCGAGCCGCTATGCCGCGCTATCCGAAATGAAACCCATCGTCCTGTCCGCGCTTCAATGAAGCCGCTCGTCAGTCGATCTGAATCCTCTCATACGGCCTGACGGGCAGCGTCTTCTGCGCGGCGATCCATATTTTCCATGCCGCCGTGTCCGCGCCATAGTCGCAGCCGGTCAGCTCCCGCAGCTCGGCGCGCGCATGGCGGGAAAGCACCGCGCGCACATCCGACGCATAGTCGGCCAGCCGCTCATAGCCCGCTCGCCCGCCGCAGCGCGCCAGCGTGCGGGAAACGGCGACCTCCAGCCAGCCGCTCATCGGAAAATCGGGCGTGCCGTGCGCGTCATGCAGGACATAGCCGCTCACATACGGCCTGCCCAGCAGCTTTTCCAGCGCGCTTTCGGCCGCGGGATCGGCCATATGCTCAAGTGCAAAGCACAGCGCGGCGATGCGGTTGAACCCGGGAATCCGGCGCGTGTCCAGACGGTTTTTGTGATAGGGGCGCTCGCCCTCGACCGGCGCGCCGCCCGAATGCGCCTGCTCTGTCAGCGCGATCAGCGCAGGCAGCGCGCGCCTGTCGCCCGAAATGCCCAGCAGCGTAATATAGCGGTTCAGCCAGTGATGCGGCGCGGTCTCTCCGGTGAAGGCGGTGTACTTCAGGCCGTAGCCTGTGCTCGAGCGCATTTTGTTCCAGTCGTCCAGATCGGCCGTCTCGCGCATCAGGCGCAGCACGCCCTCCACGCCGCGCCGGTCGCCGAAGCGGCACAGCGCCATATCGAGCGCGTCGCGATTTCCGGAAAACGCCGGCGTGTCCATGGCGCGCAGCAGCGGCAGCATTTCGGAGGCGTCCTGCAATATGCAGTGCGCCAGCGCGCCTTCGCTGCCCGCTTCCATCTCGCGCGCCGCCATGGCCGCGGTGATGTTGCGCGCCGGCTCGGCCTCCGTCAGGCAGTCGGCCTGAATCAGCCGCTCGCGCAGCGCCTTTACGTCGATCTGAGAGGGCAGACAGCGCCCCTTCACCGCCATGGCTGCGGCCAGACCGAGCGCATAGCCGGCGTTTTCCACATCGGCGTTCATGCGGCACAGGCTGGACGCGTCGCGCGTGGCCGACAGGCTCTTGCCGCCCACCAGCGCGCCCTCGAGCCCCTCGGGCAGGAAGCAGCGGTAGGGGACGCGCGCGGTCAGCGGATGCGCGCCGTTGTGGACAAGCCCCATCACCACCAGTGCCGACGCGCCGCGTCCGTGCGTGTCGTAGGGCGTATAGCCCAGCGCCACGGTATCGTCAAACGACTTTTCGAGCAGCACGTCGCGCAGCGTGAGCGTATAGCGCCCATGGATGCGCCGGCTCTCGCGCATGGTGTTGATCGGCGAAAAGTCCACATTGCTGTTGCGCGCGTGCGCCGCATACTGGGCGCGCAGCAGATCGGCGTAGTCGTCGTTGTCGATCATGTCGAAATCGCGCTTCCAGCAGGAGAGCGTAAAGTCGGACAGCGCGGTCGCCGAATCGCCCCACTGGCCGTTGGTCATAACGCTGCCGTCGCGCGGGTCGCCGAAATCGTACTTCGCCCCCGCAAACACCGCCGCGTCCGCGTCCGAGGTCGTATCGACGATCACGCGCGCCTTGACGAGCGACAGCCCCCAGTCGGACGCGATCGCCGCGCCGCCGAAAGCGCCGCCCTCCGTCCACGCGCCGCAGACCATGCTCCCCAGAAGCGGCAGGCAGCTTTCGTCCTCAAGATAGCGCCCGTAGAGCAGCTCGCGCGCATTGCCGTCGCCCAGATTCCCCTTTTCGCGCAGCGTGTCCGACAGCGCGGCCACCTCGTCGTTGAGCCGCCTGTCCATGCCGGCGCGGTTGCCGTGATAGTGGCCGTGAACGCGTCCCAGCGTCCGCGTGCCGCCCGGCTGATAATACGGCTCGATCACCGCCGTTTTGACATTTTCTTCCAAAAGCGCTATGGCCGCCGGCATGCCCGACGTGCCCGCGCCGGCCACGATGGCCTCCGCATTCAGCGCGGGAAGGCCGCTCTTCGCCCAGTCGATGTGCACGGGTCTCAGTCCCTGCGGCAGCTCTCCCGCATCGCCCAGCGAAAACGCGCGCACGCTGCGCCCGGACAGCAGCAGCTCGTCCGGCTCGCCGCAAAGCGCTTCCAGATCGCCCAGGCCGGCGACAAACGCCTCGGCTCTGCGGCGGATATCTTCAATATCGCGCGTGGAAACGTCCAGACCGCCCGCCCATGCAAAGCGCTTCACGCCCGCAGGCGTCTCTTTCAGCACAGCGCAGACCGGCACGGCCATTTCCGGCGCGGCGGAGCGCATTTCGATGCTCTCAAGCCCCGCCCTTTGCCGCAGCGCGCGGAACACGGCGATCGCCTTATTGCGCGCGGCCAGCTCCTGCCGCGACCGCTCGAGGGGAGACGCCGCCGCCGGCAGCTTCATCCGAAATTCGACCGCCGTCACGCCCGGGGTCAGGCCTGGATGCAGACGGACGCAATCGCCCTTAAGCGCGAGAGACGCGGGCATATGCAGCCTGTCCTCGCACGGCGCGGGCATATTGCCGCACTCAAACGTAAATGCGGCCGTGACTTCGCCGCCTGCGCCCGCAGTCCCGCACGCAGCCGCCTGCGCCGTCGCGTCGATCACGCAGTCGGCTGCGGCATAGTGCACGCCGAATTTTCCAGCCAGCACCGCGCCGACCGCATATCCGTCCTTCATCGCCACGCCGACGGGCGCGTCCATCAGCAGCGGCTCCACGCCCTCGTCCAGCAGGCTCTGCATGAAGTATTTCTTCATCGCCCCGATGGGCGCGGGAATTTCAAGGCCGCTTTTGCCGTTTTGCAGCCAGCTGTGATATGTCGCCGTCAGCTCGCAGGCCACGTCCGTGCGCCGCTCGGCCAGCACGGCGGTATGCCCCGCCCGCGCCGATGCGATCGCCAGCGCCCAGCCGGACAGCCCGCCGCCCAGTATCGCAATCCTCGCCATATCGTCGCTCCCTTTCAGCGTCGTTTTTTTTATTCAGAGTGCATTTTGAAGCAAATATCGCCGTTTGAGGGGATCGCTCCAAATTCAGCCGTCCATCCGCCGATCAAAGCCGATCAAATCGGAAAGGCACGCTCCTGCATTATAGCACAGAACGCGCCGAATCTCAATGCTGATTTTACAAAAGGGCGTTCCAAAAATGGAAAGCGCTTCGGGCGCAGGCGGCTTTTTCGTCAGGGCGCGCGCCGGATCGAGGGCTTCGAAAAGAGCGCCCGCCCACATATCTTTCGCATGGACGGGCGCTCATGAAATGGTTAATCCAGAACGGCTCGATCGAACGCCGCCTTCAGCTGATCGGCGGTCAGGCTCGAGCGGATATAGCGGCGATCTCCGGCGGGCAGGCGCACGAAGCCCGCGCCGCGCTCGATCGCAGCGGGTTCTTCGTACAATTCGCGCCGCACCTCCAGCGCGGGATCGTCGACATTCAGCGTCAGCGCGCCCTCGCCGAACGTGTGCCAGTAGACCACCCAGCGCGCGCCCCGCCGCTCGAACACAAACGCGCGGATTCCGGGCTTATCGCCGGTGATCTGATGATAGCGCGTCAGCTCGAACTGCTTCTCCTCGTTGATCAGCAGTATATACTCGTCGCCCGGCACGCGCAGCGCCTTCTTCTGCGCGTCGCTGAGCCAATGCGCCTCGCGCACGTCCTCCCAGCGCCTGATGACCTCGAGATTGTCCTTCGTGCGCGGATGGGCGCGGTATTTGTCCAGATTGGTGATGACTGTGGCCGGGCAGTCCCACGCGGCGGCGTGGCTCGCGCCGTACTCGAGCATATCGGGCTGCGTGCCGGGCTCGGTGTTCTCGCTCTCGCCGGGCGTCCAGTAGCCCCACCAGCCGAAGTTGAGCCGCGTAAAGTCCTCGCGCATGCGGGGCGCTTCTTCCGCCGGGAAGCGGTCGATCATCGCCTTGAACTGGGGCGGCGGGAACACGTCGAAGGCGTTGCCGCCGCTCAAAAAGTGCCAGCTGAAGTGCGCCTTGGCCGCCCCCTCGGTGTAGAGCGGCGCTTTGCCCAGCTTCTTATAGACGCGGTACTGCGCATTCGGCACGTGCACCTCGAAGGGCGCGTTTGTGCCCTCCGAGCCGTCGAAATAGACGAACTCAAAGCCGCAGTTATACGCCGCCGCCAGCTTGTCCGCGATTTCGTCCTGCAGGCTGCTGTTCTGGTCGAGATAGCAGCTGCTGCCGCCGAACTCGCTCACATCCAGCGTGCCGCCGATCTCGCCCAGCGGATGCGCCATGACGTTCGTGCCCAGGTGGCCGCGCCTGCAGCCGTAAAAATGATGGGGATATTCGTCATTATAGCCCTCGTAGGCAATCAGCTCGCCGCCGAATTTCAGTATGCGGCAGGCCGGATCCATGGCCGCGCTTTCGGGATTTTCCTCGACGTACACGGTCTCGTCGTCTGCGCCCAGCGGCCGCGCGAGCGTGAAGAGGCGCGTCATGTGCAGCCGGTGATCGGCCACGGGCGTGACATAGCGGCTCTTCAGGCCGATGTGCGTCTGCAGAAAGTGCAGCCCGGGCGTGATGCCGTTTTCCTTGATGCGCTCGAGCATGGCCGTGAGATCGGCCGCGCCGTTCGGATATTCGTCGCGGTAGTCGTAATTGCCGTTGAGCGCATAGCCGCCCTCCTCCCTGAAAATGGAGGTGTAGTAGATCAGCATCATGCGGAAGCCGCCCATTTTGGCGTATTTGATGTGCTCGTCCACATTGAGCGGCGTGATGCTGCCCGAATGGTAGGCTGAGGCGTTGATCTTCGCCCCGCGGCGGCTCTCCACGCCCAGCGGCAGATTGTAATCGCGCTCGAAGCGGTCGATCGCATCCATCAAGCGCGCCTGGGGCACGGCGATCAGCGCGGCGGCGCAGTTTTTGAGCTTCAGATCGCGCCGCACGTCGGCGGTCATGACGCGGTAGCCCTTGCGCCGCTCGGAATCGACGATCGCATAGGGCGAGGCGGCGAGCACATTGACCGCGGCCGCATCGTCCCAGCTGACATTGAGCCATTCTCCGAAATGCGCGCGGTTTTTGACCGGCAGCTGAAGGAGCCGAAACTCCGACACCGGCGGCTTGTCCATCTTCAGATTGTCGTAATGCTCGCTTCGCACGTTGAAGCCGGTCAGCGTGAAGGCGATGTAGTCGTCTGCCTCCTTCACGGCGACCACCGCCTCGACCGGCACGATTTCAAAATTGACGATGAGGCTGTCGCCCTCGCGGCGGATGCGGTTGGCCTGACAGGTCGTGCGCTTGTTGGGATGCGCGAGCTTGACCTCGTTGTTGAACGGGCGCTCCTGCGTCACGGAAAACAGCGCGATCTCCTCGTCCTGCTTAAGACACTCGGTGTTGGTTTCCCTGACGATCAGGCTTCTGACAATCGCGTCTTCGCCGACGGTCAGCCGAAACGATTTGTTCTCCAGTATGATGGTTCCGCTGCTCATGGTCATCTCCCTTTCGCTGCAATGTGAACGACATTAGGCATTTTATGCCTTCTGGCCTCACTATATCGGATTGCGCGGGAAATGTCAACGCACATTTTTACAGAAACCGCACAAAATCGCCGCCGCGCTTCTGCTTCAGGCTCGCGGCACAGAATCGGCTCAAAAGCCGCCGCACGCAAACACACCGCCCATTAAGCGGGCATTTTGGCCTAAAAAGCTGTCGCCCGCACTCTCCGCTTCGCAAATCCCCGCTCGGGAATTCGCTGAATATTCTTTCGTCCCCCGCGCATTATCATATTGCCATATCCCCGTGAAACCACGCCCGTCATATGGCTCCATGGCCTTTGCCAAGGCTCTTTCTCATAGCCTGCAGCCGGCCTGAGAAATTTATGGCGCTATCGGCCGCAAAAAAGAGGGGCGGCGCTTCGTCTGTCCGTCGGAAGCGCCGTTCCCCCTGTCCGTTTTCAGTTACGCCCTTTTGACCACGGGGCCGTTCGCCGTGTCGATCACGGCATAGCCGCGCGCGGTCAGCTCGCCGCGGATGCGGTCGGC
>CAKUAV010000035.1 GCA_934636425.1 uncultured Clostridia bacterium
CGGCTATACCGATCTGCGCTTCGACGAGGACTATCCCTATCGCGTCGAGAACGGCAAGCTGGTGTTCTATGATCCCGAAAACGGCTGGGACACCGCCGACATGATCAGCTATCTCGTCACGGAATTCGACGCTGAGCGCGGCATACCGCATCGCCTGGTCTATCTGCCCTACTGGGAGCACCCGGAGCGCGCGGGCTTCCTGGGCGGCCTGGTGCGCAATGTCCGCGCCGAGGCGCTGGAGGACGGCGTCGTCCGGCTCTACGGCGAGGACAAACACCGCGCCGGCGCGTGGTGGGTGGCCACCCACGGCCATCGCGATCACCCCGGCTTCTTCATCCAGAACAGCCGAAACACCGTGCTCGAGGACGTGACGCTCTATCACTGCGCGGCCATGGGCGTCATCGGCCAGACCAGCGAGAACATCACCCTCAGGCGCGTGCGCACGGCGCAGCACAAGGGGCGTCTGGTGACCGTCAACGCCGACGCGACGCATTTCGTCCACTGCAGCGGCACGATACTGCTCGAGGGCTGCCATCTGTGCAATATGCTCGACGACGCGGGCAACTTCCACGGCAACTACGCCACGGTCGAGCGCGTGATCGACAAATGCACATTCGTCGCGCGGCTGATGCACGGCCAGCAGCAGGGCGTGCAGATCTACCGCCCCGGCGACGTGATCGCGCTGGTCGACCGCGAGACGCTCGGCCGCGTGGGCGAAATCACGGTGAGCGACGCGCTGATGATCAACGAAAAGCTCATCCGCGTGACCGGCGAGGACGAACTTCCCGGCAACATCGCCGAGGGCATGGCGGTCGAAAACTTCACGCAGATGCCCGAGGTCATCATCCGCGGCTGCGAGGTGGGCTGGAACCGCCCGCGCGGCTTCCTCATCAGCACCTGCCGCCGCACGCTGATCGAGGACTGCACGTTCGCCAATATGCACCACGGCGTTCACCTGACCGGCGACGCGAACAGCTGGTTCGAGAGCGGCTGCGTGCGCGATCTGACCATCCGCAACTGCCGCTTCCTGGGCTGCGGCTACACCGAGGGCGCTGCGGTCGTCATCGATCCGGCCATCAAAAAGCGTGAAAACAACTACTATCACGGCAACATCGTCATCGAGGACAATCTGTTCGAATCGGACGTTCCGCGCTTTTTGCGCGCGATGAACGCCGAAAACATCACCGTGCGCCACAACCGCTGGCGGCGCGTCGAGCAGGATCTGCCGCACGATCCGGTCGGCGAGAACGGCTTTGAGATCAGCTTCTGCCGCAACGTCGACATCGAACAGCCCGAAACCGTCGAATGACGTCTCACCGCCGCGCCCGCGCATTGTCGCCGGACGCGGCGTTTTCTTACGGCTCTTCACGGAATGCCGGGAAAGGGAAAGCAATTCAGCGCAATGCGAACAACACAAAAAAACCGCACCGCCAGGCGTCTGGTTTTCCTTCTTTGCCCGCCTTCCCATGGCGAAGCCACGAAATGTGCGCCTCCCGGCTTTTCGCGATGAGCCGATTTTTGTCCGTCAAAGCCCTCCGCTTCGGGCGAGACGACACGCCGGCAGATCGCCTGCTCTTCATTCCAAAAACGATATGCGGACGCGGGCGCAGGCAGAGCGTGAGCGCGCCATTCAGCCGCTCAGGCGACGCTGCTCTTTTCCCTCATCGATACCACATTCCCTCTAAACGATGGCGCAAAACACAAAATGCGCCGCAATGCCCGTAGGCGACGGAATATGTTGAATATCAGTGAAGAAGAAAAAAGCGGCGATCGACAGGGCGGCAAAGACGGGGACAACAGGCGCTATATGCAGGCAATGGCCGACGGCTATGTTTTAGCGGGGATTGGATATGAATAAGCTCAGATCACCGGCCGAGGCGGCGGGCATGATTCATAGCATGAAAGGCGGTGTGCACCGTGAAGAAATGGTATCCTGAGGACTGGACGTTTGAAATCGAGGTCGTCGGCTACGCGCGCGGCGACTGCGCAGAGGGCTATTGCCGAAACGGCGAGGAAATCGGCGACGTGTACCGCTGCGGCTACGGCTGTCCCGTCAATCAGGCGGGCGAGGGGCTGTGCGCCAAGACCATGCTCCTGCTCTTTCCCATGCTCGAGGCCGTGCGCAGCGGCGGCAGTCTCGAAAATCTGGGCGGGGAGAGCCGTCTCGTGCGGACGTTCACCTGCCCGGACGGCTGCGTGCGCTTCCGGCTGACGGCGCACAAAAAGCGGCCCGCACAGAGCGCCGAATAGAGGCGTTCGATCAGCGCAATGGACGCGATCCCGCGCAAAATGCGTATGCGGAATTTCTCGAAAAAGAAGCTGAAAATTGCATTTATTTGCAGAAAATCTCACTTTTGCGCACTTTGAAAACGGCGCTCCGGGAAAACAGCCGCTTCCCGGCGAATTTTCCTCCTCAGTATGCGCCCATCGCACCTGTGGATATTTGAAAGCGCATCCTGTGCAGGCGATTTTGCAGCGCGCGGCCGCATCGGACAAAGCCGCCGTCATCAGGGCTGTATCTCTCGTGCGGGCAAAAAATGCCCTCCATGCGAAACGCGCCAATCGCGCCTGCGGATATTTGAAAGCGCGGCCTGTGCAGGCGATTTTGCACCGCGCGGCCACATCGGGCAAAGCCGCCCTCGTCAGGACTGTATCTCTCGTGCAGGCAAAAATGCCCTCCAAGCGAAACGCGCCCATCGCGCCTGCGGATATATATTTGAAATCCGCATCCTGTGCAGGCGATTTTGCGGCGCGCGGCCACATCGGGCAAAGCCGCCCTCGTCAGGACTGTATCTCTCCAGCGGGCAAAAATGCTCTCCAAGCGAAACGCGCCCATCGCGCCTGCGGATATTTGAAAGCGCGGCCTGTGCAGGCGATTTTGCACCGCGCGGCCACATCGGACAAAGCCGCCCTCGTCAGAGCTGTATCTCTCGTGCAGGCAAAAATGCCCTCCATGCAAATTGGCCGCGAGCAGGCCGAAAAATTGTTTTCATAAAAAATTGAGAGCGTGCTGTGCGGCGCATTTCACCGCACGGCTTCGTCTCAAAAAGAGCGGCAAAAAAGAAATCGTTGCCTTTAATGCGCATTGCCGCTTCGAACGCATTGGATTGTCCCGCAGTGTTTTCGTAATGCGCCCGCAAAAGCCGCTTCCCGCTCCAGCTTTTTTCGCCAGCCCGCTCCCACACAGACAAAACAGGCGCGCTCTTCGCCATGAAGAACGCGCCTCAGACTGTCGAAAAACCTTCGGAGAACTTGAGAGGGTCGAAATCCTCTTGAATTTTCAACCATACCCGGCAGCGTGTACGTGTGGGGCGGGACGATTTTTGCAGCGGAAAATCTCATTTCCAGAGCAAGAACTGGAGAGGGCACACGGCAGAGCGCTCGCAACCCGTTCACCAGCTTGTCAAGACCTTTTTTTGACAAGCTGAGGCGCGCTCTTCGCCATGAAGAACGCGCCTGATTATTTATTATTGTGCGCTGCTCTGGAGCATATCTGCGGTTTCCGTCCATTCGTCGTAGAGCACCTCGAGCGCCTCCTGCGCCTCTTTATGCGCGCGGGCGACGGAGGCGGCCTTGCCCGCGTCCTGATAGGTGGCGGGATCGGCCATGTCGCTCTCCAGCTGCGCGATGCGCTCCTCCGTCTGAGCGATCAGATTCTCCAATTCGCCGACGCGCGCCTTGAGCGCCTTGACCGATTCGCGCCTGAGCCGCTCGACGCGCTTTTCCTTGTCGAGCTGCGTCTTCGTCTTGGTCAGCGCGGCGGTTTCCTCCTGACCGGCCTCCAATAGGCGCTTTTTCTCGAGATAGTCGTCGTAATTGCCGAGATACTCCGTGACGCCGTCGCGGCTCATCTCCACGACGCGGTTGGCCACGCGGTTGATGAAATAGCGGTCGTGAGAGACGGTGAGCAGCGTGCCGCCGAAATCGTCCAGCGCGCCCTCGAGCACCTCTCGCGAGTCCATGTCCAGATGGTTGGTCGGCTCGTCCAGCAGGAGCAGATTGTCCTTTTTGAGCATCAGCTTGGCCAGCGCCACGCGGCCGCGCTCGCCGCCGGAGAGCGTCTCGATCTTCTGGAACACGTCGTCGCCGGTGAAGAGAAACAGCGCCAATACGCCCCTCACCTCGTCCGGCTCCATGCGCGGGAACGCGTCCCACAATTCGTCCATGACGGTCTTTGTCATGGTCAGCCCCGCCTGATGCTGATCGTAATAGCCTATGTCCACGTTCGCGCCATAGATCACCTCGCCGGCGTCGGCGGGGATTTCGCGCATGATGATGCGCAGAAGCGTCGTCTTGCCCACGCCGTTGGGGCCTATGACGGCCACGCGGTCGCCCGCGCGCAGATGCAGGCTGAAATGCTGAAACAGCGTGCGCCCGTCAAAGGACTTCGACAGATCCTGCACCATCAATACGTCGTCGCCGGTGCGGCGCTTTGCCTCGAATGAAAAGCGCACCTTCGCCTCGTCGACCGGCCGCTCTATGCGCTCGATCTTCTCCAGCCGCTTTTCGCGGCTCTCGGCAGCCTTGATGCTCTTTTCGCGGTTGTACATACGATAGCGGTCTATGATGGCCTGCTGGCGCGCGATCTCCTTCTGCTGCATGGCGTATTCCTTGAGCTGGCGCTCGAGGTTCATGCGGCGCTGTGTCATGAACGCGTCGTAATTGCCGTTATACTGCGTCAGGCGCGTCATGGACAGCTCGGCCATGCAGTCGCACACGGCGTTCAGGAAATAGCGGTCGTGCGATATGACGATGACCGTGCCCCTGTACTTTCTCAGCGTGTCCTCCAGCCACTGCGTCGCTTCCAGATCGAGATGGTTGGTCGGCTCGTCCAGCATGAGCAGCTCGGGTTGCATGAGCAGCATGCGCGCCAGGCACAGCCGCGTCTTTTCGCCGCCGGAGAGAAGATGCGCCGGCTGCTCGCGCCGCTCCTTCGAAAAGCCCAGTCCGGCCAGCACGCCCTGTATGCGGCTGGGCCACTCATAGCCGCCGGCCTGCTCGAAGCGATCGGTCAGGCGGGTGTATTCGCCGCTCAGGCTCTCGAGCAGATCGGCGTTTTCGTGGTTCTCCGCCATCTGCCGCTCGAGATCGCGCAGCTTTTCCTCCATACGCTGCAGCGGCTCGAACACGCGCGAAAGCTCCTCCACCACGGTCAACTCGGAGGTGATGTCGGCCTGCTGAGTCAAAAGCCCCACCCGCGTGCCGCGCAGCAAACTCACCGTGCCGCTGTCGGGCGCCATATCGCCGGTGATGATCTTCATCAGCGTCGATTTGCCGCTGCCGTTCACGCCCACAAGGCCGAGCCGCTGCCCCTCCTTGAGCGTGAGGTTGATATCCTTCAATATGACGTTCAGGCCAAACGCCTTGCAAACGTCCTGCAATGTCAAAAGCACCATTTTCGTTTACACTCCCGGGAATCACAGATATGATGATCATACCATATCCGGGGCGCAATTTCAAGCGTGCGAATGAAAACTCATCCCTCCGCGCGCAGTTCGACGATCCGCCCGCAGTCCTTCGCCGGAAACGCGTCGTGCGAAATCACGACGAGCGTGCGGTCGGCAAAGGTCGAGAGGATCTCGCGCCAGAAGTCCTCCTTCGCGCCGCGGTCGATGAAGTTGAACGGCTCGTCGAATATCACAACCTCCGCCCTCGAGGCCAGCGCGCGGCAGAGCTGGAGCCGCTTCTTCTGTCCGTTCGAGAGATTGCCGCCGCCCTTCTCAATCGGCTTGTCGATGCCCGCGCGGCGCAGCGTCTCCTCGTCCGCGCCGCTCCAGAGATTGTCCCGCGCCGTGCCCGATATGATAAACGGCTCGGAGGGCACAAGCAGCACCTTCTCGCGCAGCGCGGCCGGATCGATCGCCTGAATGTCCTCGCCGTTATAGCAAACAACGCCCTTTTCCGGCTCGAGCAGACCGGCCAGCAGGCGCGCCAGCGTCGATTTGCCGCTGCCGTTTTCGCCGGTGATCAGCACGCGTTCGCCCCGACGGATCTCCAGCGAGAAGCCGTCCAGCACGCGCTTTTCGCCATAGGCAAAGCCCAGATTTTCGCACGAGAGCGTCTTAAGCGGCGTCAGCGCCTTCACGGGACGCTCGGCGGGCGCGCTCTGCTCGTGCAGCTCGGCAAGCCGATTGAGCGACACCTGCTTGACGCGGTATTCCTTAAAAAACTCCATGAACCCCTCAACGCTGTTCCAGAGCGTTGAAAAATACAGCGAGAACGTCATGATCATGCCCACGCTCATGTGCCCCGTCAGCGCGCGCCAGCCGCCGATGCAGTAGATCGCCGTATCCGCAATGTTCATCAGCCCCGTCACCGAGAGGATGTCGTAGGTCGTATCATACAGCGCAAAGCGCTTCTTGGCGCGCAGCCATTTCGCGACGGCGCTCTCAAAGCGCTGCATGAAGTGCGTCTCGGCGTTGGTCGCGCGGATGCTCTCGCCGCCGGCATAGCATTCGTCCAGCCGGTCGTTGAGGTTCTCCTGCTCCTCGATCACCGCCTCCTGAGCCTGCTCGAGCCGCGGCAGCTGAAGCTTTGAAAAGATCACGAACAGCGGCAGCACGGAGAGCACCACCAGCGTCAGCACCCAGTCGCAGCGGAAGAGATAGACCGCCATGGCGACGGTCATCAGCACGTTCAGCGCGAACACCATACCGTCGTAGAACGCAAGGCCGGTGATCTGATCCACGTCGCGGTCGATCAGGTGCAGATAGTGCCCCAGCGCCTTGCCGCGCAGGCGGCCGAATGGCATATGCAGCATATCGGAAAACACGCGCCCCTCCGCATAGGCCGTCACGCGGTTCTCCGTCAGCGCGCCGTGCAGATTCCTGAAATACAGCGCCGCCACGAACAGGAGCGTAATGACGGCGTTCTCGATCATCGCGCGGACAAAGCCGCTGCCGCCGATCACCGCGTCGATCAGCCGCTGCGCCGCGGGCGGCGATATGAACGCCAGAATCTTGTGGACGATCGTGAGCAGCAGATAGCCGATCACGGCTCCGCCGTAATGCGCATAAAAGTCGCGGAAGTATCGGATGATTCGTTTCATGGCGCTTCCTCCTTTGTCGTCGGTCGTGCGCGGATTGCCCTCTGCCTATAATTTTACGTTTTTTTGCAAACAAGTCAATCCTTATTTAACATCAAAATCACAGCGCCGTTTCGGAAGAAAAGTCCAACAAATATCCCCGCGCCGGCAGGAAATCCGCCGCCTTTCAAGAACTATTATATCAGCATCGGATAAAATGCGCGCACACCGCCAACGACAGGAGGAAACACGTTATGTCCAAAGCTCAGGACGCCTTTCTCGCGCGCCGTTTCGGCGTGTTCAATCACTATCTGTACGGCAACCCCAGCGACCGCGCAGAGGATCTGTTCTCCCGCGCGCCGCTTGACTGGAACGAAAGCGTGGACAGCGTGGACGTGAAAGATCTTGCGCGCCGCCTACATGAAACCGGCGCGGGCTATTACTTCATCACGCTCATGCAGGGCAGCCGCTTCATGCTCGGCCCCAACGCGGCCTACGACGAAATCGCCGGCACGCAGCCGGGCGCGGCCTGCTCCCGCCGCGATCTGGTGGCGGAGCTGATCGACGCGCTCGCGCCCTATGACGTCGACCTGTGTCTGTACTACACCGGCGACGGCCCGCACATCGATCAGGAAATCGGCCCGAAATTCGGCTATGTCGATCCGCGCGGCCAGGTGACGATGGACTTCGTCGAGAAGTGGGCGGCGGTTTTGAAGGAATACGCCGTGCGCTACGGCAGCGCCATAAAGGCATGGTGGATCGACGGCTGCTATCGCGAGCATTTCGGCTATACGCCCGAACTGCTCAAGCCCTATTACGACGCGTGCAAGGCCGGCAATCCCGACTGCCTCGTGGCCATGAACAACGGCGTGAAGGACGATTTTGAAAAGTACTACCCCGACGAGGAGCTGGTCTGCGGCGAATTCAACGATTTCGTCGCGCTGCCGAAGAGCCGCTTCATCGACGGCGCGCAGTCGCACATACTCGCGCCGCTGGGCGTCAGCAAGGACGGTTCCGAGTGGGGGCGCTGGCGCAGGCCGGGCGCGCACCGCAGCGGCGCGTATATGCTCGATTATATCCGCCGCGCCAATCAGGCCGGTATGCCCGTGACCGTCGACATATTCGTCGATCACCGGGGACGCTGGGACGAGGCGCAGTTCGAAGCGCTCAAATATGTCGGCGACCACCTCTGATCGCCCGCACGAAAGGAACAATCGCCATGAAAACCGTACAGCCCTGCTTTCAGGATGCGCTTGACAAGGCCGTCTCATTCGCCCGCGCGCACAGTGACGCGGATTTTCTCTGCGGCGTCGTGGCCGACACGCATCTGAGCGACAACGGCGAGCACACGCGCGAGAACATCGCCGCCGTGGACGAGCGCGCGCCGCTCGACTGCCTGATTCATCTGGGCGATTTCCTGACCGGCCAGCTGCCCGAAAAGATCTCCCGCCGGCTGTTCCGCGAGGAAGCCGCCGCCTACCGCGCCGCCGTCGCGAGCGGCCGCCTGTTCCCCGTTCAGGGCAATCACGACGGCTATCGCAACGAGCGCTATGCCGGCCAGCTGGTGGACTGCATCAGTCTGGACGAAAACTGGGCCGCCGACACCGCCTATCTGGATGCGCTTGCGAACGTGCATCGCCCCGCCGGCAGGCCCTACTATTATGTGGACGTGCCGAAGCGCGCGCTGCGCCTGTTCTTCCTCTGCACGAACGGCTACACGCACAATCCCGCGGCCAAGACGTTCAAAAAGCGCGACGAAATCTCGCCCGAGCAGCTCGTCTGGCTGGCCGAGAGCCTGAGCGCGCTGGACGCGGGCAGCACCGTCATGGTGTTCTCGCACATCCATCCCTTCGTGCCCGGCAAGCCGCTTGAGCACATCCCCAGCTACAAGGCGGCGCTCGATCTGCTGCACGCCTGCCATTACGGCGAGCGCTGCATGATCGAGGGCAAAACGTATGATTTCTCCCAGCGCCGCGTCGACGTGGCCGCGTGGATCCACGGCCACGATCACAGCGACTCTCAAAAGCGCCTTCGCGGAATCAACATCATCGGCATAACGTCCGAAACGGCCTATATTCCTCAGCTGTGGGAGCCGATCGGCGTATTCCCCGCCCCGCGCGATCTGGACACGGCAAGCGAGGACGCATGGGACGTCATGGCCTGGTACCGAGATCAGCGCGCCATATATCTCTTTCGCTTCGGCGCGGGCGAGGACAGGCTCGCGCGCTACTGAGCGTTTATAGCAATCGTCGCTGCGATGATTTATGCCGCGCCCCCCGCCAATCCGCGCAGGGCTTTCAGCCTTGAGCGCGGCGCAAAACGCCGGATATATAAAAATTTCCGTCCTGCCGCATTGGCGAGACGGAAATTTTTATGCCTGCTATTTATTTTGGGAATGAGTTACCCGATGACATTGCCTTCCCATTCCCGTGCCGGGAGCGCGCCCAGCAGATGCGCGACGGTCGGCGCAATGTCCATTATGCTCGCGGCGGGCAGCTCCCTGCCCTTCTCAAACGGCGCGCCGCAGAAGAACATCGGGATGGTCATGTCCTCCGGCATATCGGTGCCGTGGCTGCGCTCGTGTCCGCCGTGATCGGCGGTGAATATCACGACGTATTCGTCGTTCAGCGCCGCCAGCAGCCGCTCGATTTCATCGCAGGTTCTGCGCACGGAATGCATATATTTTTCGCCCATCCAGCCGGCGTCGTGGCCGGCCTCGTCCACCCAGCCCAGATAGAGGAACGTAAAGTCGACATCGTGCGCGTTGAGGAACTGCGCCGCATCCTCGCAGAGCTTCTCGTTCGATTCTTCAAAGCCGTAGTCGAACATCGACACATACTCGCTGTAGGACAGGCTGCCCGGGCGCGAAAGATCGCGCAGCTGCTCCCAGTTGTAGAACATGGCGCACTTCTTCTGGGCGGCCTTGAGCTGCTCGAACAGTCCGGAAATCGGGCGCACCTGCGGCGCATATGTGTTGGTGGTCGTTCCGTGACGGGACGGATCAACGCTGTGGAACAGCGACATATGGCAGGGCAGCGTGACGGAGGGCATGACGGTCTGCCCGTTCAGGCAGTATGTGCTCTCGCGCTTCAGCTTTTCGATAAATCCGATGCCTTCGAGGCTGTCGGGACGCGTGCCGTCGCTCAGTATCAAAAGAATCTTCATAATGCTCTTCCTTTCCATACGCTCTTTTACATGAGCTCGCGGCTGAAATCCGCCGCGAAAATAAGATTCGCACTTTACCGCCGCATGACGCAGGGGTACGCTTCAAAAAAGAGAGCCTTACGTCCGGCGGATTTTCCCCCTCCGGATTCAAGCGCCGACGCGCCGATGTCAGGCTATACGTCAAGCCCGCGTCCGCAACCGTCCGCAGACGGCATTGCGGCGCTGCCAACGTATTCGGCGGGATGTTTCGTCCGTTTTCCGCGCGGGGGACAGCAGTCTGCCGCTTAAGTCCTCCGATTCAAGCGCCGCGTTTCCCGATCAGGATACGCGCGCTTTTTCGAGCATTCGTCCCGTTCCGCAGACGCATGCGTCAAGCCCGCGTCCGCAACCGTCCGCCGCCGGCATTGCGGCGCTGCCGACGTATTCGGCGGGATGTTTCGTCCGTTTTCCGCGCGGGGGACAGCGGTCTGCCGCCTGAAGCCTTCGGACTCGAGCGCCGCGCTTCCCGGTCAGGATGCGCGCGCTTTTTCGAGCATTCGTCCCGCTCCGCAGGCGCATGCGCCAAGCCCGCGTCCGCAACCGTCCGCCGCCGGCATTGCGGCGCTGCCAACGCATTCGGCGGGATGTTTCGTCCGTTTTCCGCGCGGGGGACAGCTGTCTGCCGCCTGAAGCCTCCGAACTCGAGTGCCGCGCGGCTATACATCCTGCTCGGGCAGCGCCGCGCTCTCCTCGATGTCCAGCGGCGGCAGCTCGTCGAGCGACTCTATGCCGAAGTGGCTCAAAAACGCCTCGGTCGTGCCGTAGAGTATCGGCCGCCCCAGCGTCTCCTTGCGCCCGACCTCCTCGATGAGGCCCTTGTTCAGCAGCGACTGCACGGAATAGTCGCACTTGACCCCGCGCACCGCCTCGATTTCCGTCTTTGTGATCGGCTGGCGATAGGCGATTATGGAGAGCGTCTCCATCGCCGCCTGAGAGAGCGACTGCTTCTGCACCGGCTGCAAAAGCCGCTCGATATAGGGCGCGTAGTCCGGCCGCGTGGACAGCTGAACGCTCATGCCGAAGCGATTGAGCCGCACGCCGCGCTCCTCGCGGTCGTATTCGTCGCGCAGGCTGTCCAGCACGGGGATCAGCTCCGCCGCGGTCATGTCCAGCGCGTGCGCCAGATCGGTGATGCTGAGCGCCTCACCGGCCACAAACAGTATGGCCTCCACGACGCAGCGCAGCTTTCTTTCATCCATGCCCTTTCCTCCCGACCGATCAGAACGGCGCCGAACCGCCGCCCACCAGATCGACAAACTTTGTATATTCCGCCTGCCAGCCCAGCTCGACCGTGCCCAGAGGGCCGTTTCTCTGCTTGGCGATGATGACCTCGGCGATGTTCTTCTTTTCCGTTTCCGGATCGTAATAGGCCTCGCGGTGCAGGAACATGACCACGTCCGCGTCCTGCTCTATGGCGCCCGAATCGCGGATATCCGAGAGGATCGGGCGGTGGTCGCTGCGGCCCGCGTTGGCGCGCGAGAGCTGCTGGAGCACGATGATGGGGATCTTCAGCTCCTGCGCCAGTCCCTTGAGCGCGCGGGAGATACTGCTGACTTCCTCCTGCCGGCTGTTGTTGCGGCCGGTGGCGGTCATCAGGCTCAGATAGTCTATGAGCACCAGATCAAGCCCGTGCTCCATCTGAAGGCGGCGCGCCTTGGAGCGCACCTCGGGCACCGATATGCCGCTGGTCGCGTCGATATAGATCTGCGAGCGGGCGATGGGCACCATGGCGTCGGTCAGCTTTTCCCAGTCCTCCGCCGTGAGCATGCCGCGGCGCACCGACTGCATGTCCACGCACGCCTCGCAGCAGAGCATACGCATGGCCAGCTGCTCGGCGGGCATTTCCAGCGAGAACACGGCCACCTTCGCGCCGTGCCGAATGGCCGCGTTGTCGACGATGTTCAGTCCGATGCTGGTCTTGCCCATGGACGGGCGCGCGGCGATCAGTATGAACTCGCCCGGATGCATGCCCGTGAGCATTCGGTCGAGATCGGCAAAGCCCGTGGGCACGCCCTGAATCTTGCCGCGGTTTTTGTCCAGCGTCTCAATGCGCTCGTATGTGCTCAGCAGCACCGACTGTATGGGCTGGAGCATATCGCCGCCCTTGCGCATCGTGATGTCGTATATCTTCTTTTCCGCCTCGGCGAGTATGTCGGGCGTCTCCTCCTCGGCGGCGTAGCTGGTCTGCGAGATGAACGACGCCGCGTCGATCAGCTTGCGCAGCGTCGATTTTTCGTCGATGATGCGAATGTACGCGCCGACGTTGGCCGTCGTGGGCACAAACTGGCTCAGCTCGACCAGATAGTCTATGCCGCCCACGCCCTCGAGCCGGCCGCGCCGGATCAGCTCTTCATCCAGCGTGACCAGATCGACCGGCCGGGACATCGATGCCAGATGCGTCATCGCGTCGAATATCTCGCGGTGCGCCGGGTCGTAAAAGTCGTCCGGCACGAGCGATTCCTGCGCCAGCATGACCGCTTCCGACGACTGAAGCATCGCGCCCAATACAGAGCGCTCCGCCTCCAGATGATGCGGCGGGATCCGTCCGCCCGCTGCCGCCTGTTCCATACCGCCACACCTCCCGATTGCCTTTTTTCAGACTGTTTGCCTCAGCGCCGTATATTCTGCGCCCGGCCACTCCTTAACGACCAAAACGCACAGCCCTCCCCGGCGGGAAAAGGCGTGCGTTTTTTCTCTGCGGTATTGAAATTATTCCGCCGTGACATTCAGAATCATGCGCGCGGACACGCCCGCGGCCAGCTTCAGCGTCACTGTGGTCTGACCGACGGCGCGCACCGGCTCGGCCAGCTCGATCTTGCGCTTGTCGATCTCAATGCCGTGCTGCGCCTTGAGCGCGTCGGCAATTTCCTGACCGGTGATGGAGCCGTACAGGCGGCCGCCCTCTCCGGCGCGCACCTTCACGATGACCACCTTGCCCTTGAGATCGCGCGCCTGCCTTTCGGCCTCGTCGCGCTTCACATCCTCGCGATGCTTCTCGGCCTGCTTGCTCTTCTCGATGGAATGCACGGCCTCGCTGGTCGCCTCGACGGCCATCTTGCGCGGCAGCAGATAGTTGCGGCCGAAGCCGTCGCTGACCTCGATCACCTGATCCTTTTTGCCCGTGCCCTTGATATCCTTGAGCAGAATGACTTTCATCTCTTATTCCTCCCCGTTATGTTCGTCCGTTTTGCGGCGGATAAAGCCGGAAATCAGACCCTGACTGCCCAGAAGCGCCGAATACACGCCGCAGAGCATGACGAGACCCTGCACCAAAATCACGCCCAGACCGATCATGATCGCCCGGAACGCCTTGCCGCGGCCGGCCGCCTTCATGCGCCTGTCGAGCGCCGAAGCGCCGATGACCACGCAGAGCGTGCCGCCCGCGATGATGATGGCGTTCCAGACCGCCTCCGCGCCGTCCACTTTGAAGAGCAGCAGCGCGCCCGCCGCCGCCAGACAGACCAGCGCGCCGATCGTCACCTGACGCGGCATATGCCAGTCTGAAAAGGGCACATAGTCGATCTCGTCGCCGCGCCGCGCGCAGACGCAGTTGGGCAGCGCCACGGCCAGCACGCCGGTCAGCAGCCCCGAGCTGAGCAGCAGCCCCGGCAGACGCAGCCGCATCAGATTGCCCTGCATCTCAATGCTCTGCCTGAGCGCACCCAGCACCTCCATTGTGCGCAGCGAGCCGTCGATCGCCTTCTGCGCCGTATCGCCCGTTATGAGGCCGGAGAGCGCAAACTGCTGCGCGAGCACCAGCCGAAGCGACGCGGGCAGGCTCTCGATCCAGCCGTTGACAAACTCGATCAGCACCGAAATCAGATCGCGCTGCGCCTGAAAGTAAAGCGCGCAAATCAATATCAGAAACGCCGCCAGCTGCGCGCCGACCGCGCCCTTCAGACGCGCCGCAAATGAAGCGCGCCGCCAGAGCATCGCGATGACGACCGCAGAGGGCGCGGCCACCAGCAGCGCCGTCGCGCCCGCAACGCCCGCGCCGAAGAGCCAGCCCACGCTGCCCACCGACGCAGCCAGATACAGCGCCGCGGGCAGCCAGCCGCCCCATGTGAAAAAGAGCGCCGCCAGCACCGTGCCCAGCACGCAGACCGGGAAAAAGCTGATGCAAAACGCCTGTCCCGCGCCCGAGAGCAGGCCGACCAGCGACGAGACGACGATCGCCGTCATGGATCGTTTTTTCATTGCCGTATACCGCCCGTTCAAAACATATATTATCCGACGTCGCAGAGCGCGCGTCAATGAGAATGCGCATATTTCCTGCGGATTCTTCCGCAAGGGCAGCGCCCAGGCCACAGAATCCAGCCGCTCCGCCTGCCTTCAGATCAGCGCCCCGCGCCGCGACGAAAGCCGCAGCCTAAGCCGCGCTGAAGCGAATCCTTCCCATGCGGAAGAGGCGCCTTTGAAGCCAGCTTAATTACACTCTAGTGTAAAACACTTTCGCCCACGCGTCAAGGCGCTGCCGGTAAATTTGCCGAATAAGCCGCAATTTGCCGCAAAAAACGCAGCCGGCATTCCGCGACGCCGACCGCGCTTCCTCATTTATTCTCCTTCAATCAGGCCGGGATTGCGCAGAAGCGGGCCGACCAGACTGATCGACGAAACCAGCCTGTCCGCCGCCTCCCCCTCGAACTGAAAGCGCACGGTTTTTACATCCGGCCGCTCGGTGAGCGTGTTCACCAGCGCGTACGCCAGATTGCGCTCCTGCTGCTCGCTCAATCGCTGACAGCCCGCGTAAAAGCGCGCCGAGAAGTTCAGCACGGCCTCGCCGTTTTCAATGCGCACGCCCAGCAGATCGTCGATCGACAGCCCGTCCGGCACGACGCGCAGCGCGCCCGCCTCCCACGCGCGCGGCTCTCCGAACAGCTCGGCGATCGTCATGCGCGGCGACAGCACGTCCTCCGCCGCCATGGCGCGCGTCACAGCGCGCAGCTTTCCGTTTTCGGCGGTCATATAGACGGTCACAGTGCGGCCGAGCGCCGTCTCGAACATCGCGCGCGTCAGCACGCCGTCCTCGAACGCCACCTCGCCCGACGGCGCATCGAGCCGCACAAGCTGTCCCTCGCCGATGTAGATCTGAACGCCGTCCAGCGCGGGAATAAAGCCGGTCAGCGTGCAGGTCAGCGCGCCGTATGTCATCCACTCGCTCTCGGCCGGAATCAGGCCGCCCGTGAGCTTCAGGCGCGCCACGCGCCGCCCGTCGGGCAGATCGACAAGCCGCGCCTCCCTGACCAGCGGCGTTTCAGAGGGCAGCGGCGCGGGCAGATACGCGTTCCCTGTGTCCTCGGCCAGCGCGGCGATCAGCGCAGAAAGGCAATCGCCGCTTTCAACGGTCAGCGTCCGCACATAGGGCGCAAGCCGCTGTCCGTCCGCCGTGACCGCGTAGAGCACCGCCCGCCGCACCGCGGAATAGTCGCCGCCGCCCGCCGCCAGCTCCTCGTCGGCCGAAAACTGCATGAACAGCGAGGCCGCCGGCATTTCGTCAAAATTCAGCGCGCCCTGCGGCACGCTCGAAAAGCTCGCCGCGCGCCCGCCTATCAGCACGTCCGCCGCGTCCAGACCACAGGCGGCGCACAGCGTCCGCGCAATGGCGGCGCGCATGAAGAACAGTTGCTGCTCGTTTTCAACCGCCGCGGCCTCGGCCGAAAGATCGACCACCGCCGCATCGCCGCTGCGTCGCACGCTCAAAAGAGACGTGCCCTCTGGCGCGACGGCGCGCGCGCCCGCGGGCACATCCGCATCGAGCAGCGCCTCGATCAGGCGTTCCTCCAGCGTCTGGCGCGCGCCGACCTCCAGCGTACGCCGCGTCTCGACCAGCGCCAGCTGATTCTGCGCGGGATAGTACAGCGTGGCCTCCGTCTGCCAGTCGGCCACCCAGTCGCCCACGGCCGGCTCGACGCTTTCAGCCGTCGTCTCTATGCGATAGTTTCCGTCGACGCTCGTCAGCTCCGCCGCAAAGGGCATACAGCCCGTCAAAAGCGCGCACAGCAGTATGGCGGCCGCACCGCGAAATACTCTCATGGCTCGTTTTTCGTCCTCCGCCGATTCATAATTATCCGGAATGCGTCTCAAAAAAAACAACATTGCCGCTTAAAGGGATTTTCCCGCACGGGCGCGGCGCTCGAGTTCCTCCCGATTCGCCGCATCGCCCGGAGGAAAACAGCGCCGCTTCAGGCGAATTGTGCGACGCGCATAGGCGTGCAATCACGCCCCAGACGCTGCCCTCTCCAGTTCCTGCTCCGGTAACGAGCTTTTCCAACGCAGAAATCGTCCCGTCCTTACCGTACGCTCTGCCGGATACGATTGGAAATTCGAGTGAGCTTCGACCGCTCGAGTTCTCCGCGGTTTTTTCGACAGTCCAAGGCGCGCAATCACGCCCGCGCGCCGCTCTCGGGCAGCTCCACGGTAAACGTGCTGCCCTTTTCCTCCTCGCTGCTCACGCTGACCGTGCCGCCGTGCAGCAGCACAATCTGCCTTACGATTGACAGACCCAGTCCCGTGCCGCCCGTCTCGCGCGAGCGCGCCTTGTCCACGCGATAGAAGCGGTCGAATATGTGCAGCTGATCCTCCCTGGGGATGCCGATGCCGGTGTCGATCACCTTCACAATGACCTTTTTGTCCCGCCGGCTCATCTCGACGCGCACGCTGCCGCCGCGCCCCGTATACTTTATGGCGTTGTCCATCAGGTTGTAGAACACCTGCGTCAGCCGGCTCGCGTCGCCGTCCACAGTCGCCGCCTGATCGCGCAGGGATGCGGTCATCTCTATGCCCTTCTCGCGCGCCAGCGGCTGGAGCCGCCGCACGTTTTCGCCCAGTATGTCCGCAATGGCCACCGGCTTCGCCTCGAGCTTCTTCTCGCCGCCGTCCATGCTGACCAGCGTCAGAAGATCGCCTATGACCGAATTGAGCCGGTCGATCTCCTTATTGATGTCGCCCAGGAACTCGCGCGTCATGTCCGGATCCATGGGAGACTGATACATCAGCGTCTCGATGAGTATCTTCATCGTGCTCAGCGGCGTTTTCAGCTCGTGCGACGCATTCGAGACGAACTGGCTGCGCGCCTTGTCGAGGTTTTCAATGCGCTCGCACATCATGTTGAACGCCACGGCCAGCTGCGCAAATTCATTATGCCCGCGCACGCGAATGCGGTTGCTGAAGTCGCCGCGCGTCATCTCCACAATGCCCTCGTTCAGCTCTGCGATGGGCCGCGTGAAATAGCGCGACATCGCCACGCTGATCACCACCACGATCACCGCCACCAGCGCCAGCCACGAGAGCATCTGCACCTGCACGTCGGCCAGCGCGCGATAGGCGTCCTGCGACGTGGCCACCAGCACCAGCACGCCGATGAGCGCACCCTCCCGCGTCATGGGCACGGCGTAGAGACTGGTCATGCTGCCGCTCAGCCTGCCGATGATGAAGCGATCGACCGGCTGGCCGTCCTCGCCGCGCAGATAATAGCCGTAGCCCGACTCCTGCCCGGAGAGCACGGCGGCCACCTCGCGGCGCTGGAGCTGCACGCCGTTGAGCTCGGAGAGCGTGTCGGCCTGCACCACGCCGTTCAGATCGAGCGCCAGCGCGCGCTGGGCGTCCTGTCCGCTCAGAAAGTGCCGAAGCGCGTCATAGAGCGCCGCGCCGTCCCGCTGAAAGAGCGCGTCCTCGCCCGCCGACGCCGCCTCGCGCGCCAGCTGCAATTCGCTGCCCACCTTCTGGTTAAACAGATATTCGCCTACCAGCCGCGTCAGCGTCGCGCTGACAATGTAAAACGCGACGCTGACGATCAGCAGATAGGCGACGACAAACTTCCAGCGGAATGAATAAACGGCCTGCTTAATCCTTGTCAGTGAAATAGTAGCCCACTCCCCACTTGGTGAGAATAAACTCGGGCTGGGCGGGATTGCGCTCAATCTTCTCGCGCAGGCGGCGGATGTGTACGTCCACCGTGCGCAGATCGCCCAGATAGTCGTATTTCCAGATGGTCTCCAGCAGATTTTCACGGCTGAACACCTTGCCGCGGTTGGCCACGAACAGCTGCAAAAGGTCAAACTCCTTCGCGGTCAGGTTGACCTCGCGCCCGTCTATCGAGACGGAGCGGCTGTTGAGATTGATGGTCATGTTGCGCACCACCTGCACCTGCGCGCTGCTCTCCTGCCTCTGCGCGCCCGCGCGGCGCAGTATCGACTTGATGCGCGCCTTGACCTCCAGGATATTGAACGGCTTGGTCATATAGTCGTCCGCGCCGTATTCAAAGCCCATGATCTTGTCCATATCCTCGCCCTTGGCGGTCAGCATGATGATGGGCACATTGGACTTTTCCCGGATGCGCTGACAGACCTCTATGCCGTCCATCTTGGGCAGCATGACGTCCAGCAGTATCAGATCAAACTGCCCTCCAAAAAACCGGGTCAGCGCCTCCTCGCCGTCGGCGGCCGATTCGGTTTCATAGCCCTCCTGCTCCAGACTGTATTTCAGGCCCTTGACGATCAGCGGTTCATCGTCCACCAACAGAATTCTTCTTGCCACGGCGCCGTCCTCCTCATTTGTTCAGACGAATACTCTATCATTTATTATAGCCTTAAAACGTCACAATTTCAATGGAAAATAAAAAAAATATTACAATTTTACGCTCTTTTATCGAGATTCCGTCCCGCCCAAAACCAATGCGGCGCTTTTTGCGTCTATATGGTATTTGAACGCGCCGAAATTTGACGGTGCGCGCCCCTGTACAAATCCGCCGTTTGGTGGTATAGTGTATATATCTTTGTTTATGCCTGCGGCGCGCGCGTCCGGCTATATGCAGGAAAGACGCGCGCAAACGCCGTTTCATTTTTCGCAGAAAGGATCATCAATCATGCGTTCATACTCTATTCGCCTTCGGGCGGCGCTTTTGACGCTCGTCATGCTGCTCGCCGCGCTGTCTGCCCAGGCCGCGCCCACGCCGACGCCGGCGCCGACGCTCCCGCCCTTCGACGAATCCGTTCCGGCCTACGACGCGGCCGCCCCCGCTGCGCTCACCGCCGATCAGCTCTATGCGCAGGCCTTCCTGCTGATGAATCAGGACGACGGGCGCGTGCTCATGGAGAAAAACGCCGACACGCGCATGAACCCGGCCAGCACGACCAAGATCATGACGCTCTTATTGGCCATAGAATATTGCCCGAATCTGTCCGAAGCCATCAAAATCCCCGAAGAGGCGGCCAATATCCCGCCGGACTCCTCAGTCGTGCCCGTGCAGGTGGGCGAGGAAATGACCATGCTGGATCTGCTCTACGGCATGATGCTGCGCTCCGGCAACGACGCGGCCAACGCCGTGGCCGTGCTCATCGGCGGCAGCGTCGAGGGCTTCGTGAACATGATGAACGCGCGCGCCGAGGAGCTGGGCTGCACCGGCACGCACTTCTCAAACGCCCACGGCTACACCGCCGACGACCACTACACCACCGTGCGCGACATGGCGATCATCACGCAGGCCGCCATGCAGTATTCCGCCGCGCGCAAGATCGTCGGCTCCGGCCAGTACACGATGAACCGCACCAATATGCGCGGCGAATACACCATACAGAATTCCAATATGCTGGTGGTCTACGGCAGCGACTATCGCTACAGCGGCGCAACCGGCGTCAAGACCGGCACGACCAGCGCCGCCGGACAGTGTCTGGTCAGCTCGGCCGAGAAAAACGGCGTGCGCCTGATCTGCGTCGCCTTCAAGAGCACCACCACGTTCGCCACCGCCAAATGGCAGGACGCCACGCGCCTGCTCGACTACGGCTTTTCTCAGTACAAGACCTACTCGTTCTCCGAGCTGTACGATATGCTCAACCTGACCGTGCCCATATCGGGCGCGCCCGCCGACGACCCTTCAGGCGGCATCATACACCTCAGCGCGCTGATCAACCGCTCCGGCTCCTATGAAAAGATGACCTATGTCGGCAGCGTGAACGAGCTGTTCGAGGATTTCAAAAGCCACCTCACCATCGAGTACACGCGCGATCTGGTCGCGCCCATCGATGTGGGCACGGTCATAGGCCGGCTGACATTCACGCCCGATGAGGGCGACGTGATCACCGCCGTGCTGGTGTCCGACCGCAGCGTCGCCGCCGTGCCCGCCGCAAAGGCCGACTATCTCGGCGCGCTGATGAGCAAAATCCCCGACTGGGTGTACACGCTGCTCATCGCCCTCGCCGCGCTGCTGGCCGTGCTGATCTGCGTGCGGATCATACTCGCGATTCATCACGCCCGCGTCCGCGCCCGCGCCCGCAAGCGCGCCCGTGAACGCGCCCGCCAGCGCGCCGCCGCCGCCCGCCGCAATCGCCGCTGAATATTCAGGGCTCCCGCGAAAAACGGGAGCCCTTCAGCTTGTCAAAAAAGTTTTTGACAAGCTGGTGGACGGGAGAGCAAGCTCCCCCGCCACTGCCACCCCTACCAGT
>CAKUAV010000036.1 GCA_934636425.1 uncultured Clostridia bacterium
GGGCTGTATAGCGATGTTACCTACACGCGCCAACGTCCAGACTCGAGCCGCCCCCAAGCGGCGCGGAGTCGGGTTGCACGCGCGGAGCGGAGAGGAAGCCGCACTGCGGCCTCTCTGGACTCTCTTCTTTTGATTCGCGGCAAAGTACCTCTTATCAAACATTGCAATAACCGCCATCCTCGAACCGCCGCACCCACGCCCGCAGCACCCGGGTACACGGAGAGACCCGCCCGAGTCCAATTTATGCTCGGGCGGGTCGGGCTGTATATCGATGTTACCTACACGCGCCAACGTCCAGACTCGAAGCGCCCCCAAGCGCTGAAGAGTCGGGTTGCGTGCGCGAAGCGGAGTGGAAAACCGCACGGCGGTTAGAGGCCGCTGGCGCCGTAGTTGGCGAGGACGCGGGCGGAGGGGTCGGATACGTCGCAGCCCTTCCAGGCCTTGTTGGGCATCCAGAAATCGGAAATCATCGCCGACTGGCCGGGATAGTACTTCTCGAACAGCTCGCGGTAGAGCAGACTCTCCTTCGTGAAGGGGCGCGCGTGGTCGTATTTGCGGCGCTTCATCTCAAATTCCGCGTCGGTATACGTCTCCTCGGCCAGCGCCTTGAGATCGTCCACCATCGAATGCCCCACAGCGTCGCTGAAGGCCGCCTTCTGCCGCCAGAGAATCTCGTCCGGCAGTATATGGTCGGCCTCGAACGCCTTGCGGATCAGATACTTGCCCATGTTGTGGCGGTTCATCTTCAGCGCGGGATCAATGCTCATCGCATAGTCCACAAAGGCCAGATCGCCGAACGGCACGCGCGCTTCCAGAGAGTTCACCGATATGCAGCGGTCGGCGCGCAGCACGTCGTACATGTGCAATTCGCGAATGCGCTTCTCCGCCTCGCGCTGGAACGCCGCCGCGTCGGGCGCAAAGTCGGTGTACTTGTAGCCGAACAGCTCGTCCGAAATCTCGCCGGTCAGCAGCACGCGTATGTCGGTCGTCTCGTGAATCGCCCTGCACACCAGATACATGCCGATGCTCGCGCGGATCGTCGTTATGTCGTATGTGCCCAGAAGCGCCACCACCGGCTCCAGCGCCGCGATCACATCCTCCTTTGAGATGATCACTTCCGTGTGCTCGCTGCCGATATAGTCGGCTGCCATGCGCGCGTACTTTAAGTCAATCGCGTCCACATCCATGCCGATCGAAAACGTCCTGATCTTGTGCGGCAGCCTCTTCGCCGCAATCGCGCACACCAGAGAGCTGTCCAGCCCGCCGCTCAGCAGAAAGCCCAGCGGCGCGTCCGCGTCCAGCCGCTTCTCCACGCCCGCAATCAGCAGCCGGCGCAGCTCGCGGCACACAGCGTCCTCGTCCGCCATGACGAAACGATCGACATTCGCCGGATCGGCGTAGCGTACAAACGCGCCGCCCTTCCAGTAGCAGCCGGGCGGGAAGGGCAGTATCTCGGCGCACAGGCCGATCAGGTTCTTCGCCTCGCTGGCAAACGCCATGCCGCCCTCCTCCGTCACGCCGTAATACAGCGGCCGGATGCCGATCGGATCGCGCGCGGCGATCAATCCGCCCTCGCCGTCGTAGATCACCAGCGCGAACTCCGCGTCCAGCGCCTTGAACATATCCAGCCCGTATTCCTCGTAAAGGGGCAGCAGTATCTCGCAGTCCGACTGGCTCTTCAGGTCGTATTTCTCCGCGTAGCGCGCCCTCAGCGGCCGAAAGCCGTACAGCTCGCCGTTGCACACAACCGCGCGGCCGTTTAGCTCAAACGGCTGCATGCCGCTCTCGTCCAGCCCCATGATCGCCAGCCGGTGAAAGCCCAACATCGCGCCGGGCAGCCTCATCACGCGCGTCATGTCCGGCCCGCGCGAAACAGTGCGCGCAAAGCACTCCTCAATCTTCTCCTGCGAAAGATCCTTCACCTCAATGCCCATGATCGAACACATAAAAAGCACCTCCGAACTTGTAAAGCGGCAGACTTCATCCTCTTTCAGGACGAATGCCGCTGTTCGTGGTGCCACCTGATTTGCTTCTCGCGGGCGATCCTATATTATGTAGAATCCCCGGCGGCTTTAACGCGCCGCCACATCGCCTCGCCTACGGGCCGCCCTTGGCCTTCGGTTCGGAGCTCGGAAGGGTTCTTTCAGCCGGGGCGCGCGCGTTCGTCTCAGCGGTGGAACGCTCTCTGTCGGGCGCGAAAGTCGGATCGGCTTACTTTTCTTCCTCATGGCCTTTATCGATTATGGACGGAATTATAGCACGGCGCGCGCCCTCTGTCAACCGGTCAAAATGACCGTTCAATGTAAAAATAAAGTCATATACGCGGCGCGCGACAGCGTTTTTGCATCGAAAATGAAGAATTTGAAAATTCTCGCTGCAAATCCTTGACGGCGCGCTTTTCCGGTGCTATAATTCCGTCCATCAGAGCAAGGGCGCTTTTGAGGCTGTCTTGTGCTCTGATTTTTTATTTTCAAAATTGAATTGGGAGGGCCGTCTCATGAGCAAGTACAGCAAGGAAGACATCATTCGCATGGTGAAGGATGAGGACGTGGAGTTCATCCGTATGCAGTTTACGGACATCTTCGGCCAGCTGAAGAACGTGGCCATCACCGCCTCGCAGATCGAAAAGGCGGTGAACAACCAGATCATGATCGACGGCAGCTCCATAGAGGGCTTCGTCCGCATCCATGAGTCCGATCAGTATCTGCGCCCCGATCTGGATTCGTTCGCGATACTGCCGTGGCGGCCGCAGCACGGACGCGTCGCCCGCCTGATCTGCGACGTGTACAACCCCGACGGCACGCCGTTCGTCGGCGATCCCCGCGGCACGCTCAAGCGCACGCTGGAGCGCGCGGCCAATATGGGCTATTCCTTCAACGTCGGCCCCGAGTGCGAGTTCTTCCTCTTCCAGACCGACGAGGAAGGCCGCCCGACCACAAAGACGGGCGACGAGGCCGGCTATTTCGATCTGGGGCCGCTCGATCACGGCGAGAGCACCCGCCGCGAAATCTGCATGACGCTCGAGCAGATGGGCTTTGAGATCGAGGCATCCCATCACGAGGTGGCCGCCGGACAGCACGAGGTCGACTTCAAATACGCCGACGCGCTGACCGCCGCCGACAACATCATGACATTCAAGCTGGCCGTCAAGACGCTGGCGCAGAAGAACGGCCTGCACGCCACATTCATGCCCAAGCCGGTGTTCGGCATCAACGGCAGCGGCATGCACACCAATATGTCGCTGTTCAAGGACGGCAAGAACGTGTTCGCCGATCCGAGCGACCCGCTGGGCCTGTCCAGGGAAGCCTATTCCTTCATCGCGGGGCTATTGCACCATGTGCGCGCCATGACCGCCGTCACCAACCCGCTGGTCAACTCCTACAAGCGCCTTGTGCCCGGCTATGAAGCGCCCTGCTATCTCGCCTGGTCGGCCAGCAACCGCTCCGCGCTCATCCGCATACCCGCCGCCCGCGGTCAGGCGACGCGCGTCGAGCTGCGCTGCCCCGATCCGGCCTGCAACCCCTATCTGGCGCTGTCGCTCTGTCTGGCGGCCGGCCTGGACGGCATCGAGAAGGGCATGACCCCGCCCGCCGAGATCACCGAGAACATATTCGCCATGGACGAAAAGACCCGCGAGGCGAAGGGCATCGCCAGCCTGCCCGGCTCCCTGAAGGAGGCCGTCGACGTCATGCTCTCCGACAAGCTGATCTGCGGCACGCTGGGCGAGCACATCGTGAGCCAGTATTCCGAGGGCAAGTACAAGGAGTGGGACGACTACCGCACCCACGTCAGCTCCTGGGAGACCGACCGCTATCTGACCATTTACTAAAAAGCGCCGCGGGCGGCGGGATTCGATCGAGGGCTGGCGCGAGAAGCGCCCTGAGTCCCGCCGCAGCGCGGAATAATTTCAGGAATAATTTCAGATGAACGCAGAGCATCACTTCACCTGAGGGGGCATTCCCATGGCAAAGATCATCACGGCCTTTCGCGAGAAGCAGACCGCCCATCAGATTGCGGCCGCGCTGGAAGCCTCCGGCCTTTCGGTCTTTCGCGTCTGCGTCACCGGCAACGAGGTCGTGCGCGCGTTCAATCAGTGCAGCGACGGCATACTGGTCTGCGGCACGGCGTTCGTCGACCGCACCGCCGATTCGCTCTGCGAGGATCTGGGCGAGCGCGCGCTGATGCTGGTCGTCGGCCGGCCGGAGCGGCTCAGCCTGTGCGAAAATCCCGCGCTGTTTCGGCTCGCGTCGCCCTTTACCCGCAGCGAGCTGATCGCCTCGGTCAATATGCTGGTGCAGCTGCACGCCCAGCGCCTGCCCCGCAGAAGCGGCGAGGAGCGCGATCTGGTGGAGCGCGCCAAGAAGAAGCTCATGGAGGAGCGGCAGCTCACCGAGGAACAGGCGCACCGCCTTCTTCAGTCCGAGAGCATGCGCCATGGCGTCAAAATGACCGAGAGCGCGCGCCGCGTGCTGGAAAACGCATAAGTCGGGCGGCCTGAGCGCCGCCTTTTTCATTCAAATCACATCACGACAAATGTATTGTTTGAGGGGGAACGAGCATGGGGCAGTTCTATCCGCTGTATGACGAGCGCATGGAGCACGACGCCTGCGGCATCGGCGCGGTCGTCAATCTGAACGGCAGAGGCGATCACCGCGCGGTCGATCAGGCGCTGACCATCGTGGAACGGCTGGCGCACCGCGCGGGCTGCGACGCGGAGGGCACGACCGGCGACGGCGTGGGCATTATGACCGAGATTCCCCATGTCCTGTTCAGCCGCTGGGCGGCGGCGCAGGGAATAGCGCTGGGCGATAAGCGCGATTACGGCGTCGCCATGCTCTTCCTCTCCGCCGGCGCGGCCGCCGAAAAGGCCGCGTTCGAAGCCGCCTGCCGTGCGGAAGGCCTCGCCTTTATTAGCTGGCGCGATGTGCCGCTCTGTCCCGGGCTGCTCGGGCGCGGCGCGAAAGAGAGCATGCCCGCAATCGTTCAGGGCTTTGTGGCGCGTCCTGAGGAGACCGGGCGCGGCGCGGCGTTCGACCGGAAACTGTATGTGCTGCGCCGCCGCTTTGAAAAGGCCGCGCCCGATGCGTACGCCTGCTCGCTGTCCTCGCGCACGATCGTCTACAAGGGCATGATGCTGGTGACGCAGCTGCGCGCGTTCTATCCCGATCTTCAGCAGGACGACTATACCTCCGCCGCGGCGCTGGTTCACTCGCGCTTTTCCACAAACACCAATCCCAGCTGGAGCAAGGCGCACCCGCACAGGATGCTGCTGCACAACGGCGAGATCAACACCATACGCGGCAACGCCGACCGGATGCTGGCGCGCGAGGAAACGATGTCCTCCCGCCTGCTGGGCGAGCGCGCGGAGACGATCTATCCCATCGTCAATCCCACCGGCTCCGATTCGGCCATGCTGGACAACGCGCTGGAGTTCCTTTCCATGAACGGCATGCCGCTGCCTCTGGCCGGCATGATACTGGTGCCCGAGGCCTGGCAGGGGCGCGCGGAAAAAACGCCGTGGCAGGCGATGTACCGCTATTATTCCACGCTCATGGAGCCGTGGGACGGCCCGGCGGCGCTGTTGTGCTTCGACGGCGACAGCGTGCTGGCCATGCTCGACAGAAACGGCCTGCGCCCGCTGCGCCGCATGGAAACCGACGATCACCGGCTCATACTCTCCTCCGAGGCGGGCGTGCTGCGCGAGGAGGAAGCGCACGTACTGCGCCGAGGCCGTCTGCGCGGCGGCGAGCTGATCTGCGCCGATCTTCATCAGGGCAGGCTCTATGAGAGCGACGAGCTGAAAACGCACTTCGCCGCGCTGCTGCCCTATGAAAAGTGGCTCGAGAAGGGCGTGCTCCATCTGAGCGACCTGCCCCTGAGCGACGCATCTGCGCCCGCCTATGACCCGCGCGCGGCCAAGGCGCTGGGCTACACCTATGAGGACTATTTCAGCGTGCTCATCCCCATGGCCGAAAAGGGCACGGAGCCCATAGGCTCCATGGGCGCGGACATACCGATCGCGGCGCTCTCGAAGGCGCATCCGCCGCTGTTTTCCTATTTCAAGCAGCGCTTTGCGCAGGTCACCAACCCGCCCATAGACGCGCTGCGCGAAAAGAGCCGTACTGATACGTCGGTCTATCTGGGCGATCACGGCAATCTGCTCGCCCCCGACGAGCGCGCCTGCCGCGTGCTGGAGCTGGCCGCGCCGGTATTGAGCGAAAGCGATATGCTGCGCGTCAAGGCGCTGGATAAGGACGGCCTGCGCGCCGCCACGGTGCCGCTGCTCGTCGATACCGCCGCGCACGAGAGCATGGAGAGCGCGCTAAAGCGGCTGTTCGACAAATGCGACCGGCTGCGCGCGCAGGGCGTGACCGTCATCGTGCTGAGCGACCGCGGCCTTGACGAAAGCCATGCCGCGCTGCCCACGCTTTTGGCCGTCTCCGCGCTGGAGCAGCACCTCGTGCGCACGAAAAAGCGCACCGCCGCGTCCGTCGCCGTGGAATGCGGCGATGTGCGCGACGCGCATCAGGCGGCCATGCTCGTGGCGTTCGGCGCGCGCGCGATTGCGCCCTATATGGCCGAGGCCGCCGTCCGCAATATGGCCGCGCGCGGTCTGATTCACAAATCCCCCGACGAAGCCGCGCGCAGCTACCTGAACGCGCTCACGGCCGGCATATTGCACATCTCCTCAAAGATGGGCGTATCCACGCTCGGCGCGTATCAGAGCGCGCAGCTGTTCGAGGCGGTCGGGCTGGATTCCGATTTCGTCGAGCGCTATTTCGCCAACACGCCGCATCATCTGGGCGGCGTGGGGCTTGAGCACATTGAGCGCGAGACGCTCTGGCATCACGGGCGCGCCTACAATTCGACCGATAGCGCGCCCGACAGCGTGGGCTTTCACAAGCTGCGCACGGGCAATGACGCCGAGGAGCATCTCTATTCTCCGGAGGTCATACACACGCTTCAGCAGGCGCTCTGGAACGACGATTTCCAGCTGTTCGAAAAATACGCCGCGCTGGTCGAGGACGACGGCCCGCGCACAATCCGCTCGCTGCTCGATTTCAAATTCGACGCGTGCGCGCCGGTATCACTCGAGGAGGTCGAACCGGCTTCGAGCATCGTCCGTCGCTTCAAGACCGGCGCGATGTCCTACGGCTCGCTTTCCCGCGAGGCGCACGAGTGTCTGGCCACGGCGATGAACCATCTGGGCGGCAAGTCGAACACCGGCGAGGGCGGCGAGCTGGCCGAGCGCTTCGGCACGGAGCGCAACTCGGCGATCAAGCAGGTGGCCTCGGGCCGTTTCGGCGTGACCACGCCCTATCTGCGCTCGGCAAGGGAAATCCAGATCAAGATGGCGCAGGGTGCAAAGCCCGGCGAGGGCGGCCATCTGCCCGGCGCAAAGGTGTCGGAAGAGGTGGCGAAGACCCGCTGCTCCACGCCCGGCCTGTCGCTGATCTCCCCGCCCCCGCATCACGACATCTACTCCATAGAGGATCTGGCGCAGCTGATATACGATCTCAAGTGCGTCAATCCCGCCGCCGACATTTCGGTCAAGCTGGTGTCCTCCTGCGGCGTGGGCACAGTCGCGTCCGGCGTGGCCAAGGCCGGCGCGCAGGTGATCCTGATCTCCGGCGGCGAGGGCGGCACGGGCGCGGCGCCGCTCACATCGATACACGGCGCGGGCCTTCCGTGGGAGCTGGGGCTGGCCGAGGCGCATCAGACGCTGTGCAAGAACGGCCTGCGCGCCATGGTGAAGCTCGAAACCGACGGAAAGCTCATGACCGGCCGGGACGTGGCCATAGCGCTGCTCCTGGGCGCGGAGGAATTCGCCTTCGCCACGGCGCCGCTGATCGCCATGGGCTGCCGCATGATGCGCGTGTGCAATCTGGACACCTGCCCGTTCGGCGTGGCGACGCAGAACCCCGAGCTGCGCAAGCGCTTTAAGGGCAAGCCGGAATACGTCGAGCGCTTCATGCTCTTCGTGGCCGAGGAGCTGCGCAGTATTATGGCGCGGCTGGGCGCGCGCACGGTGGACGAGCTGGTGGGCCGCGGCGATCTATTGCGTGTCAAGAGCAACTGCCCCATCGATCTTTCCGAAATCACGAATTTTTCCGACAACCAGCGCTTCGACCGCGCCGAGACCTATGACTTCCGCCTGAGCGAGCGCGCCGACGCTTCCTATAGGCCGCGCGTTCAGCTCACCACGGTCGACCGCTCCTTCGGCGCGATGCTGCCCGAAACCGACGCGCCCCGCGCCATCGAGTGCAGCGGCTGCGGCGGGCAGTCGTTCGGCGCGTTCCTGACGAAAAACTACACCGTCACGCTCACCGGCGTGGCCAACGACTATGTGGGCAAGGGACTTTCCGGCGGCACGCTGGTCATACGCCCCGAAAAGTATGCCGAGAGCCGACGCGGCGACGCGCTGATCGGCAACGTGGCGCTCTTCGGCGCGACGGGCGGCAGCGCATACATCGCCG
Source organism: uncultured Clostridia bacterium (assembly GCA_934636425.1). Classification (GTDB taxonomy): domain Bacteria; phylum Bacillota; class Clostridia; order Christensenellales; family Aristaeellaceae; genus Firm-10. The sequence continues at coordinate 8,478 of CAKUAV010000036.1, forward strand.
GCGTGGCGGGCGAGCGCTTCTGCGTGCGCAATTCGGGCGCGCGGGCGGTCGCCGAGGGCGTGGGCGATCACGGCTGCGAATACATGACCGGCGGCCGCGCGGCGATATTGGGAAGCGTGGGCGACAACTTTGCCGCGGGCATGTCGGGCGGCGTGGCCTATGTGCTGGACGACGGCGCGCTGGAGAGCCATGTCAACACCGGCATGGCGGACATACTGCCCGTCGAGGGTGATTTCGAGCGCGAGCTGCGCGCCATGATCGGCGAGCACGCGCGCCTGACCGGCTCCCCGCTGGCGCAGGATATACTCGACCACTGGGACGCGCGCAAAGCGCATTTCCGCATGATTATACCGCGCGAATACAGACGGCTTCTGGAAGGGATGTGACAGAGATGGGCAAACCGACGGGATTCCTCGAAATACCGCGCGAAGAAAACCCCTTCCGCGCGTGGGACGAGCGCATCGGCGATTTTGACGATCTGCACACGCCCCTCTCAGACGCTGCGCGCCGGGATCAGGCCGCGCGCTGCATGAACTGCGGCGTGCCCTACTGCCAGAGCGGCTACGGCTGCCCGCTGCACAATCTCATCCCCGAATGGAACGACCTCATCTATCGCGGCGCGGTGCGCGAGGCCTTCGAGCGGCTGATTAAAACCGCGCCCTTTCCGGAGTTCACCGGCCACGTCTGTCCGGCGCTGTGTGAAAAGGCGTGTATGCTCGCCCCGACGGACGGCGGCGCGGCCAACCGCGATACCGAGCTGTATCTCATCGAGACGGCCTACAAAAACGGCTGGATGAAGCCGCGCCGGCCGCTTCACCGCACCGGAAAGCGCATCGCCATCGTCGGCGCGGGCCCGAGCGGACTGGCCGCCGCCGACAGGCTCAACCGGCTGGGGCATTTTATCGACGTGTACGACCGCGCCGACCGGCCGGGCGGGCTGCTCACATACGGCATACCGAACATGAAGCTGCCCAAGGAAATCGTCGCGCGGCGCATACGACTGATGGAGGAGGAGGGCGTTCACTTCCACATGAGCGCGTCCGTCGCCCCCGAAACGCTGACCGGATACGACGCTGTCCTGCTCTGCTGCGGCGCGCGCCGTCCCCGGGCGCTGAACGTCGAGGGCGAAACGACGAAAAACGTGCTCTTTGCTGTCGACTACCTCACCGAAGCGACCCGCGCGCTGCTCGGTCATCGCGAAAGCCGCCTGAGCGCCGAGGGTAAGCGCGTCGTCATCATCGGCGGCGGCGATACCGGCAACGACTGCGCGGGCACGGCGATCCGGCAGAAATGCGCCTCCATCGTACAGCTCGAGCTGATGGCCGCGCCGCCCGTCGACCGCCTGCCGAACAACCCCTGGCCGGAATGGCCGCGCACGCTGCGCACCGACTACGGCCTGACCGAGGCCATCGCGCGGCAGGGCGCGGATCCCCGGCTGTACTGCACGACGGTCAAGCGCGTCATTCCCGATGAAAGCGGCGCGGTCAAAGCGCTCGAAATTGTCAATGTCCGCTGGGGCACGCGCGGCTTTGAGCTTCTGCCCGACACGGCGCGGGTCATACCCTGCGGCATGGCGCTGATCGCGGCGGGCTTCACGGGCTGCGAGAATGCCACCGCAGAGACGTTTCATCTCGCGCTGACAAAGCGCGGCGCGGTTGAAACCGACGGCACGCATCGCGTCTCGGGCAGTCTGTTCGCGGCGGGCGATATGCGCACGGGGCAGTCGCTGGTCGTGCGCGCCATTTCCGACGCGCTCGCCGCCGCGGACGAAATCCACGCGTTCCTGAGCGCAAAATAGTCCCCCCGCACCGCGCCGGGCGCTCTCCCTCCCTTTCGCGCCCGGCGCGCTCACAAATACGCCCCGCCCTTCCGAAAAAAAATCCGGAAGGCGCGGGGCGCTTTTCGCATAGCCTGTCGAGAGTTATAGGATACAGGAGCGCGGCCTGACACGCGTCATTTATCCGAGACGGAAGCGCTGAATCGAGTTCATGCCCGCCACGTCCCACGTGTAAAGCGGCACGCCGAACAACCGCATCTTCCCGAAACCATAGCGCTGAATTACGCGCCCGCTCATCCTGTCCAACGCACAAAAAGCGCGCCAGACAACCGCCATTTTCCCGAAACCACAACGATGAATCAAGGCTGCGATTTCTATCTGACACATAAAAACGCGCCGAGCGACCTCCATTTTCTCGAAATCACATCGGCGAATCGAGCGCGCATCCGGCGCACGCAAAACGCCCCGCCCTTCCGAAAAAAATCCGGAAGAGCGGGGCGCTTTTCATGTCATTGATCAGTCGTTCGCTTCATAGGTCACGGTGACGGAGGATGTCACATTCACCATGCCGCCCATCAGCGATGTGGACGCGCCGGCGGCCGCGTCCATGGTATAGGCGCTGGCCTTGTAGCCGTCGTAATAGCTGGAGTTCTCCACGACGCTCTCGGGCAGGGCGGGGAGCGTCACGCCCGCGGCCTTGGCCATAACGCCCGCGCGGCGGATGCCGTCGGCCACGGCCATCTCGAGCGCCTTGTCCTGCAGCGCGGTCAGATCGCTCACGCCGAACGTCACGCCGCCCACCTGATTGGCGCCCGCGGCCACGGCCACGTCGATCATCTCGCCGGCCTTGCTCAGCTCGCGCACGATCACGTTGAGCGAGCAGGACGCGACATACTGCATATTGTCGGGATCGTCGTAATCGTAGCTGTTATAGATGCTGTAATAGCCGGTCTGTATGTCCTTTTCGTCGATGCCGGCGTTCTTGAGCGCCTCGACGACGGCGGCGATCTTCTCGTTGACCAGCGCCTGCGCGGCGGCCACGTCACCCTTCGTCTCCTCAACGCCCAGCGACAGCGTGACCATATCCGGCTCGGCCTGCACCGTGGCGCTGCCGTTTACGGCAATCTTCGTGTCGGCCAGCGCGGCGGCGGGCAGCATCAGCAGCAGTACAAGCAGCAGGGACAGAAACTTCTTCATAATCATTCATCTCCTTTTTTTCATGAAAGCGGCTCGTTTTTCGCTTCCCGTTTCGCTTTCTAAGGCGATGATTGAGCCGAAAAAGTTCCCGTTTTTTTCTGCGGCGCTTTTTCGCACGGCCGGCATACGGCTCAGCGGGGCGATCCCGCAGCGCGCTCCCCGTGTGGCAGCCGGTTCTGCGCCGAAACCGCCGCCTAAAACAGATCGAGCGTGTTGCTCAGATAGATTTCCTCGCGCACGCGCAGCTGATAATCCGGCTTCGTCATGTAATGGAGCAGAAACTCCAGTATCAGCGCGCTGCCCAGACCGCGCCCCTCTATCTTGAAATTCGAAAAGCCCATGGGCAGATACACGCGTTCTATGTCCTGCGCGCCGATGAAGCCCGGATTTTCCATCGCCCGCGAAAAGCGATAGCCCTCGCGCGCGCCGGGCGAGCGGCAGATAAAATCGCTCTCCTCGCCCAGACTCTTCCGGCTCACCGCCTCATAGCAGGCCTTCCGGTCCTTGCAGCCGAAAAAGCAGCACTCGTTGACGAGGAATTCCACCTTGTCCTTCTGCGCAATCGTCAGCGTCTTAAGCCGGTCAAACGCATGATTCAGCCGGAAATCCGGCACGACGTATCGAAATTCCTCCCGATCCAGCTCGCGGCGCAGATCGTCGAAATCGGTCAGCACCTTTGTGGTCGACGAGACGAAATACAGAGCCGGATACGCCCTGCGCAGGTGCTCAAGCAGCCTGTCCGAATGGACGATCACGCCGCTTTGCGTTTTATTCGCTTCAAACAGACGGCAGAGCGCGTTGCACTGCGCGTCGGCCATGTGCGCCTCATTCAGGAGCGAATTGCTGAACGTCAGGCGCGCGGAGATCCCGTATTCCCGCATGAGCGCCAGCACGTCCCGCGCGTCGGCCTCGCCGAACCCCACGCGCCCGCCGCCCCACAGGCAGTCCGCCGGCGCGCCGTAGATCGACGCGATGTCGCACCAGTCGTAAAAATACGCCCGATGCGCGCGGTAAAGCGGAAGAAACGCGCAGTAAAAATCATAAAACTCAAACAGTCCCGGCAGATGATAGTGCGCAATGTTTCTCGAATCGTTCATGGCTCTTTGTCGTCGGCCAGCAGCCTGTTCAGCAGGGCCCGCCTGTTGTTGATAAACATCTCGGTGATCCTGTAGCTCTCCGTATCCTCGTAAGCGCACGGATGGATGCGCCCCTCGTCGAAGCAGTAGATCTGCGCGCCCGGCAGCCCCAGCAGAATCGGCGAGTTGGTGGCGATCAGAAACTGCGCGCCCGAGAGCGCGTATTCGTGGATCTGCGCAAGCAGCGCCAGCTGCCGCTGCGGTGAGAGCGCCGCTTCCGGCTCGTCCATGATATAGAGGCTGTTTTCCCGCAGATTGTCCTCCGCCAGCGCCATGAAGCTCTCGCCGTGCGACTTTTTGTGGTATTCCTTCGAGGGGTGCGCCGCGTCCACATAGTCCTCTTCCTTTGTCGCGACGTTGTAAAAGCTCTCTGCGCGCAGGAAATAGCCGAACTGCTCCCTGCGCCAGCCCTTGATCACGCGCATGGCGCTGTGCAGCTCGGAGTGCGAATCGTATGTGGAGAAGGCGTAGTTCTTCGTGCCGCCCTCGGGATTGAAGCCGTGCGCCACGGCGATCGCTTCGAGCAGCGTCGATTTGCCGCTCCCGTTTTCGCCGACGAAGAACGTGACCGGCCCCGCGAAATCAATCTGCTCAACGCCGCGGAGCGCCTCTATGCGCCTTAGATAGCTGTATCGGCCGATCCTGTCCCAGTCGATCGTCACGGCGCGTATAAACAGTTCGTCCATGGCGCGCTACTCGATCACGCGGTAGACCAGCGGCTTTGCCTGCGTCATCGGCTCGTCCGACAGCGTGAGCGCGCCCGAAAGCCGCTTCTGCGCCGCCGGCACGTCCGAATGCGCCCCGACGTGCAGCTCGCACCAGATTTCGCCCTTCTCGACATACTCGCCCAGCCGCTTCTTCATGATAATGCCCGCCGCCGGATCGATCACGTCGTCGGCCTTCTCGCGCCCCGCGCCCAGCGCCTGCGCCGCATAGCCTATGTCCGATGTGGCGACCGCGCGCACATAGCCGCTCTTTTCCGCCGCAATGTCAATGCGCCCTTCGGCCTGCGGCAGGCGGTCGGGCTCATAGGCCACGCGCCGCTCTCCCCCCTGCGCCTCGATCATGTCGGCCAGTTTTTTAAGCCCGCGCCCGTCCGCCAACGCCGCGCGCAGCATCGCCATGGCCTCGTCCGCGCCGGCCGCCAGACGGCACGATTTGAGCATCTGCGCGCCCAGCTGGAGCGACACATCGAGCAGCGCCCCGCCCGCGCGGCCCGAGAGCACCTCGATGGCCTCGCGCACCTCGAGCGCATTGCCCACATACAGCCCGAGCGGCTGATCCATGTCGGTCACAAGCGCGCTGAAGCGATGACCGGTGCCGCAGCCGATGCGCACCATGGTCTCGGCCAGCTCGACGCTCTTCTCCAGCGTGGGCATGATCGCGCCCGAGCCGGTCTTTACGTCCAGCACCACGCTCTGACAGCCCGCTGCGATCTTCTTGGACAGTATCGACGACGTCACCAGCGGCAGCGAGTCGACCGTCGCGGTCACGTCGCGCAGCGCATAGAGCTTCTTGTCGGCGGGCGCCAGCTCGCCGGTCTGGCCGATGACCGCAAGGCCAATGGCGTTCACCTGATCGATGAACGCGCGCGCGCTCAGATCAATCCGCACGCCGGGGATCGATTCCAGCTTGTCCAGCGTGCCGCCGGTGAAGCCCAGCCCGCGGCCGGACATCTTGGCCACCTTCGCCCCGCAGGCCGCGCACAGAGGCGCGACGATCAGCGTCGTGGTGTCGCCCACGCCGCCGGTGGAGTGCTTGTCCACGGTGGGGCCGCTGATCTGGGAAAGATCGAGCCGCTCGCCCGAATCGGCCATCTCCATGGTCATGTCGACCGTCTCTCGGTCGCTCATGCCCCGGATGCAGACGGCCATCAGGAGCGCCGAGAGCTGATAGTCGGCGAACGAGCCGTCGCACGCGCCGCGCACGAAGGCATGGATTTCCTCGCGGCTCAGTTCCTGACCCAGCCGCTTTTTCATAATCACGTCGCAGGGATTCATTTCGCATTCATCCTTTCTGTGCGTCCGGCAAAGGCGCGCCGCCACGCCTCGAGCTTTTTTTCAAACGGCAGCGTGCAGGCCGGGCTGGTCGAGGGCAGGCGCACGGCTTCAAGCCCCGCCCGCTCGATGCGCATCTTTGAAAACAGCTTAAAGGCCGCGCCGCCGTTGAGTACGATCCGATCGATATGCGGATACTTTTCCAGCAGCGCGCCCACGTCGTTCAGCACAACGTCCCGCATGGCCGCGTCCAACGAGCCCTCCCGCTCGCAGGAGGCCGCCGTGTCCCAGAGCGCCGCGCCGTGGCGCAGCAGCAGCGCCTTCTTTTCATCGATTGTCTCCGGCACGGCTTCGCCCAGCAAGCGCGCCATGATCGGCCAGAAGGCGTTGCGCGGGTGCGCGTAGTAAAACGCCGCCTCGAGCGATTTCACGCTGGGCATCGTGCCCAGTATCAGCGTGCGGCAGCCCCCGTCGATCACCGGCGGGAATGAGTGTATGCGCGTCATTCGTCCCTTTCCTTTCGAGGCGGCGTGAACACCGCCGGCAGCGTCAGCACCGCCCTGAGGCAGCTTCCGTCCCGCTCGTAGCGCAGCCCGTACTGCGCGCCGAAGAGCAGCTTCACGCGCTGATCGACATTGCGTATGCCCAGTCCCGTCGAGTGGGTGGCCAGCTGCACCTCGCCGGTGAGATGGCGCATTATGAGCGCCGCGTCGCCGTCGTCGCCCTCGCCCGACACCACGACGCTCAGCACGCCGTCCGCAATGCGGCTGCTCACCGTGATGCGCGGCGCCGTGCGCACATGGACGGCGGCGTTCTCGATCAGCGTCTCGACCGACATCTTCGGCATCAGGCAGGCCAGGCTCTGCGGCGCCAGATCGTATGTCACGCTCAGATCGCCGGCGCAGCGCACCGTCTGTATGCGGATGTAGCTCTTCACGGTCTCCATCTCTGTGGAGAGCGGCACGAGCCGATCCGGCTCTTTAAGGTTATAGCGCATTATGGCGGCCAGCGCGCCCATGGCCGAAGCGATGTCGTCGCAGCCCTCGATCAGCGCCATGCAGCTGACGCTGTCGAGCGTGTTGTAGATGAAGTGCGGGTTGATCTGCGCCTGAAGCAGCTTGAAATCCTGCTCGCGCTTCTCCCGCTCTATGGCGCGCACGTCGTCCATCAGCTTGAGTATGCGCTCGTTGCGGCGGTTGAAGCTCTCGTAGAGCGCGTCGGTCTCCACAATGCGCCGCGCCATGGGCGAGGGCTCTATGCTCTCCAACAGCCCTTCCTTCATGTGCCCGGACAGCCGCCGTATCGGCCTGAGCGCCGCATAGACCAGCAGCACCGTGGCGATCAGCAGCACGATCAGTATGACGATGAGCGCCACCAGCACCAGCCGGAGCGACCCCAGCGCCATCTGCCGCACACGCGCGCCGCTCACCAGCGTGGTCATGACCAGCCCGTCGCCCAGCGGCGTCGTCCACAGAAAGCAGGTTTCCCCGCCGTAGAGCGCCGTCTCGCGCCCGCCCGGATCGGTTTCAGCGCAAGGCGCGCATATGTTGTCGGCGGTCATGCCGGACTGCGCCGCCCCGGAGGGATACACAACGTCTCCGTCCGCTGCGATGTAGACCGACGCGCCCTCGAGGAACACATTCTCGTTGAGCCGCGCGCCGATCCAGTCCATGTTGAAGCCGATCAGCATCACGCCCAGATCGTATGTCCTGACGCGGCCGTATTTGAGCGCGGTCTGGCGCACGGCCTGCGCGGCGAAGAGCATATCCGGCAGCTCCGCGCGCGTGAACCACACGATCTCGCCGCGCTTTTCCAGCGCCTCGCGGTAGTAGGGCTCGTCCTCAAAGCAGGCGCTGCGAATCACGCGGCTCATCTGCTGATTGTTCAGCATTTCCCGAAAGATGTAGTCGGGCGCCGACTTCGTGCAGATGGAGGCCATGGGCATCGAATCGTCCATGATGAACACCATCGCCGCGCGCGAAACCTCGCTGGAGACGATCACGTCCAGATAGTTCTCGATTTTGTCGCGGATCTTGACATAGCGCTGATAGCGCTCGTACATATCGCCGCCGTCGTAGAGCAGCGCAGAGAGCGTGTCGTTCTGCATATCGGGAAACAGCCGCACGCACGAGCGCACGCGCGCCGTCAGATCGGAGAGCGAATGGACGTTGCTCTCCACGGCGCTGTCGAGCGTCGAGAGCATACTCGAGAGCAGCGATTTCTGAAAATGCCGATAGGTAATCAGGCCGAACGCGCTCACCATGACCACCATCAGCACAGACAGCGCGCCGGCGATGAGCACATTCAGCGGGATCCGGCGCTTTGTGCGCGATTCATTGCTCTGCATGGCGATTTTTCCCTCTATAGTGTGTGTATTTCAAGAGTATTTCAAAGGGCGAATCCGCGCCCCGGCCGAATTTTCGCCGCCGTTCCAGGCCGGAAGCGCAGGCCGAATCGCCGAGAAAACGCCCGCGCGTTTCAATGGCGCGACCCGCCGGGCTTTCGCGGTGCGCTGTGACTCGGCCGTTCCAGGCCGGAAGCGCAGGCCGGATCGCCGCGAAAACGCCCGCGCGTTTCAATGGCGCGATGCGGCAGCCGCGCCGGGCTTTCGCGATGCGCTGTGTCTTGGCCTTCCCAAGCCGGAAGCGCAGGCCGGATCGCCGAGAAAACGCCCGCGCGTTTCAATGGCGCGACCCGCCGGGCTTTCGCGGTGCGCTGTGACTCGGCCGTTCCAGGCCGGATCGCCGAGAAAACGCCCGCGCGTTTCAAGAGCGCGATGCGGCGCGTCCCTACAGCGTGCGCGCGCTTCGATATTCCTGAGGCGTCATGCCGGTGCGCCTTTTGATCAGCTGCGTCAGATGTCCCGTGCCCGTATAGCCCACCGCCTCCGCCACGTCGCGCACGCTGATCAGCGTGTGCTCGAGCAGCCTGAGCGCCTCGTTCACGCGCCGCTCCGTGATGCAGGTAAGCACGGTGTCTCCGGTCGTCCTGGCGAACAGCCGCCCCAGATGATCGGGCGAATAGCTGAACGCCGCCGCCACGCTCCCCAGACTGAGATCGGGATCGGCGTAGTGCCGGTCTATGTAGCGGCGCACCTGATGGCACAGCTCGCAGTAATAGGAGTCCTCCGCCCGGGAGGAGCTCGCGGAGTACAGATCGATCGCCGTGAGCAGCATGTCCATTGTGAATTTGGCCTCGCGCACGCTGCTCATCGCCTCGCTGCGGCGTTCCCGGACGGCGGGCGTGTCGCCCTGAGCGCGGAAGTAGAGATCGATCAGGCGGGTACACAGCGCGCGCACCAGCGCCGGCTCGCGCGCCAGCATGGCCGAATCGGCCGCGATGCGCCGAAACAGCGCGCCGAAATAGGCGCTGTCCCCCTCCGTTATGGCGCGCAGCATATCCGACTCGCTCTCCATGTCCCATGTCACGCGGAAAAAATAGTCCTTCTCGTCGCTCTCCTGCCGGATGGCGCGCAGAAGCTCCGTCAGATAGGCGATCTTCGAGCGGTCTATGGGCTTTAGCACATAGTCGGCCACATGATAGCGCATGCCCAGCCGCGCGACGGAAAAATCCTCGTAGGCGGTCAGGAATATGAACGCCACGTCGCTCATCACGTCCATGATCCGCCGGCAGAACTCGGCGCCGTCCAGCCCGGGCATCACCAGATCGGATATGATCACGTCCGGCTGCTTTTCGAGCGCCAGCTGGAAGCCCTCTTCGCCGCTGTACGCAACGCCCGCAAGCTCCAGATCAAGCTCCTTCCATGGGATCAGCTTTTCCAGACACAGCCCAACCTGCCTGTCGTCGTCCACAATGATGACCCTGCGCACGGCGGCCGCCTCCTTATATATTATTCTCTTTTTTATTATAGCATGGGCTGTTAAAAAAGCAAATACGCAAGCGTCCGTTTTTTCGAAAAAAGCCGCCGCGCGCCGCGCCATGTCGACGATTTTGCGGCGGAGGGCGAAATTTTTCCAAAATTGCGCGCTGTTTTCAGGGCATATCGCTCGGCTTAACACAATATGACGGAATTGCGAGGTCAATATCGGAAATACGCTCTTTAATCTTATCATAACACTGTGCTATAATCTATTCATCCAAACGCGAAGGGGAGAGAAGTCCGACATGACGCGGCTCAAGCATTTTTTTAAGGAGTCCTTCCGGAACAGGGCGCTCATCATCATGGCGCTGCCGGGCATCGTACTGGTTTTCATGTTCAACTATATGCCCATGTTCGGCATATCGATCGCCTTTAAGAGCTTCAATTACGGCAAGGGCATACTGGGCAGTCCCTGGTGCGGGCTGGACAACTTCAAAATGCTCATCACCAATATGAACGTCACCAGCCGCATCGTGAGAAACACGCTGGGCTACTATTTCCTCTTCACGGCGGTGGGCACGGTCGCCAATGTGGCGCTGGCCATCGCGCTTTACGAGTGCGTGTTCAAGCGCTACGCCAAGGTGACCCAGACCATCATGATCATGCCCACGTTCATCTCCTTCATCGCCGTCACCTACATCGTCAACGCGCTGCTCAACAACGCCACAGGCATGTTCAACAACATACTCAAGTCCATGGGCAAAAAGCCGATCAACTGGTATCTCGCCCCGCAGTACTGGCCGACGATACTGACAATCGTCAACGTCTGGAAGGGCACGGGCTACGGCTCGATCATGTATCTCTCCGCGCTCTCGGGCATGGATCAGGAGATATTCGAGGCCGCGCAGATCGACGGCGCGACAAAGGGCCAGCAGATCCGCTACATCACGCTGCCCATGCTGACCGGCATGATCTGCATACTGCTTTTGCTGGGTCTTGGCGGCATAATGCACTCCAACACCGGCCTTCACTATCAGGTCACGAAGAACGTCGGCCTGCTCTATTCCACGACGCAGACCATAGACGCGTTCATACTCAACGCCCTCACATCGGGCTCGTCCAACTTCGGCATGAACGCGGCGGTCACGTTCTTCCAGTCGGTCGTCGGCTGCGTCATGGTGGTCGCCACCAACCTGATCGTGCGCCGCTGGGATCCCGACAAGGCGCTGTTCTGAGCGGGAAGGAGGAAACATCATGAAAGAACTCACCCACAAAAAGCCTTCCCGCGGCCAGTATGTGCTGGCTGTGATACTCGGCCTGTTCACGCTGTTCTGCCTGCTGCCGGTGCTGCTGGTGGTCGTCGTCTCGTTCAGCTCTGAGGCAAGCGTCGCCGCGAAGGGCTTCAGCTTCTTCCCCACGGAATGGTCGGTTAAGGCGTACGACTATGTGTTCAAGTTCGGCCGGCAGCTGCTGGTCTCCTACGGCGTGACCACGTTCGTGGCCGTGTTCGGCACGCTGCTCTCGCTGTGGCTCACATCGATGTTCGCCTATTCGCTCAGCCGCAAGAACTTCAACTGGAGAAACGGCCTGTCGGTCTATCTGCTCATCACGATGCTCTTCTCCGGCGGCACGCTGGGCGGCTATCTCATCAACACCAATGTGTTCCATCTCAAGAACACGCTCTGGGTGCTGATACTGCCCGGCTGCATCACGACGATGAACGTCATCGTCATGCGCACGTTCATCAACACCAACGTGCCCGATTCTCTCGTCGAGGCCGCCAAGATCGACGGCGCGTCCGATTACCGGCTGTTCTTCGTCATCGTCATACCGATCATGGCGCCGGTGCTGGCGGCGCTGGGCTTCATGACCGCCATCGGTCACTGGAACCAGTGGATGACCTCGTATCTCTACATCACAAAGTCCGAGCTGACGACGCTGCAGCACATGCTGATGAAGATCGAAAAGAACCTCGATTTCCTGAAGGAGCAGCTCGCGCAGGGACGGCTCAGCCCCGAACAGCTCGAGGAATTCAAGAACGCCCCGTCCGAAACGGCGCGCATGGCCATGCTGTTCTGCACGCTGGGGCCGGTGCTGGTGG
>CAKUAV010000037.1 GCA_934636425.1 uncultured Clostridia bacterium
GCGCACAAAAAGGGACGGCGCTTCGTCCCTTCGGCTGAAGCGTCGTCCCTTTGTCCGTTTTCAGTTACGCCTTTTTGACCACGGGGCCGTTCGCCGTGTCGATCACGGCATAGCCGCGCGCGGTCAGCTCGCCGCGGATGCGGTCGGCCTCGGCGAAGTTCTTCGCCTTCTTGGCGGCGGCGCGCGCCTCCACCAGCTTTTCGATCTCCGCGTCCGGCGCGCAGCCCTCGAACGCGACGGCCTGCGTCCTGACCTCGGCGGCCTGCTTCTTCAGCTCCTCGCGGCGCTTATCGGCTTTGGCGATGAGGTCAAGCCCCAGCACCGTGTCGAAGCGCGCGATGGCGGCGAGCTTCGTCTTATCGCTACCGTCGGCCTTGAGCGCGTCGTAAACGGCGGTCACGGCCAGCGATGTGTTGAGGTCGTTGTCCAGCGCGGCGCGGAACTTTTCGTCCAGCGCGGAAAGCACGCTTTCATCGATTTCGCCCTGATTCGGGTCGAGCGCGGCAATTTTGGCGATCAGCTTGCTGTAAGCGCCCTGCGCGTTGTCGAGGTTCTCCCAGGAGAACACGAGATTGCGGCGATAGTGGCTCTGCAGGCAGAACAGGCGGTAGGCCAGCGGATCATAGCCCTTTTCCTCGAGCAGCGACACGGTGAGGAATTCGCCCTTCGACTTGGACATCTTGCCGCCGGCGGTGTTGAGATGGCGCACGTGCATCCAGTAGTTGCACCACTTGTGCCCCAGATAGGCCTCGGACTGCGCGATCTCGTTGGTGTGGTGCGGGAAGGCGTTGTCGATGCCGCCGCAGTGGATGTCCAGATCCTCGCCCAGATGCCTCATCGATATGGCGGAGCACTCGATGTGCCAGCCCGGATAGCCCACGCCCCACGGCGAATCCCACTTGAGCGCCTGATCCTCGAATTTCGACTTGGTGAACCAGAGCACGAAGTCGTTCTTGTTGCGCTTGTTCTCGTCCTCTTCGACGCCCTCGCGCACGCCGACGGCCAGATCCTCCTCGCTGAAGTCGTTGAACACGAAGTACTTTTCCAGCTTCGAGGTGTCGAAATAGACGTTGCCGCCCGCCTGATAGGCATAGCCGGTGTCCAGCAGCTTTGTGATGATGCGGATGTAGTCGTCGATGCAGTTGGTGGCCGGCTCGACCACGTCGGGGCGCTTGATGTTGAGCTTTTCGCAGTCGGCGAAGAACGCGTCGGTATAGAATTTCGCGATCTCCATGACAGTCTTGTGCTCGCGGCGCGCGCCCTTGAGCATCTTGTCCTCGCCCTCGTCCGCGTCGGAGGTCAGATGGCCCACGTCGGTGATGTTCATCACGCGCCTGACGTTATAGCCCGCATAGCGCAGGTATTTTTCCAGAATGTCCTCCATGATGTAGCTGCGCAGATTGCCGATGTGGGCAAAGTGATACACCGTGGGGCCGCAGGTGTACATCTTCACGATGTCGGGGTGGTTGGGCACGAATTCCTCCTTCGTGCGGGTGAGGCTGTTATAGATCTTCATTGCGGTTTTCCTCCTTCATCGCGCGGCGTGCGCACGTTTCCTTTTCACTGCAGTCCGGGCATTTTTCACACGACGCGCAGCCCATGCACTTTTCCAGCTCGTCCACGCGCGCGGTGAGCGAGAGTATGCGTTCCTTGACCGGATCGGGCAGATGCACCTGATCGAGATCGATCTCCACTTTCTTTTCGCCCATGCGCACCACGCGGCCTGGATTGCCGACCACCGTGCAGTAGGGCGGCACTTCCTTGAGCACAACGGCGCTCGCGCCGATCTTGGCGCCCTCGCCGACGGTGAACGGCCCCAGCACGCGCGCGCCCGCGCCCACGACCACATTGTCGCCGATTGTGGGATGGCGCTTGCCCACGTGCTTTCCGGTGCCGCCCAGCGTCACGTTCTGATAGAGCGTGACGTTGTTGCCGATTTCGGTCGTCTCGCCGATGACCACGCCCATGCCGTGATCGATGAACAGCCCCTCGCCGATGGTCGCGCCGGGGTGAATCTCGATGCCGGTCTTTTTGCGGGTGCGCTGAGACACAATGCGCGCCAGCAGCTTCATGTTGTGCTGCCACAGCCAGTGCGCGCGCCTGTGCCGCCGAACCGCCCAGAAGCCCGGATAACACAGTATGACCTCCAGCGCGCTGCGCGCCGCCGGGTCGCGGTCGAGCACCGCCTGTATGTCGCTCTTCCAGTGCTTAAACATACTGCCTCCAAAAATAAACGCGCCGCGTCTCACATCAGAGACGCGGCAGCGCGGTTCCACTCTGTTTGAAGAAACGCTTTTTTGCGCTTCCTCCGCTCATGGCGCTTTAACGGGCGCTTCCCGGCTGCGTCTACGCGGCGCTTTTTGCGCTTTCGACGCGGCGGCTCGCGGGCGCACTTCGATATTCCCTTCTGCGCAAGACGGCTCTCAACCGGTGACCGTCTCTCTCTTGAGCGCTTATCGGGATTCTACTCTTCCCGGTCAATGCCTGTGTCTATTATATACACCCCCGGCGGCCGCGTCAAGCGCCCGTGCGGGAGATTTTACAATCTTTTACAGCTTGCTTTTACGGCTTGATCTCGTCCAGCATGGCGACGCGCTGGGCGTGGCGGCCGCCCTCAAACTGCGCGCCAAAAAACGCGTCCAGTATGGCGTAGGCCGTGCCCTCGCCCACGACGCGCGCGCCGAAGGCGATCATGTTCGCGTCGTTATGGCGGCGGGTCAGCTCGGCGGAATAGGACTCGGAGCAGACCGCCGCGCGAATGCCGCGCACGCGGTTGGCCGCCAGCGATATGCCGATGCCCGTGCCGCAGATCAGCACGCCCAGCTGGCACTCGCCGGAAGCGACGGCGCGCGCCGCCTTTTCGCCCTGCGCGGGATAATCCACGCGTTCGGGGGTGCAGCAGCCGAAATCGACCACATCGTGTCCCATTTCCTTCAGGTGGGCGACCACGGCCTCCTTGAGCACAAAGCCGGCGTGATCGCAGGCGAAAGCAACCTTCATATGTCTTTTCCTCCTCGTATTTTGAAGCGGATTCTTTGCGGCGCGCGGCGGCATGCGCTTTTCATGCAGTCCCGGCGCTTTTTTTGCGTCAGCCTTCCCATTCCTCGCCGCGCGGGGGATGGGGCGTCAGATCGTATACGACGCGGTCGGCCAGCGGCAGCTCGGTGAGTATGCGGTCGGTCACGCGCTCCAGCACGTCGTAGGGCATTCGGTAGGCCGCCTCGGCTGTGCCCGCCGTTGTGAGCGCCCGAAGCGCCACGACATAGCGGCATTTCTCCTCGCCGGTGGAGGTCGTCTCGGTCAGCTGGGCGCAGTAGCGGCGCACGCGCCTCTCGAGCGAGGCCTGCTCGATTTCCGTGCGCAGTATGTAATCGGCTTCGCGCAAAAGCGTCAGCTTTTCCTGAGTCACCTCGCCGGTCATGCGCATGGCCAGCCCCGAGCCGGGCAGCGGCTGGCGGTTGGTGATCTCGGGCGGCAGATCGAGATATTCGCCCACGTCGCGCACCTCGTTCTTGAACAGGCAGCGCGCCGGCTCGATGAGCGCATAGCCTTCCAGCTCGTTGAGGTTCTGCGTCCTGTCTGAAAAATTCAGCACGTCGGGATAAATCGTGCCCTTGACGAGGAAATCCACGCCGGTAAAGCGCGCGGCCTCCTCGCGGTAGATGATGGAAAACTCGTCGCTCACCACGGCCCACTTTTCGGCCGGATCGGTGATGTGCTCCAGCCGCGCAAAGAAGCGGTCGCGGGCGTTGACGCAGTGAACGTCTATGCCCATGCGCTCGCCGAACATCTCCCGCACGACGCGGGTGTCGCCCTTGCGCATCAGGCCGGTGTCTATGTAGATGCAGTGCATCTGCTTTCCGATCGCCCGGTGCATGAGCGCCGCGCACACGGAGGAATCCACGCCGCCGGAAATCGCCATGAGCGCGTGCCCCGTGCCCACCCTTTCGCGAATCTCCGAGACGATCTCCTCGACGAAATTTTCGGTCGTCCAGTCGCGCGCGCAGCCGCAGACGTCCTCAAAATTCGAGAGGATCGCCAGCCCGTCGGGGTCGTTGCTCTCCACGCCGAACTGCATGCCGTAAAGCCGCCTCTCCTCGTCGGCGAAGGCCGCCGCCAGCCCGTGGCCGTGCGCGATGACCTTAAAGCCCTCGGGCAGCTCCAGATGCGCCAGCCGCGCGACATAGCGGTCGCCGTAGGAAAGCCCCTTAAACAGCGGCGACGCCTGAGAAAAATGCGTCTGCAGCGTCTGCCGTTCCAGCGCGACGTGACATACGCCGCCCCCCAGCTGTGCGGCCATGCGCCGCGCCGCGAAGCCCACCGCCAGCACCGGCACGCCCAGCGCATATACGCCGGGGTCGCACAGGGGCGCGTCGTCCTCAACGCCGTCTTCGGCTTCGCCCGCCAGCATCACGCCCAGCGGGTGAAAGGCGCGTATGTCGTCAAGGGGCGCGTCTGCGGGCATAATCTCGCAGTAGACCCGCCCGCCGCGCACGCGCCGCGCCAGCGACTGCGCCTGAGCGCCGCCATAGCTCAATATGAGGATGCCGTCCCGTTTCATACCGATCCCTCCGCTGTCCGCGCGCCGTCAAAGCGCCGATATGCCGTCACAAACCTGCCGGTATTCAGCATATGAGAATACACGGTTTAATTATAACAATGATTTGTTAACTCCATGTGTAGTTTTGAGAGAAGCCACCAATTTAGCGCGCGCACATCAATCGGCGCGGCTGAAGCGTGTGAATGCGTTTTCCGTTTCGCACGGAAATCACAGTTTTATACCGGCCAATTTTCAACAAATCTAATAATTTATCGCGCGGGATATTGACGAATGAAACTTAACATCGTATAATTGGAAAATGTATAAAACTGTTGCGCATACCCGATCGCGGACCGGGCGTGCCACGACGGGGAGGATTAGGAAGAGAATGAAGACAAGAAGTCTGGTAACGCTCTTAGTCACGCTGCTGCTCATCATTCTGGTGGGCGCGCTGGCCGTCAACGGCCTGACCGTGGGCAAGTACATCGTCAAGCCGGTCGGCAGCGCCATCAAGCTGGGTCTTGATCTGCGCGGCGGCATCTACGCGGTCTACAAGGGCGATTCGTCCGTCGAGGATTTCGAGACGCTGCGAAACGCCACCATCACCATCATGATTAACCGACTGACCGCCCAGGGCTATACCGAGGCGACCGTCACCCCCCAGGGCAGCGACCGCATCCGCATCGAGATTCCGGACGTTGAGGATCCCAACGAGATACTCAGCATCGTGGGCACGCCCGCGCATCTGACGTTCGAGGATCCCGACGGCAACGTCATACTCGAGGGCAAGAGCATCAAGAAGGCCTCTCCGGCCTATAACACCGAGGACGGCAACGCCCCCATCATCGCCTTTGAGCTGGACGACGAGGGCGCGAAGATCTTCGGCGACTACACCGGCGCGCATGTCGGCGAGGTGCTCTCCATCATGCTGGACGGCAAGACGCTGACCGCCCCCAAGATCAACAGCGCCATCACCGGCGGCTCGGGCATCATCACGGGCTTCTCCTCCATCGAGGAAGCGCAGACCACCGCCAATCTGATCCTCTCCGGCGCGCTGCCTCTGGACATCACGCTGATCGAGAGCAACGTCGTCTCTCCCACGCTGGGCATCGGCGCTCTGGAAAGCTCGCTGCTGGCCGGCATCATCGGCGTCATACTCATCATGCTGTTCATGATCGCGGTCTACCGCGTGCCGGGCGTCGTGGCCGATCTGGCGCTGTGCATCTACATCCTCGCCGTGTTCTACGCTCTGGCGCTGGTGCCGGGCGTGCAGCTCACGCTGCCGGGCATCGCCGGCATACTGCTGGGCATCGGCATGGCCGTTGACGGCAACGTCATCATATTCGAGCGCTTCCGCGAGGAGCTCAGAGGCGGCCGCACCATAGAGGCTGCCTGCCAGCGCGGCTACAAGCATGCGCTCTCCTCTATAATCGACTCGAACGTCACCACAATCATCGCCGCCATCGTGCTGATGTATTTCGGCACCGGCTCCGTCAAGGGCTTCGCCGTGACGCTGTTCATCGGCGTGCTGGCCTCGATGATTTCCTCCGTGTTCATCACCCGCTTCCTGCTCAAGCAGGCGGCCGGTCTGTGCATCAAGAACACCAAGCTCTGGGCTCGCTGAGAAAGGGGGACGCCATAAATGGAAAAGCAGTTTTTCACCAAGGATCTTCGTATGCATCTGCTCATTCCCGCTGTGATCATCGTCGTCGCCCTGATTCTCTCGCTGTGCGGGCTGGGCATTGACGCCGGCATTGACTTCACCGGCGGCTCCATGCTGACCTACAAGGTCGGCGGGGACTTCGACGTCAAGGACGTTGAGGCCGCGCTCAAGGACGCCGGCATCACCGACGCGCAGATCGCCAAGACCGGCAGCGGCGAGGACACTCAGCTCGAGATCCGCGCCAAGGATCTGGGCGACGCCTCCGAGGATCGCCGCATCGCGCTCGAGGAGGAGCTGAAGGCCAAGTATGAAAACCTCAGCTTCGTCACGCTGGAAACCGTCGGCGCGACCGCCGGCCGCGACCTGATCGGCAACGCGATCAAGTCCTGCCTGATCGTGTTCGTCTGCCTGCTGATCTACATCGCCATACGCTTTGATCTCTACAGCGGCGTGGCGGCGCTTGCGGCGCTGCTGCACGACATACTGATCATGTGCTCCATGATGGTGTTTGCGCGCGCGTTCTATCAGGCGAACACCTCGTTCATCGCCGCGCTGCTGACGATCATCGGCTATTCGATCAACAACACCATCATCATATTCGACCGCATCCGCGAGAACAGCCGCCTGCTGACCTACAAGGGCGACACGCACAAGATTATCGTCGAGGCCTCCGTGCGCCAGACGCTCTCCCGCACGATCAACACCACCATCACCACGCTGATCACGCTGGTCGTGCTCTTCATACTGGGCGTGGACTCCATCCGCGAGTTCGTGTTCCCGCTGATCGTGGGCATGATCGCCGGCGTGTACTCCTCCGTTATGCTCAGCGGCCAGATCTGGGCCATCTGGAAGGACAGGCAGATCTTCGCGCCCCTCGAGAATCTCTTCAAGGGCCGCAAGGGCTCCAAAAAGGCCAAGGCCTGATCGTTTATTCCAAGCAGCCTTTCCCGCCCCGCGCGGGGAAGGCTGTTTCCGTTCAAAAATGCGCGTTTTTGCGAAAAAATTGCGATAAAACGCATTTTTTCGCAAGGACACGATCGCGCGCGCCGCCAGATTCGCCCCTCGAAGGAAATTTCGCCTCAGGGCTGTCAGCCGCGAACACAGCGCCGCGCTTTCAGGAACTCGAAGCACGCGCCGAACACGTCCCGGAAGGGGCGGCCGCCGGCTCGAGCGAATCCTTTGCGGCGAAACGCCGGATTCAGCTCAAAATCGGCTTCAGGCGATATGGGGAAGCCTGCGCCCCGGCTCAAGAAGAAGCGCCGCCGGAAAAGCCCCAAGGACGCGTTCCAAAACGCGATCGAAAAGGAATGATCCAACTTACCCTGCGGTTTTTACGCGGCGCTCGCCCCTTCGCCCGCCGCGGTTCCCGAAAGCGCCCCTCAAGGCTCTCGTTCCGGGAATGGACGCCGCCGCTTCGGCGGGATCAAATGGGGATTTCAAACCGCCAAAACGGCGAAGTTATCGTTTAATGACGCTCTAATACCATATTCCATCTAAACGACAGGCACAGAACGCAAATACGCCATAATGCACATGAGTGATGGAAGAGGTTGAAGATCGGTGAAGGAGAAAAAAGCAGTCAATGCCGCCGCGGCGAAGGCGGTGTTCAGCGAGCGCTATATAACTGCCGGTGTCATTCAAAGCATTGCTGACGGGCAATGGCTGATGCCTATGTTTTAGCGGAGATCTGGTATAAGAACACACTCTGAATCGGGGAGAGATGATACCATGCACACGCTCATTCAGCGCGGCGCGGAAGGCGCGCGATGGGAACGCCCGGCCGATATGCCCGAGCTGATGTACATGCTGCTCACGCGGCGCGGCGTTGAATCCAGCGAGGCGGCGCGCGCCTTTCTCTATCCCGACGCGGCCGATCTGCACGACCCGATGCTGCTGGGCGGCATGGCCGAGGCGGTCGAGCGCATAAAGAAGGCGCAGGACGCGGGCGAAACGGTGTGCGTTTACGGCGATTACGATGTGGACGGCGTATGCGCCACGTCGATACTGACGCTGTATTTCCGCAGCCTGGGGCTGAATTGCGCGCACTATATTCCCGATCGCCACGCCGAGGGCTACGGTCTCAACGACGCGGCCATGGAGAAGATCGCGCAGTCGGCCACGCTGCTGGTGACGGTCGACTGCGGCGTCAGCTGCGCGCACGAGGTCGAAACGGCGAAGGCGCTGGGGCTGGACGTGATCGTCACCGACCATCATCGCCCGGGAGAGATCCTGCCGGACTGCACCGTCATAAATCCGCTGCTGAACGACTATCCCTTCCCCTATCTGTGCGGCGCGGGCGTGGCGTTCAAGCTGGTGACGGCGCTGGGCGGGCTGGAGGAGGCGCTTTCCTACGTCGATCTGGCCGCGCTGGCCACAGTGGCCGATCTGGTCTCGCTGACCGACGAAAACCGCGTCATTGTGTCGCTGGGGCTTCAGCGCATCAACAGAGAGCCGCGGCTGGGGCTGCGCATGATGATCGAGCGCGCCTCGCTCACAGGCAGGGAGCTGAGCGCGGGCAGCATCGGCTTTCAGCTTGCGCCGCGCATAAACGCCAGCGGCCGTCTGGGCGACGCCAGGCGCGCCTTCACGCTGCTCACCACATCGGACGAGCTGGAGGCCGCCGCGCTGGCCGACGAGCTGGAAGAGGAAAACACCCGCCGCCGCAACGAGGAAAAGGCGGTCGTGACCGAGTGTGAAGAAATGATGGCGCGCTACAGCCTGCTCGATCATAAGATCATCGTGCTGTGCGGCAGCGGCTGGAATTCGGGCGTGATCGGTCTGGCCGCGTCCCGGCTGGTGACGGAATACCACTATCCGGTCATACTGCTGGCCGAAAACGACGGCGTGTGCGTCGGCTCCTGCCGCAGCATACCGGCCGTGGATATGTTCAAAACGCTCTCCTCCTGCGCCGATCTGATGACCCGCTTCGGCGGGCACAGGCAGGCGGCGGGGCTGGCCATGCCGCGCGAAAATCTGGAGACGTTCATCGCCCGGCTGGACGAATATCTCGCCGAAAACACGCAGCCGGACGACTACATCCCCGAGCTGGAATACGACATCGCCGTGCCGCTCGACCGGATCAGCGAGGACGCGGTGCGGCTTATGGAGCGGCTTCAGCCCACCGGCTGGGGCAATCCCTCGCCGGTGTTCCTCACGCGCGCGCAGATCGATTCGGCCAAGGCCGTGGGCAGGGACGGCGCGCATCTGCAGGTTCAGCTCGAGCAGAACAATGCGCGCCTTCAGGGCGTGTGCTTCGGGCAGGGCGCGCTGGCGGGCGAAATCGCCGGCTGCGAGCGCGAGCTGCTCTATGCGCCCTCCATCAACGAATGGCACGGCCGCGTGAGCGTTCAGTGCGAGATCAAAACGTTCCTGAGCGAGCCGCCCGAAAAGGTTTTTGCGCGTTTCGCGGGAAAGTATACGCGCTATCTGCGCACATATTTAACAGACATCCTCTATAATATTGAGTTAAATCAATCTGTGCGGGAAGCGCGGCCGGTCAGTGAAAATCAGCTGCGCGGCTGGCTGACCGATTCCCCGCAGGGCACGGTGATCGCCGCCGCGACGCTCGAGGGCGCGCAGTCGCTCCTCGCCTTTCTGAGGGCGTACGAGCTCACCGATCGCGTCAACGCCTGCTGCGGGAGCTGGCCGGGCGATCCGACGGCGCAGAACGCCGTCTGCCTGTGCCCGGTGGGAAAGCCCGCATTCGCCTGCCGCCGCGTCGTGCTGTGGGACGCGCCGGCCGAGGCGCTCGCTCATCTGCCCGAGGGCGCGCTCTATGCCGCGAACCGCAGATGCCCGGGCAGCTGGATGGACGCGCTTTACGGCGTGGATCGCCTGCGCGCGCTCTACATTGCCGCCCGGAAATGGGGCGATCGCCCGATCGTTCGCATGACGCTTGCCGACATCGAGCGCGAAACGGCGCGAAACGGCAATCTCCCCGAGGACGCGGGGCTGACGGCCGGTCTGGCCGTGCTGCACGACATGCGCCTGATTGAAATCGACGTGAACAAAGCCTCGCTCCGGCTGCTGCCCATGAAAAAGATCAGCCCGGAGGACAGCGCGCTCTATCAGCGCCTGAAACGCATTCACGACTACGCCGCAGAACAATAAGGAGTGATCCAAGTGGCCGATATTACGGACGGAACCGACTATAAAACCGAGCAGGCCGACCCCAATCGCGCCGCTGTCGATGAAATTCTGGCCAAGGTGGCCAAATATCATCATGGTGAGGATACGGCGCTGATCGAAAAGGCCTATCAGTTTGCGCGCAAGGCCCACGAGGGACAGATGCGCAAATCGGGCGAGCCGTACATCATCCATCCCATCAACGTGGCGAGCACGCTGGCCGATCTCATGCTGGATTCGACCACGATTGCCGCGGGCTTTCTGCACGACTGCGTCGAGGACAATGAAAAGATCACGCTGGACGTCATTCAGCAGGAATTCGGTTCAGAGGTTGCGCTGCTGGTGGACGGCGTGACCAAATTGAGCCGGCTGGATTTTACATCCCGCGAGGAGCAGCAGGCCGAATCACTGCGCAAGATGTTCCTGGCCATGGGCAAGGACATCCGCGTCGTGCTGATCAAGCTGGCCGACCGGCTGCACAATATGCGCACGCTCAAATACCAGAAGCCCGAGCGGCAGGTGGCCATTGCCCGGGAGACGCTGGACGTCTACGCGCCGCTGGCGCACCGGCTGGGCATATTCGCCATAAAATGGGAGATGGAGGATCTCGCGCTGCGCTATATCGATCCGGAGGGCTATTACAAGCTGGTCGAGCTGGTGGGCGCAAAGCGCAAGGAGCGCGAGCATGTCGTTCAGCTGGTCATCGATCAATTGCAGACGCAGCTCACCGCCGCGGGCATACACGCCGAAATCAGCGGCCGCCCCAAGCACTTCTACAGCATCTACCGCAAGATGAAGACCCAGAACAAGGCGTTCGATCAGATACACGATCTCTTCGCCGTGCGCGTTCTGGTGGACACCGTGCCGGACTGCTATTCAACGCTGGGCATCGTCAACACGCTCTGGACGATGGTGCCCGGGCGCATCAAGGACTACATATCCATGCCCAAGGCGAATATGTATCAGTCGCTGCACACCACAGTCGTGGGCACCAGCGGCGAGCTGCGCGGGCAGACATTCGAGGTGCAGATCCGCACGTTCGAGATGCACCGCACCGCAGAATACGGCATCGCCGCCCACTGGCGCTACAAGGAGGGCAAGCAGGCCGACACGCTGGACGACAAGCTCTACTGGCTGCGCCAGATACTCGACTGGCAGAACGACGCGCGCGATCCCAACGAGTTCATGGACGCGCTGCGGGTCGATCTGTTCAGCGACGAGGTGTTCGTGTTCACGCCCAAGGGCGACGTGGTCAATCTGCCCAAAGGCGCAACGCCCATAGACTTCGCCTACCGCATCCACTCGGCCATCGGCAACAAGTGCGTGGGCGCGAAGATCAACGGCCGCATCGTGACGCTGGACACGCCGCTGAGTACCGGCGATTTTGTCGAGATTCTCACGTCGTCCACATCGCACGGCCCCTCTCAGGACTGGCTCAAGCTGGCCAAGACCAGCGACGCAAAGACCAAGATACGCGCCTACTTCAAGCGCGAGCTGCACGACGAAAACGCCGCCCGCGGGCACGATATGCTCGAGCGCGAGGCCAAGCGGCTGGGCTATTCTCTCGGCCAGCTGACCAAGCCCGACTATCTCGAGCCGATATTCCGCCGCTATACGCTCCATTCTCTGGACGACATATTCGTCACAGTGGGTTTTGGCGGGCTGTCCTCGGCGCAGATCGTCAACCGCCTCGTCGAGGAAATGCGCAAAAGCACCCGCACGGAAACGCCGCCGGAGATCAGGCCGGTCGCGCCCGCCCCGTCCAAGGACGAAAAGCGCTCAAGCGGTCATCACACGCAGGGCGTGATCGTCGAGGGCGATCCGGGCATGCTGGTTCGCTTTGCGCACTGCTGCAATCCCCTGCCCGGCGACGACATCGTGGGCTATATCACGCGCGGGCGCGGCGTGTCCATACACCGGCGCGACTGCACAAACATGGACGAGATGATGCTCGAGCCGGAGCGCTTTGTCAACGTGCACTGGGAGAGCGAGTCGGGCGCGGGCTATGAGGCTGGCATACGCGTCATCGCCCACGACAGGGTGGGGCTGCTGGCCGACATATCGGTCATGCTGGCGCAGCTCGAGGTGCCCATCGTCGCCGTGTCGGCGCGCACCGACAAGAGCAAGCCCCAGCGCGTGACAATCATCGATCTGGTCATCGCCATAAAGGACACCAATCAGCTCGAGAACATCATCAACCGTCTCTTGAAGCGCGGCGATATCCTCGAGGTCTTCCGCACGAACAACTGACAGGGCGGCATCCGCGCCGCCTCCGGAAAGGAGATATTCATCATGCGCTGCGTTATACAGAGAGTCACACGCGCCCGCGTCACGGTCGATCACGAGACGGTCGGCCAGATCGCGTCGGGCTTTATGGTGCTGGCGGGCGTTCAGGAGGGCGACACAGAGGCCGACGCCGCCTACTGCGCCTCGAAAATCGCCGGACTGCGCGTGTTCGAGGACGAGGACGACAAGATGAACCTCTCCCTTTCTGACGTTCACGGCGGCGTGCTGCTGGTCTCCCAGTTTACGCTCCTGGGCGACGCGCGCCATGGCCGCCGCCCCAGCTTTTCCGACGCGGCGCGTCCCGAGGAGGCGGAAAAGCTGTTCACACACTTAAAGGAGCTGCTCGAGAAGGCGGGGCTGAGCGTTGAAACCGGCCGCTTCCGCACGCATATGGACGTGGAGCTGGTCAACGACGGCCCGGTCACAATCCTTCTGGACAGCAGAAAGGGCTTCTGATGGTATTCGTTACACAAATTCCCTGCGGCGCCTATCAGGCCAACGCCTATCTGCTCTATGCCGAAAACCGGAGCGACGCGCTGGTCATCGATCCCGGCGACGACATAAATGCGCTCACAAGGGCGATCGAGCAGAGCGGCCGGCGGCTTAGCGACATACTGCTCACGCACGGCCATTTCGACCATACGCTTTCCGCCGCCGCGCTCAGGGAAAAATACGGCGCGCGCATACACATTCATCCCTCGGACAAGCATATGCTGACCGATGCGGGCGCGAGCCTCTATGACAAAAACGTCTGCGCGCTGTCCTTTGAGCCGGTTGCGGCGGACGAGCTGTATCCCGAGGGCGATCGCTTTTCGCTCACAGCGGCGGGCATTGCGTTTGACGGCCTGCACACCCCCGGCCACACGCCGGGCGGCGTGACGCTGGTCTGCGAGGACGCGCAGTCGGTGTTTACGGGCGACACGGTGTTCGCCCACGGCTACGGCCGCTTTGATTTCCCCGGCGGCGATATGCACCAGCTGATGAAATCGCTCAAAACCATACTCGGCCTGCCCCGCACGCTGACGCTCCGCCCCGGCCACGGCGAATGTGATTCGCTGGACGCGGTCGCGGCGCGCTGGCATATGTGAGCGGCCCTGAAGGAGCTTCCATGATTCGTCTTGAAACCAACCTGCCCGAGTTTTTCAACGAGCTGTGCGAGGTCGTCCGCCTGTTTTACGGCATTGTGGACATCCGCCCCGACGCGGGCGAGACGCTCATTGAGCACGTCCACAGCGAGGAAAACGGCGAATGGATCGAGCGCTTCCGCTCGGGCGACACGTTCGTCGAGCACCGCGCGCCCGTCGTTCGCGGCGGTCTGGAGGAAAAGCGCTGCTTAAAGCGCGCCGCCAAGACCGGCTGCTTCCTGCTCATGCGGGAAATGACCGGAAGCTGTCCCCCGTGGGGCTCGCTGACCGGCATACGCCCCACGCGGCTCATGTACGAGCTGCGCGAGGAGGGCATCGAGGGCGAGCGGGCGCGCGCGGAAATGCAGCGCCGCTTCTATGTATCGCCCGAAAAGGCGCAGCTGCTCAGCGACATACTGGATATGCAGCGCGGCCTGATCGACACGCCGGACGACGAATACGATCTCTACATCGGCATTCCCTTCTGCACGACGCGCTGCGCCTACTGCTCGTTCGCCTCGGGCGAATTGGGCAGCGGCGCGCTGGTGGAGCCGTATCTGGCGGCGCTCAAGCGCGAAATGGCGCTCTCCGCCGCGCTGATGGCCGAAAGAGGGCTGAAGCTGCGCGCGGCCTACATGGGCGGAGGCACCCCCACGGCGCTTTCTGCCGATCAGCTCGCGTCGCTGCTCGACGAGGCGCTGCGCCTCTTCCCCGGCGCGCGGGAATGGACGGTCGAGGCCGGCCGCCCGGACACAATCGACCGGGGCAAGCTGCGCGTATTGAAGGAGCGCGGCGTCGAGCGCATCAGCGTCAATCCGCAGACGTTTTCGGATGAAACGCTGCGCGTCATCGGGCGGGCGCACACGGCGCAGCAGACCATAGACGCGTTCAATCTGGCGCGCGAAATGGGTTTTCTGCACATCAACATGGACTTGATCGCCGCGCTGCCCGGCGAGACGGAGGCCGACTTTGCGCGCTCGCTCGAAAAGACGATCGCCTTAAACCCCGAAAGCGTCACAGTACACACGCTGGCCATCAAGCGTTCCAGCCGCCTTCATGAGGAGAACCGCTATCGCGCCGACGCGGACGCGGCCGCCCGCATGGTGACATACGCGCGGGAAACGCTCGGCGGCGCGCTCTATCGCCCCTACTATCTCTACCGGCAGAAGTACATGGCGGGCAATCTCGAGAACGTCGGCTATGCCAAAAGCGGCTACGCCTGCCTGTACAACATAGACAACATGGAGGAGACCACGCGCATACTGGCGCTGGGCGCGGGAGCAATCACAAAGTGGCTCTTCCCGCGCGAGAGGCGCATCGAGCGCGCGCCCAATGTGCGCAACATCGAGCAGTACATCGATCGCGCCGAGGAGATGGCCGATCGCAAGAGAACGCTCATCATGAGCTGACAGGAGGATGACTATGAGCAAAACCATGAAGGGTCTCATCGCCGGACTGATTGTCCTCGCCCTCGCGACGGCGGGCGTCGTCATTTACGCCAGGCTCAGCGAGCCGGACTACTCCAAGGTGCCCTATCCCACAGTCACCATCACCATGGAAAACGGCGACGAGATCCATCTCGAGCTGTATCCCGACATTGCGCCCAACACCGTGGCCAACTTCGTGCAGCTGGCGCAGGACGGCTTTTACGACGGCACGATATTCCACCGCGTCATCGCGGGCTTCATGATTCAGGGCGGAGACCCGACCGGCACCGGCATGGGCGGCCCCGGCTTCACAATCAAGGGCGAGTTCTCCGCAAACGGCTTTGCGAACAACCTGAGCCACACCCGCGGCGTGATCTCCATGGCGCGCGCGCAGAGCTACAACTCGGCGGGCAGCCAGTTCTTCATCATGCACGCCGACGCGCCCTCGCTGGACGGCCAGTACGCCGCGTTCGGCCGCGTGACCGACGAGGAGAGCCTCGCCGTTGTGGACGCGATCGCCACCACGCTGACCGACTCGAACGACAAGCCGCTTTCCGAATGGAAGATGAAGAGCGTCACCGTCGACACCCACGGCTACGACTACAAGGCCGTGCGCACCGAAGGCTGAGGCGTCTCTCTGAAGGAAGAGCATGCTCTTTCGCGCGGATTTGCCGCCGCGGTTTCCGGCGGGAATCTGCCCCACCAATCAGACATATCAGGAGGACAAACATCATGGCCAATCCCATCGTCACGATCGAAATGGAGGACGGCGGCGTCATCCGCCTCGAGCTGTATCCCGACATTGCGCCCATCACCGTGGACAATTTCGTCTCGCTGGTCAAGAAGGGCTTTTACGACGGGCTGATATTCCACCGCGTCATTTCCGGCTTCATGATTCAGGGCGGCGACCCTCAGGGCACCGGCATGGGCGGCCCCGGCTACACCATCAAGGGCGAGTTCAAGTCGAACGGCGTGGTCAACAACATCAGGCATGAGCGCGGCGTGATCTCCATGGCGCGCTCCATGATGCCCGATTCCGCCGGCAGCCAGTTCTTCATCATGCACGCCGACGCGCCGCATCTGGACGGCCAGTACGCCGCGTTCGGCCGCGTCATCGAGGGCATCGAGGAGGTCGACAAGATCGCCGCCGCCCGCACATCCCGCGGCGACCGCCCCGTAAACGATCAGCGCATGAAGAAGGTCACCGTGACCGAATGACGGACGAGGCGCACAGCGCCCGCCGCTTATAGCAGACTGCACCCCCTTGCCGGACAGGCGTTGTACAATGCCCGTCTGACAAAGGGGTGCGGTTTAATATGGTTTTTTCGCGGAATCTTGTGGGGCGTGCAGGTTCATAGCGGCAGCAGACGACATGGCGCCGCCATGACAGCTTGTCAAAAAAGGTTTGGCAAGCCGGTGAATGGGGGAGATTGCTCCCCCGCCATTGCACGCTATCGGTTTTTGCTCTGGAAAATGTGATTTTCCGCCGCAACAGTCATCCCGCGCCCGCCGTACACGCCGCCGGGCGCGATTGAAAGCCGGAGAGAGCTTCGGCCCTCTCGAGCCCCCAGTTTTTTTCGACAGCTAACATGGCGCCGCCACGAGAGAACGGGCAAGAAAAATGCGTGCTTGGCAGTGCGATCTTTGTTTTCCCGCTGTTTGCGCCGCTCTGCCGCGCCTTGCTTCCCCCGGCTTTCCGAGAAGAACCGACATTACAGCTTGAACTGCGGCAGATACGGCTTGCTGAAGGCGAACAGCTCGTCCACCATATTGCGGATCTCGCGCAGATCGAGCACGGCGGAGGTGAGCGGATCGTAGCAGATGGCCTGATAGACCAGATCGCGGTCGCCTGTGAGATGCGCCTTGACGGCCATTTCCTCGATCTGGCTGGAGAGGCACATCAGCGGCAGCACGCAGTCCGGAATCGCGCCCACGTGCATGGGCTGCAAACCATCCTGACTGGCCAGCACGGGCACCTCGACGCACGCGCCCACCGGCAGATTGTCGATCAGGCCGTAGTTGCGCACATTGCCGTTGAACTTGAACATCTCGTGATCGCCGAATATGGCGTTGAATATGCTGGAGGCGTATTCCTGGCCGCGCTTGAGGTCGACCGGCTCGGAGAGCGCCTTGCGGCGGGTTTCCTCATAGTCGGTGACGCGCTTCTCGCGGCACTCGATGGTGAAGTTGGTGCGGCCGGTGTTCCAGCTGGTGCCGCGATAGCAGTATTTCTGCAGCGTGTCCTCGCGCTTGCGGAACCACGGCGAATACTCGGAAAAGTGGCCGCTCGACTCGGTGACGTAGTAGCCCATGGCCAGGAACATCTCGTTGCGCACGATGTCCTCGTCATAGACGGCCTGATTTTCGAGCGTGATTTTGCGCAGCGCCGGATAGAGATCCTCGCCGTTGTGCTCGAGCTTGAGATAGAAGGCCAAATGGTTGATGCCCGCGCACAGATAGCTGATTTCATCCTTGGGGATATTCAGTATACTGGCGAACTTGGCGATGCCGCCCTGCACGCTGTGGCACAGGCCGGTGGTCATGATCTCGGGCGCGGCCTCCTGAATGGTGCGGCAGAGCATGGCCATGGGGTTCGTGTAGTTCAGGAACACGGCGTTCGGGCAGTACTTCTTAATGTCGTCCACGATGCCCATCAGCACAGGCGCGGTGCGCAGGAAGCGGAATATGCCGGCGGGGTTGCGGGTGTCGCCCACGTTGATCTTCACGCCGTACTTTTCGCAGATGTACAGATCGTTCTTGAACACATCGAGCGGCTGCGCCATCAGCATGCTCACAACGCCGTCAGCGCCCTCCATGACCTCGGTACGATCGGTGGTGGCGATCAGCTTCGCCGGATAATGGCCGGCGTCTATGATGCGCTGAACGTCCACGCGGGCGTCCTCCAGCGCGCGCCTGTCGATGTCCACCAGCGCGATCGTCGCGTCGGCAAACGCCGGATAGGAGAGTATGTCGCGCGCCAGCGCGCGGGAGAAGTTCGGGCTGCCCGCGCCGATGAATACGAATTTCCTGCTCATGGGAAAATCCTCCTTATCACATATATGCTATTAAAAAACGGCAACACAAAAACACGTCCTGCGGCTCGTACCATTAAGGCGGGCGCGCGGTCAGTATTTCAGCTCGTAATTCAGGCCATGGACGCCGGGATACACGCCCTGCGCGGTCAGCTCGCGGCAGTCCTCATGGCAGATGATCCACTTGTTGGCGGCAAAGAGCAGCCGATCCTCGCCCTCGGATGCGGGCTTTTCGGTCAGGTCGGTGTTGGTGCCTTTGGGCAGGCCGACCACGCTGATGAAGCCCTCGCCGCTCACCTGACAGGGGCAGTAGTGAAGCGATGTGGCGTACACCTCGACCGTGTCGCCCGCCTCCAGCAGGAAGGCCTCGACCTTGCCGGCATCGTAATCATAGCCGTTCATATCGCGCATATCGCCCAGCATGAGCACCAGCGGCGTGACGGCCACGTTGATTTCGGAGCTGCGGTGATATTCCAGCGCGTTGAAGAGCGAATTGTAGCCGTAGCAGACGCCGGTCTGCGCGGGGGTCTGGCCGAAGAAGCGGCGGGTCATGAGCAGATCGTCCGCCGTGCCGGTCAGCGCGTCGAGCGCGGGGAAGTAGACCGAGCCGGACTTGGGCATGGTCAGCGCCTCGCGGCAGGCCTTGCAGATCGCCGCGCTGTCGTAATCCTCGATCAGGCGGCCGTACTTTTTGAAGGCGGCGTCGCGGACGGAATAGAGCTTCAATTCGGGATTGAGCTTTTTGAGTCTTTCAAGAAGCGTCATGGCGTAAGTCTCCTTTTCATGGCGTTGTGGGAATGATGCGTTTTTTCAGCGCCGCCTGCCGACGGAGAGCACCTTGTAGAACGCGCCGGGCACAGTGCGTATGGCCGCGTCGTCCAGATAGCGCGCGTTCAATTCGAGCGTCTCGGCGATGGTCGAGGCGATCTGATGGGCGCGGTCGGGCGCGAAGTCGGGCGTTTCGCCGCGATAGACGCGGTAATAGCCGTGCTGATCGTCATGGACAGCGTCCCATTTGAGCAGATCGCCCTCAAGGCGCACGTTTTCGGCGGGCACGTCCTCGCAGAGCACATAGTCGGTTGTGAACACGGTCAGCGAGAGCGGCTTTACGGCGTAACTGAGGCGGTCGTTTTCGTGATCGAGCGTGCAGGACGGCTCCTGCAGATCGCCGAATTCATTGACCGGAGGATGCGCGGCCTCAAATTCGTAGACGCGCAGGGGCGGCTGCTTCCGGGCGTGCCTGAGCTGCAGATCGATCGCGATTTCCCGCGCGTCCTCGTGGCGGTTGATCACGAACACGCTCAGCGAGCCGTCCTTGTTGAGCAGGGCGAGCGTGCGCAGCAGCGGATCGTCGTTTTGAATATCCAGCACCTTGCTGTTGCGGCGGGCGTAGCGGGCGAGCAGCCCCAGGCACCAG
>CAKUAV010000038.1 GCA_934636425.1 uncultured Clostridia bacterium
GATTCGGCCAATGCGGGTATGCAGAGAACCAGCATCAGCAGGGAAAGCGCAAGGCACAGCCTTTTTTTCATGAATCGATCCCTCCGTTCCAATTGATTCATCTTTATTCATCACAGCCGTCGTCAGCTGCCGTGCAGCAGCGCGCACAGCGCCCGGCACTGGCCTTCAATCAGCGCATTGATCTGCCGCGCGGCTTCCTTCTCGCCGCAGCGCTGTATCAGCGCCGTCTCATAGAGCGCCAAATGGCTCTCGAACAGCGCGCGTGCGCCGCTCACCGTGCCCGCGTCCTCTCCGGCGGCGGCGATCCACGCGTCATAGAGCGCGTCCAGATCGGCCTGCCACAGCGCGCGGGTCTGCTCCATCGCCCAGATTTCGAGCGCTTCGTCCTGCACCGCCGCTGTGAGCGCCGCGGCAGCCTGCGCCGTACGGGCGTGCGAGGCGCAGTAGAGCGTGCGGAAGGAGCCGTCCTCGCCCGTCACAACAAGGCAGCAGGGCGATTCGATCAGCGGCTCGATCGTGGGCTCCGGCGTAGGTTCGGGCGTGGGCTCCGGCGTGGGCTCCGCCGTCGGTTCGGGCGTGGGTTCGGGCGTTGCGTTGAGCGCGTCCATGTCGCCCCGCAGGCGCGCTATGGTCTGCGGCCAGGCGACGCCGTCGCTGTACAGGCCGGCATTCTGCTGGAAAGCAGCGACCGCCGCCTCGGTTTTCGCGCCGAATTTGCCGTCGGCCACGTCGTTGAGTATCCCCATATCGAGCAGCATCTGCTGCAGTGCGCGCACATCCTCGCCGCGCGCGCCGCGCCGGAGAGTGCCGTCCGGGTCGAAGTATTCGCTCTGCCGCGCGCCGCAGACAGCGCATTGCCGCGCACGCTCGCCGGCGGAATGATCGCTGGCCTCGACGGCGATGAACCATGCGCCGTAACTGTGCGCCGCCTTGGGAATGCTGCGCGTTTCGACAGTGCCGCAGCGCCTGCAGCGGCTGCTCGCCGTGCCCTCCGCCTGGCAGGTGGCCGCCTTGATGACGCCCTCGTCCTTCCAGTCGTGTCCGAGCGCGTCCACGCTCTGCGTGCGGATCTGGGAGCAGTCCTCGCACACATAGGTCGTCATGCCGCTTTCCGTGCAGGTGGGCGCGATGGACTGGCTGTCAACCTTATTCCAGTTGTGCCCCGTCGCCTTCTCGGTGATCTGCGTGACGTTTTTTCCGCACTGGCGGCATTCGAGAATGTAGTAGCCGTCCTCCGTACAGGTCGCCTTGCTCACGTTGACCTGCTCGTAATCGTGCGTGCCGTATTTGTCTTCGTACCAGCAGTACGACTTCGCCGCGGCCTGCGAGCCGATGGCGATCAGCAGCACGGCGCAGCAGAGCAGGCAAAGCGTTTTCTTCATCTCTCATCTCCCCTTCCTGTCGGCAGTGCGTCACCGCCAGACGTCGTCGCCGAGTTCATAGTCCGCCATGAGGCTGCGAAAGAAGTCTTCAACGGCGCTCATCTTCTCGCCGTAATCCTGTGGAAAGCGGTTCGAGCCGCTGGCGCTGATCGACGCGCCGCCCTCAAAGGCGACGTCCAGCGAAAAGCACTCGCCGTCCAGCGCATAGCGGTCGACTTCACTGTAGCCGTCCCATGCCGTCAGTTCCAGCTCCTGCACCAGCGCGGAGAACGAGGCCATGTCCTCGTCGGTCAGAGGCAGCACATAGTGATCGCTGTAGTACAGCTCGATCCACACGAAGCGGCCGCGCGCCGTTTCCCGGATCTGATAGCTGCGCGCCTGATCGGCGGACATGCCGGAGCGTGTAAAACAGAATATTTCCACCGCCGGCGCTTCCTGCATTGGCGGGGCTGCGGCGAAGCAGGGGCTCATGCACAGCGTCATGGCGGCGAGCAGTCCTGTGAATATGCGTGTCAATCGTCTCTTCACGGCGTCTCCTTTCTTACAGCGCGTCCATGGCGGCGGCCAGATAGGCGGGGGTAACGGAAGCGTAGAGAAACGCGTCGATCAGGCGATCCTGCCGGGCGCAGACCACCTGCCGCGCCAGCTCCGGGTCGCTGTTCTCGTCGCACAAAAGCGCAAACCTGCATTTCGGAACTTCCCTGCGCACAATGTCGATCAGGCGCATCCGGCTCTCCAGCGTGTACGCGGCGAGGCGGCTGACCTCCATCAGCAGAACGTCCGCCCGCACCGCCGCGCACAGGGAGAGCGTGTCGCCCGTCCTGTCGGGCAGAATCTGCTCCACCCGAAATTCCCGCGTCTGCGTGAGCGCCTGCGCAATCGCCTCCGACAGGAGCGTGTTCCGCATGCTGACCACGATGTTTTTCATGATACCTCCCCCTTGTATACTCCATTATATCAGAAAAGAGCGCGCCGCGCATCAGCCATTTGGCTATATTCTTAAGATAATCCGCTCAAAATGGACTTTTTTTCCATTTCAGCGGGCAAATCGGCAAAATAACCTCCCGTCATTCGAGGTTCAGCGGCGTTTCCAGTGAGGAATGCCGGAAAAAATCCCGTATGCCGCGATACAGGCCGGCCTTTTCCGAAGCGCCGCAGGAGTACGGCAAAAGCCGCCGGATTCTCATCCAGCGGCTTTTCGGGCAATCGCCGATCGGTCAATCGGCGCCCGCTTCGTGCGCGTCACGGAACGAAACGGTTTGGGGAAAGGCGGTTCGCGCCCTGCGGCGCAAGGGCAGGTCAATGTGAAGCAGAACGGCATTGTGTGATGTGAATGATTCAAAGGGCAGGCCTTATGACGCGCACGAATTGCGGGCAGTGTATGGGAGCGAATCCAGCCGGGCGGGCGGGCAGAGACCGACGCGCCTGTCGCGCGAATGCGATCTGTCCGTCGGCTGCGCGCGTTCTTCGGCCGCGCAGTGCTTCGAGGCGATCTGTTCCGCAGCGTGGCCAGCGGCGGTTTGCGCTTCCGGCGCACTCCCGAACGCCCTCTGTCCGGCAGAGCTGTTTGCCGCGCAGGAAAGGGGCGCGGGGGCTGCGGCAGTCAGCGCTGTTGCATTAGGGACGCGCTCCCGAGCGCCGTCTGTCTGACGGGTTTGTTTGCCGCGCTAGACGGGAGCGCAGGAGATGTGGCAGTTTGCGTTTCCGGCGTACTCCCGAGCGCCCTCTGTCCGGCGGAGCTGTTCGCCGCGCAGGAAATGGGCGCGGGGGCTGCGGCAGTCAGCGCTGTTGCGTTAGGGGTGCGCTTCCGAGCACCCCCTATCCGGCGGAGCTGTTCGCCGCGCTAGACGGGCGCGTGGCCAGCGGCGGTTTGCGCTTCCGAGACGTTTCAAAGCAGCAGGCGATGCTGATATTCGCGGCGAGTGCCGAGTCCTCGCTCAGAGGCTCACCGCGCAGGACGTGAACGGTTCGTCCGAGTCGGCGTAGGCCGTCTGAAGCGCCGCGACGTCGTCGCGCAGCAGATAGAGCGCCGCGGCCATGTCGTTGAGCGCCTGCGCGTCGCCCTCGGTCTGGCTGTCCTCGAGCCGCGCGATTGCGCCCTCGGCGATCAGCCTCATGCGGGGCAGCCGCTCCCCCGCCAGCCACAGAAAGTCATTGTCCATTGAGATCGTCCTTTCTCGACACGTCATATGAGATACTCGACCTGCGTAACGAAGAGATCCTCGTCCAGAGCGCGCTTCACCATCTCCCGCCATGCGCGCTCATAGGGCGCATCGTGATCGAGCGGCGGCGCATCTCCGTCGAGTTCGCGGAAGAACTGGCCGGTCTCGTGCCATTCGCCCTCCGGCGTGACGAAGGCGTAGCTCTCGCTCTCCGGCCCCAGATCGAGCGAGCGCGCGCGGCGGCAGCAGGGCGGAAAGCGTCGAAACGGCCGCTCGTCGATGTCGAACACCTCGAATTTCGCCTCCGGGTTCACCCATTTCCCCCACGCGCCGGTCTCCGCGCTGTATTCATAGCCGTATTTGGACATCAGAAAGTCGGCAAAGGCGCTGTACTTTCTGCGCTCGCGCTCATAGCGGCTGCGCAGCAGGCCGACCGGCTCGGGCGCGGGGATGAACAGCGCGTGCCGGAAGAGATCATAGCGCGCCATCAGGCGCTCGACCTCCTCGCGATAGCCGTTTTGCGTAAAGACCAGACAGACAAACCACGCCATGGCGTTCCTCCTTTAATGGTGCCTCAGCTGACTTTGTATACCCACTGTTCGCTGTGCAGCTGGCAGTCTATGCAGGGCAGCCCGCCCTGTTTCATCCGTTCCCACTTCTTCGTCCTGCGGCTGGCGTTATAGCAGAGATTGCCGCAGCGCGGGCAGGTGGCCTCGTACTTCATGTGCATCGTGGTTTT
Organism: uncultured Clostridia bacterium; assembly: GCA_934636425.1. Classification (GTDB taxonomy): domain Bacteria; phylum Bacillota; class Clostridia; order Christensenellales; family Aristaeellaceae; genus Firm-10. The sequence continues at coordinate 4,284 of CAKUAV010000038.1, forward strand.
GATGACGCTCTCGTCGCCATTGCAGCCGAGATAGGCGCAGATCTTGCGGAACGTCTCGTCGTGGCCGGTTTTCTCACCGGTGTACAGTATCTCAACGAGATGCGCGGCCTCGTGCAGCAGCACCTGGCGAATCTCCTCGAACGGCACCTGCTCCACAAAGCGCTGGCTCAGCTCGAGGTGAATGTAGGTGACGCCGTCGCCGGGCCTGAAGCAGCAGCGCCCCAGCGCGCGGGAGATGCGGCCGTTGATGCGCACCGGCATATCCAGATCGATGCCGCACTTCAGAAGCGCCTCCCGAACGATCGCCTCGAAATCCTCAATCCTGTAGTTCTCCATGTTCAACGCTCCTTACTATCCTCTTCGTCGTTTTTGCCCTTCGGTCCATTGTCGAGCTCGCCAAGTATTCTGCGAACGGCTCTGCTCGTACTCGGCTTTCTGCCGCCGTTTCTCTCCTGTTCACGCCGCCTGTTCTCTCTGTATTCCTTGCGACTGTACTCAAGATCCCCTTCAAATTCCTTCAGCCGTTTATGCGACGCCTGAAAGCAGGGCATTCGTCCGAAATCCGGCGACGCGACATGATAATCTACAATCTTCTCCGGCAGCCCGTCGTTCACCAGCAGACATTCGTCCCGAACCAGCAGGTAGCGCTTTATCAGATCAAAAATCCCCAGCGCCTTGCGGTTATGCCTGAGATAGGTGGCCGGCACGTGCTCGCCGTTCTCATCCGTTTTCCAGCCGTGGGTCGCATACCGGATGATCAGCCAGCACAGCGGCTCATGAACATCCGATGATATCGTATAGCGCCAGCCGTCGCGAAAGGGCGTGCGGTAAATGCCCACATCCAGCTTTTCCTTCCGATCCGGCGACGTGCCGTCCGGATTGAATCTGCGGTCGAAGTCATAGTGCGCCACGCGATCTGTCGCCGTGTCCGCGTAAAAGCTGTCGTCGTTGAACAGCCAGACCGTCAGCCGCGGCGGATGCCTGTCCACCTTGTAGCGCACGTCGTCCACTCTCGGGATTGCCATGCACCTCGCGCCTCCCCCTCTCTCAATCTTGCAGGATTATTATAACACATCCATTTCCAACGCAAAACTACTGTTGTGCGCCTAACTTTTCAGACTCTTAATTTTCAAGTCACATCATATTGTGTATGATAGCGTTCAGCATACTATATATTGTGTTTTCAAAGAATACTGCTTGTGTTAATATTTGTAAATTAAATAGTCTCGAATTGTTAACATATCGACTTATCTCATCGAAAAGGCGCTCCGCCGGGCTTTTTGAAACCCAAACGGAGCGCCTTTCCTATGCTGTTGTCCGATAAACCTGTGCTATTCCCGGAGCGCGCGTATGGCGTTGAGCACGGCCAGCACCATCACGCCCACATCGGCGAATATCGCCGCCCACATGCCCGCCGCGCCCAGCGCGACCAGCAGCAGGCAGAGGAACTTGACGGCCAGCGCGAAGGCGATGTTCTGATAGACAATGCGAAGGCACTTTCTGGAAATGCGGATCGCTTTGGCGATGTTGAGCGGCTCGTCGTCCATCAGCACGACGTCCGCCGCCTCAATAGCCGCGTCGGAGCCCATGGCGCCCATGGCCACGCCGATGTCCGCGCGGGAGAGCACGGGCGCGTCGTTTATGCCGTCGCCCACGAAGGCCAGCTTGCCGCCCTTGCCCTGCGCGGCGAGCAGCTTTTCGACTTCATTCACCTTGTCGCCCGGCAGCAGCTCGGCATGAACCTCGTCCACGCCCAGCTCGGCGGCGACGCTCTCGGCCACATTCTTCGCGTCGCCGGTCAGCATGACGGTCTTTGTCACGCCGGCCCTATGCAGCGCGGCGACGGCCTCCTTCGAATGGGGCTTGACGATATCGGATATGACGATGTGGCCGGCGTATTCGCCGTTCACCGCCATGTGAATGATCGTGCCCACGCTGTGGCAGTTCTGATAGGCGATCCCCAGCTTGTCCATCAGCTTGGCGTTGCCCGCCGCCACGGCCACGCCGTCCACAGTCGCCGTCACGCCGTGGCCGCTGATCTCCTCGATGTCGGTCACGCGGCTGCGGTCGATCGGCTTGCCATAGGCCTTTTGCAGACTCCTGCTGATGGGATGCGACGAGGCGCACTCGGCCAGCGCGGCGTACTCGATCAGCTTTTCATTCTCCAACGGGCTGTGATGCACGCCGCTCACCTCGAACACGCCGCGCGTCAGCGTGCCGGTCTTGTCAAACACGACGGTTCTGACCCGAGAGAGCGTCTCAAGATAGTTCGAGCCCTTGACCAGTATGCCCTGCCGGCTGGCGCCGCCGATGCCCGCAAAGAACGTCAGCGGTATGCTCACGACCAGCGCGCACGGGCAGCTGGTGACCAGAAATGTCAGCGCGCGGTAGAGCCAGATTTCCCACTCGGCGCTCAAGCCCATTATGAGCCGCACGACGGGCGGCAGCACCGCCAGCGCCAGAGCGGAGCCGCACACGGCCGGCGTATAGACGCGCGCAAACTTGGCGATGAAGTCCTCGGAGCGCGACTTGCGCGAGCTGGAATTTTCGACCAGCTCCAGTATCTTCGATACGGTCGACTCGCCGAAGGCCTTTGTCGTTCTGATCTTCAGAACGCCGGTCATGTTGATGCAGCCGCTGATGACCTCGTCGCCCACATGCGCGTCGCGCGGGAGGCTCTCGCCGGTCAGCGCGCTGGTGTTGAGCGTCGATTCGCCCTCCACGACCACGCCGTCGATGGGCACCTTCTCGCCCGGCTGCACGACGATCACCGTGCCGACCGCCACCTCGTCGGGATCGACCTTCACGAGAGAACCGTCCTTCTCGATGTTGGCGTAGTCGGGGCGGATGTCCATCAGGGCGCTGATGTTTTTGCGGCTCTTGCCGACCGCGTAGCTCTGGAACAGCTCGCCCACCTGATAGAACAGCATGACGGCGATGGCCTCGTTGTAATCGCCGCTCTTTTCATAAATCGCCAGCGCGAACGCGCCCACCGTGGCGATGGCCATGAGGAAGTTCTCGTCGAACACGCGGCCGTTGAGCATGCCCCTGCCCGCCTTTTTGAGAATGTCATAGCCGATCACCAGATACACCGCCAGATACAGCGCCAGCCGGAGGATCCCCGTCACCGGTATGAAATTGAGCGCTGCCAGCGCGACGAAGGCGACGATGATGCGCGCGAGCATCTTCTTCTGCTTCTTTGTCATCTCTGTCCACTCCTCTTCATCGAACGCCGCTTTATAATTAAGCGATTGTTTAATCGTTTGGCCGGAAAATGCGCCCCATGGCGCGGGGCGCTGGATCGATCAGGCGGCAGTTACAGCTCGATTTCGCAGTCCGGCTCGACCTTCCTGCAGGCCTTGAGCACGTCCTTCATGACCTTCCTGGGATCCTGACCGTCCTCGAACTCGACGGTCATCTTCTGCGTCATGAAGTTGACGACGGCCGAGGCCACGCCGGCGGTCTTGTTCGCCGCTTCCTCCATCAGGTTGGCGCAGTTGGCGCAGTCCACTTCGATCGCATAGGTCTTTTTCATTGTGACAATCCCCTTTCAGCGCGGCTCAATGATTTCACCATTAAGCACTTGTTTAATCATCATGGCTGTAGTATAATACGGCCATGAAATAAAGTCAAGGCCGGCCGCTCAGGCTCTGCCAAAGGGGCGAAAATCCTGTCCGATCGGGCGAAACGGAGGCGTATTTATGGATTATTCAAAGCTGCCGCATCATCACGGCGAGGAAAGGCTGCCCGGCGCCATGCGCGCTCAGCTGGAAAAGACCGGCGATTTTCAGGCGATCGCCGATGTGTTCCGCCAGCTGGGCGACCCGACGCGCGTGCGGATATTCTGGCTTTTGTGCCACTGCGAGGAGTGCGTTGTGAACATATCGGCGATGATGGATATGTCCAGCCCGGCTGTATCCCATCACCTGCGCCCGCTCAGAAACAGCGGCCTGATCGTCAGCCGCCGCGAGGGCAAGGAGGTCTACTACCGCGCCGCCGACACCGCGCAGAGCCGGCTGCTGCACCAGATGATCGAGCAGGTCATGGCCATCGCCTGCCCGAAGGGCGGTGAAGACGCATGAAATGCGACTGCGCGCTCTGCCGCGCCTGCGAGACGCGCGAACAATGCGCGTCCGAGACGATCGCGCTCTTTCCCGGAATCGATCTGCACTATGTCAGCCTGACGGGCGAGACGCCGCCCGACTGCGTTTACAGCGCCGATTACACGCTGCTGATCTGGCACTGCCGCCGCGGCAGTCTCGCCTGGCGCGGAAGGGACGGCCGCCGCGCGGCGCTCGCTCCGGACGACTGCGCGCTGAACGCCGCCGCCGCGTGGGACGCTCTGACGGCCGAGCCGGGCGGCGAAGCGTTCGAGGGGCTGTGCGTGAGCGTCGATCTGAAAAAGCTGACCGAGCAGCCCGCCGAGCTGATCGCCGAGGCGAATGTGACCGGCGAGGCGCTCTGGGACAAATTCTGCACATCGCCGCTCTCCCCCGCGCCCGCGGACGACACGCTGCGCGCGCTCCTTCAGGGCTTTTACGCCGATGTGGGCGACAGCGATTCTCCGCTGCGGCTGAGCTGGCGGCGCGCCCGCGCGATCGAGCTGCTGCTCTATTTAAGCCGTCCCGAGCCGCGCGCCGAGAACGGAATCGACGACGCGAGCGGTTCGCACACCGCCGAGCAGGCGGCGGTCATCCGCAAAATCCACGAGGATCTGACCCACCACATCGATACGCGCGTGACCATCGAGGAGCTGTCGCGGCGCTATCTGATGAACCCGACGACGCTCAAGGCCGTGTTCAAGTCGGTCTACGGCACGTCGCTGGCGGCGCACATGAAGGAGCACCGCATGGGGCTGGCGGCGCAGCTGCTGCGCGAGACCGACATGAGCGTCGCGGAAATCGCCCAGCGCGTGGGCTACGAGAGCCAAAGCAAGTTCACCGCCGCCTTCAAGGACTATTTCGGAATGCCGCCGAAGGAGTATCGGCAGCGCAAATAAAAAAGGCCGCTCGATGCGGCGAAAGGCAAACGTCCGGGCGAAATCCCCGTCCCGAAAAGCAGAAAGCCGCGCTTTCCCGACTGATGCGCGGACTCCCTCGCGGTTCGTGAACTGAGCGCGGCGAGGGAGTTATCAATCGGCTTTGCGCTTCGGGCGCGCAGAGCGCTGCGCAGGCGGAGGTTTTGTGCGGCGCGCTTGCCAAAGCTGCGCTTTCCCGACTGATGCGCGGACTCCCTCGCGGTTCGTGAACTGGGCGCGGCGAGGGAGTTATCAATCGGCTATGCGCTTCAGGCGCGCAGAGCGCTGCGCAGGCGGAGGTTTCATGCGGCGTGCTTGTCAAAGCCGCGCTTTCCCGACTGATGCGCGGACTCCCTCGCGGTTCGTGAACTGGGCGCGGCGAGGGAGTTATCAATCGGCTTTGCGCTTCAGGCGTGCAGAGCGCTGCGCAGGCGGAGGTTTTATGCAATGCATTGTCAAAGCCGCGCTTTCCCGACTGATGGACTCCCTCGCGGTTCGTGAACTGAGCGCGGCGAGAGAACCATCCATCGGCCATGCGCTTCAGGCGCGCGATGAGTCGTCCGGCTCGCTGAGCAGGCGCATATAGCGCTTGGGCGTCACGCCCTTGAAGCGCTTGAACAGGCGTATGAAATAGTTCACGTCCGAAAAGCCGACGTTCAGCGCGATTTCGGTGACGTTGCGCTCGGTCGCGGACATGGCGCAGCAGGCGGCCTCTATGCGGCGGGCGTTGAGATAGCTCATGGGCGTGGTCTGCGTGGTCTCCTTGAACAGGCGGCAGAAGTGCTTCTCGGACATATGCACAGAGCGCGCCAGATCGGCCAGCGTCAGGGACGCGGCATAGTCGCTCTCGATCAGCTCGAAGGCCTCGCGCAGCCGCTCCGTGCGCCGCGTCTGTTCCCCGCCCATGCCCTCGGCGCAGACGAAGCCCAGAAACAGATACAGATACCCCATCGCAGTCAGCGTCGCGGCGGCGTTTTTCTCGCGCAGCGCGCCGAAGAGCGGCACGAGCATGCGCCGCCCGGCCTCGCCCGATGCAGGAAACACGATCTCGGCCTGCAGCGCGCGCCTCAGGCGCTCCCACGCGGTCTTCTGCGATTTGTCCCCGAACGCCGAAAGCAGGCTCATGTCAAATGTGATAAACTCATACGCGCAGTGACTGAGCGCCGCGCCGTGCAGCCGCCCCGGCGATATGACGGCGCTGTCGCCCGCGCGCATCAGGCATGATTTGTCGTCCGCCGTCAGCCGGAATTCGCCTGAGAGCACATGGATGATCTCATACTCGCCGCGCCAGTATGCGGGAATTTCCGCGCAGCACTGCGAGCGATCCACATAGGCGTATTCCAGAGGAAAATGGCGCGATACGCCCGGCGTCTGCTTCGTCCTGACCGCCGTCATGTTTTTCCCTCCTCCCGCCGAACGTCCACAGAGCGCGGGCGTTTTTTTTTGCACGGCGCAAGCTCGTTCGAGTGTTATTGAGATCAGCACTGTTTCAATACATATATAATACCACAAACCGCCGCATCTGTCCGTGGTGTTTTTGTGTCACGCCGCGGCGCGCTTTTTCCGCGCGGAGCGAGTAATGAGCGCGACTCCGCAGCCGCACAGCCGACATTCAAAAAGCCGCCGGCAGAGGACGGTTGCGCTTTTTGCGGGAAAATCGCTCTGCTTTCGCAATGGACAAATGATGCTTTTGCGGGGGCTTCTCAGCACGAGCTTCATCGCTCATATGACTCGCATCCGTATTGCCACTGCCTGAGGGCTTAACGCACTTCTTTCAGGAAGGCCGCTCTGCTTTCATAATGGGCAAAAGCAGTTTTTTCGGGCGCGTCTCAGCACGAGCCGCCTCGCCCATGCGGCCATTCGCGTTGCCGCTGCCGGAGGGCGTAACGCGTTTCTTTCAGGAAGGCCGCTCCTCCTTTCGCAATGGGCAAATGATGCTTTTGCGGGGGCTTCTCAGCACGAGCTTCATCGCTCATCGGCGCTCTGAATGCCGCCGGGCGTTTTCGATGCGCGCTGCGGACGCATTCCGCTTCGGAGAAACGCGCCGCTTCTTCGCGCGCGCAAATCGTCCAATGCGCGCCAAAGGAGCCGGCGCGCAATACGCCGGCTCCCGGGAATGTGTCTGTCGATTAATCGTAAACGAGCAGGGCGATGTCGGGATCGTCGATGTTCTCGGCGGTGTACCACTTCGCGCCGGTGTCAACGTCCGCAACTTCCTCGCCGCGGGCGGCCTTCACGGCCAGCTCAACGGCCAGATAGCCGATGCGATAGGGATCCTGCGTCACAGCGCCCACGAACCAGCCCTGACGCACGGCGTTCTTCTGAGGCGTGCCGGCGTCGAAGCCAGCCACGATCAGATCGCCGAAGCGCGCGCCGTCGGCCAGATCGCTGCCGTCGGCGGTGGCGGCCAGGAAGCCGGACACAGCGCCTTCGTTGGAGCAGAACACGACCTTGAGGTTTTCGAGGTTCAGCACGGCGTTGGCCGCGTTGGTCAGATCGGTGGCGCTGGTGGTCGCCGCGATCTCAACGTGCAGTATGATGGAGGCCTTCTCGGCGGGGGCTGCCCACAGGCTGTGTCCGCGCACCTCGACCGTGCCGTACTCGGAGGCCAGTTCCTTCATCTTATCCACGAAGCCGGAGGTGCGGCTGGTGATGGACTCGGAGACGGCGTCCTGAGAGAGCACGCCGATGACCACGGGCGCTTCGGGCGTGGCGGCCTTGAGCATATCGACGAAGCCGTCCAGCTTGAGCATTTCCTCCGCGGCGATGGCGGCGGCGTTCTTGTTGTTGGTGGACGCGGTCGCCCAGATGGAGCCTTCGGGCGCATTGGGCACGCCGGAGTCAAAGCCGATGACCGGGATCTTCTTGTCGATGCACTCCTGCAGCTCGGTCATGACCGAGTCGGTGGAGAGCGCAGCCAGCGCCAGCGCCTTGGGATTCTTGGCCATTTCGCCCTTCAGCGCTTCAACCTGCAGGGCGATGTCGGTCTCGGAAGGCGGGCCGTAGTAGAACATTTCCGCACCGTATTCCTTGGCGGCGTCCTCGCAGCCCTTCCTGACGGCCTGCCAGAAGGCGTGCTGTTCGCCCTTGGAGATGACCGAGATGTACAGGCTCTCCTCGGCGAGGGCAGAGGCGGCCGAGAAGACCAGCAGCAGAGCCAGGGCGATGGATAAGAGTTTCTTCATGCGGGGTATCCTCCTTTTTTGTCGTTGGGAATGATATCCTTTCAGGCGCTTGCGCCTAAAATCCGAAGCAGGTATGTCAGCTCTTGGGCTGGGCGCTCTTTTCGGCGTCGCGGGTCTCGTTGGTCTTGGCGCGGGCGGCGGCGTTTGTGCGCGCCTTGTCCAGCAGCACAGCGCCTATGACCACAAAACCCGTTATGAACGTCTGCCAGTGCGCCTGAAGACCCATGGACGAGAGGCCGGCCTTGAGCACCGACATGATGAACGCGCCGATCAGCGTGCCCACCATTGTGCCCGAGCCGCCGCTCATGGACGTGCCGCCGATGACGACCGCCGCGATGGCGTTGAGCTCCTGGCCGTTGCCGCTGCCCGGGAGCACCGTGGTGTAGGTGCCCGCGTAGAATATGCCCGCCAGACCGGCGAACAGGCCGCAGACCGCGTATATGGCGATCTTCCAGCGATCGACATTCACGCCCGACAGGCGCGTGGCCTCCTCGTTGGAGCCTATGGCGAAGTTATAGCGGCCAAAGCGCGTCTTGTTGAGCAAAAACAGCGCGATGAGGAATGCGGCGAAGAGATAGACCGCGCCGATGGGGAAATTGCCCGCGCGGAAGAACACCGTCTTGAACCATGCGTCCTCGGAGCCGATCGTGGGGAAGCGCTGCGTCTGCACGCGCGATACGATCGAGCCGAAGCCCTGAGACACCAGCATCGTGCCCAGCGTGGCGATGAAGGGGGGCAGCTTGAGCTTGGCGATCATGACGCCGTTGGCCAGGCCGAACACCAGGCCGACCACCGGAATCAGTATCAGCGCCAGCCACAGCGGCCACTTCCACAGCGAGTAGGCCGTGCCGCCGATCAGCGCGGCGCAGTTCATGACCGTGCCGATTGACAGATCGATGCCGCCCGTTATGATGACGAACGTCACGCCGAAGGCCATAAAGCCTATGTAGTAGGTCGATTCCAGCACGGTCTTGGCGGTGTAGCTCGAAAAGAAATTCTTGCCGAATATCGAAAAGAATGCGTAGAGTATCACCAGCGCGGCCGGCGCGAGCAATTTCTGCATATCGAAGCGCTTCTGCATCGTCCATATCCTCCCTTGGAGCGTCCATTCTCTCTATCTGTATGTGCCGTCCGCGGCGCTTACACGCCCGGAGTCGCCAGCGCCATGATCTTTTCCTGAGTCGCGTCCTCGATGTTCATCATGCCGGTCAGACGGCCCTCGCACATCACGGCGATGCGGTCGCTGAGGCGGAGCAGCTCGGGCAGCTCGGAAGAGATCATTATGATCGATTTGCCCTCGGCCACCAGCTGATTCATCAGCTTGTAGATCTCGTTCTTCGCGCCGACGTCTATGCCGCGCGTGGGCTCGTCGAATATGAGCACGTCGCAGTCCCTGAGCAGCCATTTGGACAGCACCACCTTCTGCTGGTTGCCGCCCGAGAGCGAAACCACCTGACTGTCCACAGTCGGCGTCTTTATGTTGATCTGGCCGCGGTAGTGATGCGCCCGCTCGCGTATGGCGCGCTGGCGGACGACGACGCCCCGGATGAAGTTCCTGAGCGACGGCAGCGCGATGTTGTCGGCCACCGACAGCCCCAGACACAGCCCGTAGCGCTTGCGGTCCTCGCTCAGATAGCCTATGCCGGCCTTCACGCCGTCGCTGGGGGTACGTATGTCGATTTCGCGCCCGTTGATGAATATCGCGCCGCCCGTGCGGGGATCCGCGCCGCAGATCAGGCGCATTGTCTCTGTGCGTCCCGCGCCCATCAACCCGGCGAAGCCCAGTATCTCGCCGCGGCGCAGCGTGAACGAGACGTCCTTGACGGCGGGAGAGCGCAGGCCGCGCGCCTCGAGCACGACCGGCGCGTCCGGCGGCACCTGAGAGGCCTGCTTGGGCTGCTCGAATATCACGCGCCCCACCATCATGGACACGATTTCGTCCATCGTGACCTCCGCCATGCCGCGCGTGCCCACATACTGGCCGTCGCGCATGACGGTCACGCGGTCGGCGATGACCTTGAGCTCCTGCATTCTGTGCGAGATGTATATGATGCCGATGCCGCGCTGCTTGAGCGCGCGTATGAACACGAACAGCTCCTCGACCTCGGCCTCCGAAAGCGCCGCGGACGGCTCATCCATGATGAGCACCCGCGTGTTCGGATAGGACAGCGCCTTGGCGATCTCCACCATCTGCTGCCCCGCCACGGTCAGCGTTTTGACCACGGTCTCCGGCCTGAAGCGCAACCCGAGCGATGAAAGCAGCGCCTGCGCGTCGGCGTTCTGGCGCTTCTTGTCGATCACCATGCCGAGCATGGGCTCACGCCCGATGAAGATATTCTCGGCGACGGTCAGATCGGGCATCAGATTCAGCTCCTGATGGATGATCGATATGCCCAGCGCCTGACTGTCCCGCGTGGAGTGGATCTCGACCGGCCGGCCGTCAAATATGATTTCGCCCGAATCCATGGAATAGACGCCGGTGAGCACCTTCATGAGCGTCGATTTGCCCGCGCCGTTCTCGCCGACCAGCGCCAGCACCTCGCCCGCCATAAGATCCAGCCGGGCGTCATTGAGCGCGTGCACACCCGGAAAATACTTCTGGATATGCCGCATTTCAAGAAGGGTTTTCTGCATAATCGTCCTCCTCGGTCTGGTTCGTCACAAGCTCTGCTATTAGCATACTATTAACACGAGCGATACGTCTCATTTAATTTTGGCTAAAAGTAGCACAATATTCTCATTATCCGCAAAACATATGCGATTTTCAGCCGCATAAACAAAAAAGACGCACCCGCGCAGGATGCGTCTTGAAAATGTAATGCGTCACGCTCTTCTCAGCGCGTGCTTTTCAATGTCGATGTGGATTGCGCCGTCGGCGCGGAAGGAAACGCCCTGCGCCGTGAGCGGCGTGTCTATGAGCGCGGAGATCGTGTGCTCGCCGCGCCCGACGAACAGCTCGGCGCTGTCTCCGTCCAGTATCAACCGCAGCGCCAGTTCGCCCGAGCAGTCCGCCTTCACGGTGCGCGCGTGCGCGATGTTGCGCCGGCTTCCGCTCATCGAGCGGTCGAACGTCACCTCGCCGCGCTCGAGATCGCAGCGTATCAGCGTATAGCGGCGCTCGTCCTCGGCAAAGCGCATCTCGAAGCGGCGGCAGGCCGCGCTGCGCAGCGTCACACTCAGATCGAGCGCGCGCCCGCCAACGCCCTCAAAGGAGGCCTCGCCGTCGACCAGCGCGTCCGTCATGCGCACGCTGTCGCAATGCAGCGTCTCGATCTCGCGCACGGGGCGCTGGCAGAGCCGTCCGTCCTTCATGAACAGCTCGCGCGGCAGCGTCATGCGGCCGAACCATTTGTGGGTGCGCGCCTTGGCCGCCTGAGTCTCCCAGTCCTCCATCCAGGCGATCATCACGCGCCGTCCGTCGGGCGCGAGCGTGGTCTGCGGGGCATAGAACTCGAAGCCCTCGTCCACCGGCTGGAGGGCGCGCCGCGTAAATACGTGCGTCTTTTCATTGTAGTCGCCGATCACGGCGGCGGTGTTGTTGCCCGGATGGAAGCCGAGCGCCTCGTCGCCCTCCATTTCCTGCGGGCTGATAAGCAGCACCTGCGCGCCGTCCAGCGCGAAGAAGTCCGGGCATTCCCACATCCGCCCGACCTCGCCCCGGCTTGCGTCCAGCTCACCGGCAAAGCGCCAGTCGAGGCCGTTTTCGCTCTCGAAGAGCACAGCCGCGCCCTGCCGCGTCTCATGGCGGTTGCCCGCGACGCAGTAGAAGCGCCCGTCCGCGCCGCGCCATATTTTGGGATCGCGGAAATCGCGCGCGCTGTAGGATGCGGGCAGCAGCGTGGCCGGCATGACGGGATTGTTCTCGCACTTCACGAAATCCGTGCCGTCGCCGATGGCCGCGCACTGCGCCTGCAGCTCGGTATGCCGGTCGTTTTCCTTCTGAACGCCGGTGTAGAGCAGCATCAGCCGCCCGTCGTCCAGCGGCACGGCGCTGCCGGAGAAGCAGCCGCCCTCGTCGGCGGGCGTATCGGGCGCGATGGCGGCGGGGCGGTATTCCCAGCGCAGAAGATCGCGGCTGACGGCGTGCCCCCAGTGCATCGGCCCCCACACCGTGTCGTAGGGGTAATACTGATAGAACAGATGGTATTCGCCGTTATAGTGGCAGAAGCCGTTGGGATCGTTCATCCAGCCGATCATGGGCGTGAGATGGACGAGCGGCCGGTCGCTCTCGGGAATGAACGCGGAGAGCGCCCGCTCATAGGCGCGGCTTTCCGCCAGCAGCGTTTCCTTGCGGCTCATGTGGTTTCCCTCCTCTGGGCTTTATAGAGCGAGACCCCTTCCCGCAGGGGTGGGAAAGGGGCCTCGCGGCGTATGGATGCGAAATTACTTGGCCTCGGCGTAGCGGTCGTAGGCGGCCTGATAGACCTCCAGCAGCTCGTTCATGCCGCAGCGCTCGAGTGTCTTGACATAGGCGTTCCACTCGTCGTCGGTGGGCGCGCCGTCGCGCAGCCACAGCGCTTCCTGCTCGGCGACGGCGTTCTCGAAGTCGGAGCGGTACATATCGATGGTGTCCAGCTCCTCGGGGGTGTAAACGCAGTCGATCGGGTAGGTGGTGGTGTCCTTCACATAGGGCATCCAGAAGTTGTACAGATCCTCAAGGCGCTCGATGGCGCGGTCTTCCATCTTGAAGACGTCGTTGTAGTAGTTTGAGAGGATCAGCTTGGGGCCGTTGACCTCCAGCTGGCTCTTCAGCTCGCCGGCGCTCTTGCCGTACTTTTCGCGGCACTCGCTCTCGGTGATGCTCAGCCACAGGCCGTTGTCATCCTTGCCGGTAAAGTACTCGCCGATCGGGCCGTACTGCAGCTGCATGACGGTTTCGCCGTCGTACCACTTGTCGTAGAAGGCGAGCAGCTTCTCGGGGCTCTTGCAGGCCTTGCTGACGCTCAGCTGGCCGGCGTTGATCGCGCCGCCGGTGCGGACGGTGACATTGCTGGTGCCGTCGGGGCCGGTCAGCACGGGCAGGAACACATAGTCCTCGGAGTAGTTGCCCATCAGCTCTTCGATGTACCACCAGGTGGACACGCCGACATAGCCCTGGGAGCACTTGCTCATCAGCTGGGTGGTGTCCTGGCTGAACGTCTCGGGATCCATCAGGCCCTCGGCGTACCAGTTGTGGAAGTAGGTCAGCGCGGCGCGGTAGTTGTCGTCGTCGGAGACGAAGTTGACCTTGCCGTCCGGCTGGAGGATCAGGTCGTTGCAGACGTCGTTGGTCCAGTTGGTGAAGCCGAAGCCGGCGTAGAATATGTTCTGACCCCAGCACCACTGGTCAAAGCCGGTGGACATGGGCAGCGTGGAGCCCTCGGGATTGCCGTAGACCTTGTGGCTCATGTCGTTTTCCTTGAAGGCGACCAGCACATCGTGCAGCTCGTCCAGCGTGGTGGGCACCTCGAGGTTCAGCTCGTCCAGCCACTTCTTGTTGATCATCGAGAACTGCGGCACGGTGAATATGGAGTAGTCCTCCTCCTTGCCGATGCCCGCGGTGCCCATCTGCTCGCCGGCGGGCAGGCCGTAGATCGCGCCGTTGCTCATTGTGATGGCCGCGCGGATCTCGGGATGCGCCTCCAGAATGGCGGTGAGGTTGGGCATCACGTCGGCGTTGATGTAGGGAGTGAGGTCGATCAGCGTTTTGTCCTCGCCGTAGGTCAGCAGATCGTAGTTGTTGAAGCTCACGCCGTTGAAGGCGTCGGGCAGATCGCCGCCGGCGATGCGGATGTTGACCTGCTCGCTCAGCGAGTCGCTCATGCAGTCCCAGTTGATGGCAATGCCGGCCTCTTCCTGCAGCTGCTTGAGCACGGGATTGTCGTCGTAGCCGCCGGAGAGGGCGGAGATGCCGGAGATGATGTTGAACGTGGTCTGCTCCTCAGCGCCCGCGACGACGCCGGTGAGCATCAGCGCGGCCGCCAGGCACAGCGCCAGAAGCTTCGAGATGCGGTTCATTGTGTATTCTCCTTTCGATCGGTTGAGGGGTATCTATTTGCAAGCGGGGGATCCGATCAGCCCTTGACGGCGCCGGTCATGAAGCCCTGCTCGAAATACTTCTGCACGAACGGATAGATGATCAGCATGGGCGCGGCCGCCACGATGATCGAGGCGAACTTGATCATTTCCGTCATCTTGTTCAGCTCCGCATAGCCGCCGGAAATCGTGCTGGCCTGCGCCGCGGAGGCGCTGCTCTTGATGAGTATGTTGCGCAGCACCAGCGGCAGCGGCGCCTGGGAGCCCTTGAGGTAGATCAGCGCGGTGAACCATTCGTTCCAGTAGGCCACCATGCTGAACACCACCATGACCGCCATGATCGGGCGGGAAAGCGGTATGATGATCTTGAAGAACACGGTGAGCTTGCTCGCGCCGTCGATCTCGGCCGCTTCCTTCACGGAGGCGGGTATGCTGTTTTCAAAGTAGTTGCGAGCGATGATCATGTGGGACGCCGCCAGACCGCCGGGCACGAACATGGCCCAGACCGTGCCGATCAGGCCGGTGTTCTTGACGGTCAGATAGCTCGGGATCAGGCCGCCGCCAAAGTACATCGTGATGAGGAAATAGATGGCGATCAGCTTTCTGCCGGGCAGATCGGCCTCGGAGAGCGGATAGGCCGTCATGTAGATCAGCGCCACAGAGTAGATCGTGCCCAGAACGGTGTAGAGCACGGAGTTGCCGTAGCCGGTGACGATGCTCGGATCGGCGAAGACCGACTTGTAGCCGTCCAGCGTAAAGCCGCTGGGGAGCAGGAATGTCTTGCCCGCGTACACGTCGTAGGGGTTGGAGAACGAGGCCACCAGTATATAGTAGAGCGGATAAGCCACAATCAGCAGTATCAGCACGCACAGGACAACCAGTATGATGTCGCTTGCCCGGTCGGACAGGCCGGCGGACGCCTTGCTCTTGGCCATGCTTTTCCGTCTCCTTTCTTAAACGAACTTGTAGTCCGCGACCTTGCGCGCCACGCGGGTCACGATGAAGAGAAGCGCGATGTTGACCAGCGTGTTGAACAGGCCGATGGCGGTGGAGTAGCTGTACTTGGCGTTGATGATGCCCTGATCGTACACATACACGGCGATGATG
>CAKUAV010000039.1 GCA_934636425.1 uncultured Clostridia bacterium
CTGGTAGGGGTGGCAGTGGCGGGGGAGCTTGCTCTCCCGTCCACCAGCTTGTCAAAAACTTTTTTGACAAGCTGAGAAGCGCGAGACCATGCGCTTCTTTCTTTATTGCCGGATGGGACTTTTCTGTCGGCGGCGCAGCGTTCACCGGCCTTTTCCCTATGGCGAACAGTCACATAAAATACGCCGTCAGTCAATGACAATGGACTTTCTCTTCCCGTTCTTTCCGACCGGATATTCCCTCATGCGGACGACATAATCGAGATTGACGACATTCTCCTTTCCGTCCTTTTCGATAACGACGGCGTTGTCAATAACCTCTTTCAGAATTCCGTCTATATTGCTCTCCGAAATCAGATAGAGCAGAACGTCCCTGCCGATAAAGCGCTTCGCAAGCTCCTGCATTTCCGTATCCCCCTTCTTTCTCCCGATCCTCGCCCTGATGTATTGCGTGCGCCTTTTTCGGCTCATGCAATACATATACAGCAGAAAAATCAGCGGCAGATAGCTCAACCATCCCGTTCCCATAGCAGCCTCTCTCCCATCGTCCGTTTCAGCCTTCTTTTAGGGACATATCAGATGATCTCAGGCAGACGCCAGCGTGTGGAGAGCAGGCTGGTCTTGGCGTCGCCCGGCAGGCGCTGATAGTATACGGTCAGCATCTCGCCGCCCGGCAGCTCGACCGAGGCCGGATAGCCCAGATCGCCGTCCAGGCCGTCGGCGCGCAGTATCAGCTCCTCGCTCCAGTTCACGCCGTCGCGGCTGAGGAGCGCGCGCTGGCCGAACGGCTCGTGCCGATAGCCGTATACGCACACGATCACGCCCGAGGAATGCAGCAGCAGATGCGCGGGCGCGCCGTCGCAGGGCAGGCGCACGGGATCGCTCCACGTCATTCCGCCGTCGGCCGAGCGGCTCAGCCATGTCGCAATGGTGTCCTTCTCATGCACGCGCAGGCTGCACAAAAGCGTTCCGTCGGCCAGCTCCACCGGATGCGCCTCGTGGATTTCATCCCATGTAAAGCCGCGCGGGCAGATCAGCGCGCCGATTTCGCGCCAGCTTTCGCCCTGATCATTGCTCACGCACACGGCCACATCGCGCGCGACGGGGCGCAGATCCTCTTCCGGAAAGCGCTTGCCCGCATAGAGCAGCGCGCCGTTTTTGAGCAGAATCGGGCCGTGCGGCGCGCTGACGGGCGCTCTGCGGGGCGCGCTCCACGTCTTGCCGCCGTCATGGCTCACGCGCGTCCAGCTGCCCTTGTGCGCCTTCACAGTCTCGTCGTCCAGCGCGCTGACTTTGCCCTCCATCCACGAGCGAACCGCGCCGCTCATGCCCCGCCGATACTCGGCCAGAAATTCGCGCGAATCGAGCGTAAACCATGTGATCATCACGCTCTGGCCGCCCAGCGCCACGACGCCCACGTCGCGGTCGTCCTGCGGCGAATCGTGCACGACGCGGGGCTGCGTCCACGTTCTTCCCCCGTCACGGCTGTCGCTCAGCACACTCTTGCCCCACGGGCAGATGTGCCCCCAGCGCAGCCCGGACGCGCCCGCAATCAGCGTGCCGTCCTCCAGAAGTGCGATCGACGGCCAGCCGAAATAGCCGAAATCGCAGTTCGGCACACGACAAACCACACCGTTTTCTCCATTGACATGAATGCTCATAACCGCTTCCTCCTCACATTCCCTGCCGGAGCCGCGCTCACTTCAGCCAGTCCGGCTCCTCATATTTGTGCTTCATCCCCAGCGCTTTGACGTTGCGGCGTATTTTCTCGCGCTCGTTTTCGCTCTCGCAGCGATAGGGATGGAAGTGTATCCAGCCCAAGTCCTTGAAGTGATAGGCCTCCTCGTCGCCGATGCCGCAGTTGAATGAATCGGGAATCGGCACGCCCGCCGTCATGGCCGCCTTGAATTCGTCCAGATAGTCGGTGTAAACGTCCCGCGGCCACGCGCCGTGCTTCGTGCAGACCGACGCGGCCAGTCCCGCCGCCTCTCCCAGCGCGCCCAGCGTGCGCATGACGCGGATCGCCGAAAACGCCACATGGCTGGCGCTCACATCGCGCCCGCCGAGGAAGAGATTCCTCACATCGCGCGCGTACAGGCAGCGATACGGCACGGGACAGGGCTTCACGATGCCCCGATGATACGCGAACGAGCGAAACGCCTCGCCGAAGCGCGCCTCGTTGTCCGGCTCGGGGAAGTGTATGTCGATCGACCATGTGATGCAGGCCGTCGCGTCGTCATAGACGTTCGGCGTCTCGAGATCGGCCTGCGTGAGTATGTGATCGCCCACGACGCGATAGCTCTCGCGCTTGCCGCCGATGGGAGAAATCCACTCGAGCGCGTCGCGGGCATATTCTCCGCGCCGCTTCGAGAGGTTCTTCTGGAAATTCCAGTTGCTGAATATGGCGCGCAGGCCGTAATCGCGGATATACTCGATGTCCTCCACCATGTCGCGCCGAAAGCCCGCCTCCTGCTCCCAGTCGCCCGAGCGCACGAAATAGCAGGCGTCCTCATCAAAGTCAAAGCCCCAGTCGATCGCCGGAAAGGGAACGTCCTCGTCCTTCGGCTGAGAATACCAGCGCAGCGAATGGCCCATGACCAGATGCTGATACGCCGGCGCGCCCAGCGATTCGCCGAACGTATCCGCCGCCTCCCGGCCATACATCACGGCGCAGCCGGCCATGCGGGCGAGCGCCGCGTCGCCGGTGCAGTCGGCAAACAGGCGGGCGCGATAGCGCGTCTTTCGGCCGGTACGCACGTTTGTGGTCACGACCGCGGCGATCACGTCCCCATCCTTCTCGATGGCGGTCACATGCTCCCACAGCGCAATATCGCATTTTGTCTCCTGATATTCGAGCGGCTCGAAGGCGAATTTCTTGCGCGCATCCTCGAAATACTCGGCGGGATAGACGGTCGGCCTGCCCATGACCGGCGCGATCTCCCGCACCACGTCGCCCAGATGCGGATACGGCGGCAGATGGATCTGACCGCCCATGCACACGCGGATGTCCGAGCTGTTGCAGCCGCCCAGCACGCCGCGGTCGTTGATGAGCAGCGTCTTCGTGCCGGTGCGCCGCGCTGCAAGCGCCATACACACGCCCGCCACGCCGCCGCCCGCGACGATCAGATCGTATTCCTCGCCGCATTCGGCGATTTCATGCCAGTTCAGTTCGCGGCGCATCTCCTCAATGGCGGTTTTATCGTCCGGCGGCGCAAAGCCGAGGTCGTCGGTCATATAGACCGCGTCGCAGCGGCCGTTAAAGCCGGTCAGGTCGTGCAGAGCCAGCGTGTGCCGCCCCGCGCCGAGATCGATCTCTCCCGCCTTCTGCCACGCCCATGCCGCGCCGTTCGTGCCCAGCACGGCGGGCAGCGTCTTCCCGTCCACGCGCACGGCAAAGCGCCCCGCCGGCGTGCCCTTGCCCCAGACCGCCGTCCAGTCCCGCGTGCGCGCCCACACCGCATAGCGCCCCGCGCTCACGTCGATTTCCGTCTCCGCGTCGGCCACGGGCACGCCCAGGCCATGCGCCATGATATAGGGCGAGCCCATCTGATCCATGGACTGCTGATCAATCGCCCAGCCGCCCAGATTTTTGAACGACTCGGCTTCTATAAAGCGCTGCTTCATGCCCTTCTTCATCCTTTTATTCGATTTTGGGGATGTTAAATTCATTATATCAGCCCGCCGCCGTAAATACAAGAGCCGCAATGCGTTTCCAAAGCGCGCCGGCAGGAAAAAGCGCCGCGCGCCGCGAAATACACAGCGTCACGCTCTGCACACTCAGAAGAAAGGATATCGCCATGCCCATTCAGATCATAAAGGATCCCGTCGCCACGCTGGACGTCGACGTCGTGGTCAACGCCGCCAACCGCAATCTCCGGCAGGGCACCGGCCTGAGCGACGCGCTGTTCAAGGCCGCCGGCCCTGCCGAAATGCGCGCCGCCTGCGAAAAGCTCGGCTCCTGCGCGCCCGGCCACGCCGTGATCACGCCCGGCTTCAGGCTGCCCGCCCAATATGTGGTTCACGCCGTCGGCCCGATCTGGGTGAACGGCCGCCAGCATGAAGGCGAGCTGCTCGCCGCCTGCTATCAGGAGTCGCTCTCACTCGCCGCCGCCCAAAAGGCGCGCTCGATCGCCTTCCCGCTGCTCTCCACCGGCCCCTACGGCTATCCGCGCGAAAAGGCCTTCCGCATCGCCATGACGGAGCTGGCCGCCTTTCTCGAAAAGCGGGAAATGACTGTCTATCTCTCCGTCTATGATCCCCGCACAACGCGTCCGGACGCGGAAACATGGATGGCGCTGTCCCATTATATCGCGCATCCCGAATCGCGCGCGCCTGAGGAAAGCGTCGGCGACGAGCTGCCCTCGCTGGACGAAATGCTCTTTGAGCCCATCGCGCCCGAGCCGGTCGCAAAGCCCGCGCCAAAGGCGCCCTTCATCGCGCAGGTCATGGCGCTTGCCCGCGAAAAGGGTCTTTCCGAAAGCGCGCTGAGCCGCCGCGCAAACATGACGCTTTCGTATCTCTCGGCGCTGCGCAATCGCCCGAGCGAGCTGCCCGACCGCGACGCGGCCATGGCGCTGTGCGTCGCGCTGTCGCTGACGGAGGAAGAAACGCGCGCGCTGCTCATATCTGCCGGATACTTCCTGCTGCCCAGCGACCGCAGAGACGCGATCATCAGCTTTTTCATCGGCCGCGGCGCGGACATATACGCGCTGGACGCGGCGCTGTACGCCTGCGGCGAAAGGCAGCTGTTCTTCGCATAAGCAAAAAGACGCTCCGATCCGGCGAATCAGAGCGTCTTTTTTTCTATGATAATCAGTCCGCGAACAGCTTCGTGTCGAGCTTCGCCTTTTTGAGCATGTACAACAGCGGCAGTCCCAGCGCATAGCAGGCGGCCGCCTCGCCCAGGCCGATCCAGAGCATGATCAGCGGCAGCGGCATGTCGGAGAGGCCGTTTAAGACCAGACCGATGATCACCGCATTGAACACAACCGGCGCGAGCGCCGCCAGAGCGGGCTTATTGCGCAGTTTGCGCGTCACGAGCGCCGCGCCCAGCGTGGCCAGCGAGCCGAAAACAATGTCGATCACCGTGCTGCCGCCCAGAAGATTGGCCAGCAGACAGCCTATGAACAGGCCGGGCACGGCGGCGGGCGTGAGCACGGGCAGTATGGTGAGCGCCTCGGAAACGCGCAGCTGAACCTCGCCGTAGCTGATGGGGCGCAGCAGCAGCGTCAGCGCGCAGTAGATGGCGGCGATGACGGCCGCACGGGTGATGAAACGGGTGTCCTTCTTCTTGAGCATGGTTCGTTCATATCCTTTCGCACAAAAAAATCCGCATGGAAGCCCATACAGATTGGAGATTGCTCCGCCCGCGCTTCCAAAAGACAAACAAAAAAGGCGGCGCATCTCCAAGCCTTCAATGAGCTTTGAGAAAACACTGCCCTGGTCATCTTTCCCGCAGGGGAACAAACTCTGACCGCGCCTCACAGACGCGGAACCTGGTTTTGTTTATAGACAGGAGGGCCTCGAACTGTCTGTTATGCGATTGAGCCGCGTTTGCAAACGACTTACTGATTATAGCACGGCGCGGCGCATTCATCGCGCACGGGATTGTAAAATCGCGCCGCAATGTATGATTCTTCTCATTTATGGCCATAATGTCACAATGAAAGCGCGCCTTTCCCGCCCGAAAGACTGGACGAAATCGCCGCGCCTGTATTATAATAATGGCAGGCAGTTCCCTGCCGTCCACAGTCAATCTTCATCACATTCAAGGAGTGATTCATCATGGCCAATCGCATCATGCTCAATCAGACCTCCTATCACGGCGCGGGCGCCATCGCCGAGGTGGCCGCCGAGGCCAAGAGCCGCGGCTTCAAGAAGGCGCTGATCTGCACCGGCCCCACGCTGCTGCGTCACGGCGTCACCGCCAAGGTGACCGATATTCTGGACAGGAACGGCCTGAGCTACGAGCTGTTCTCCGACATCAAGGCCAACCCCACCATTGAAAACGTTCAGGCCGGCGTGGCCGCCTTCAAGGCCGCGGGCGCGGACTACATCATCGCCATCGGCGGCGGCTCTCCCATCGACACCGCGAAGGCCATCGGCATCATCATCAACAACCCCGAGTACGCCGACGTGCGCAGCCTGGAGGGCGTCGCGCCCACCAAGAACCCCTGCGTGCCGATCATCGCCATTCCCACCACCGCCGGCACGGCCGCCGAGGTGACCATCAACTACGTCATCACCGACGTGCAGAACAAGCGCAAGTTCGTCTGCGTCGATCCGCACGATATGCCCATCGTCGCCGTCGTCGATCCCGAAATGATGTCCTCCATGCCCAAGGGCCTGACCGCCGCCACCGGCATGGACGCGCTCACCCATGCCATCGAGGGCTACACCACAAAGGCCGCCTGGGAAATGACCGATATGTTCCACCTCAAGGCCATCGAGATCATCTCCCGCTCGCTGCGCGGCGCTGTCGCCGGCACGCCCGAGGGTCGCGAAGGCATGGCTCTGGGCCAGTACATCGCGGGCATGGGCTTCAGCAACGTCGGTCTGGGCATCGCGCACTCCATGGCGCACACGCTGGGCGCTGTGTATGACACCCCCCACGGCGTGGCCTGCGCCATGACGCTGCCGCTGGTCATGGAGTTCAATCAGGAAGCCACCGGCGAGAAGTTCCGCGAGATCGCGCGCGCCATGGGCGTAAAGAACGTCGATTCCATGACGCAGGCCGAGTATCGCGCCGCCGCCATAGACGCCGTGCGCAAGCTCTCCAGCGATGTGGGCATCCCCACCAAGCTGGAGGCGCTCAGGGAAGAGGATCTGCCCTTCCTGGCCGAATCCGCGAGCAAGGACGCCTGCGCGCCCGGCAACCCGCGCGAAGCCAGCGTGGCCGATTTCACCGCGCTCTTCCGCAAGCTGATGTAATATTCCCCTGCCCGGCCGTTTAACAGGCGACCGGGCATTTTTCATACCTCCCCCTGCAACCCCGGCTTCCCTTTCGCCGTCTATTAAATGAATCCCCACGGAAGGCGGACGGCGCTTTCTGAATTTTGAAATGCGTTCAAATTCAAAAAACGAATGAAAAGGAAGTGTTTTATGTGAAAAGGCGCTATTTATGGCTCCCGCTGCTGATCCTCGCTTTCATATTGGCGCAAACTCTGCCGGCGCTGTGCGAAAACAGCGACACGCCCTATTCCGGAACTGTGCTCGTCTTTCAGGCCCCGCGCGACGCAGAGCTGACCAGCTCGGAGAGCGCCGCTGATTCCTACTTCCAGACGCTCTGCTGCCCCGGCCTGAATGAAACGATCATGTCCGGCGCGTTCCCATCCGCCGAAGCCGCCGAGAAAAAGCTCGTTTCGCTCTTCGGCGAGGCCGCTGCATCCGGCAGCGTCAACGACGCGCTGGACGCCGTGGCCGGATATTCCGCCTGCTGGACAATCTTCACCGCCGGCAGCGGCGACAATACCGCCGTGGTCAACGCCGCCGTCATCTACGGCCCGCGCACGTTCGTCTTTGCCGCCGTCGTGCCGCAGAGCGTCTATCGCGGCGACGACAACGGAGAAACCTGGTCGGATGAAATATACAATCAGATCATGTCTCTGGATCTGTTCGATCCCGACGCAAAGCTCGCCATCGCCATGGATGATGAGGACAGCGCCGCTCAGATCGCGGCCAATGTGACGATCGACGCAGCGTCAGACGCGTTTTTGCTCACCGCCCTTGCCGATCTGTCCTCCGTTCGACTGGTCAACGTGCAGTATGACGAGGAGTACCGCCTGAGCGCGGGCGACACGCTGGGCGAATGGGCGAGCCTGAAGGCCGGGCAATCGCTGCGCGTGCAGGCCTATTTCCCCGAAATCATACCGACGCTGGCCGTCGAATACACCACCGCCGAGGGCGAGAGCTGCCTGCGCTTCATCACCGACAGCAAGCTCGACGGCACGCCCATGCTGATCGAGGAATAAGCGCATATTTTTGCCGCTCCGATTCATTCGGGGCGGTTTTTTTCGCTTTATGCCCCAATGCGGCCTGGCCATAGCCCAAAAGAGCCTCTTCGCAAAAGCCGGGAAAGCAATGCGCGGCAGAGAGACGTGAACAGCATAAAAGCAAAGACTGCACTGCTAAACACACATTTTTCCTTCTTTACCCGCTCTCTCACGGTAAAGCCATGTAATCCGCTGCTGTTATGGCCTTGCACTCCCCTCAAGATTCCGTGAAGAACCCCCAAAAGAACCGATTGCAATTTCCCACTGGCACATCGAATGGAATTGCGCGAATTTATCGCAAGCGTTTTGACACTGCGCCCCCTGTGTGCTATAATACCCACAGCCAATCAACGACAGGAATTGGAGGACGATCACAATGAGCAATTTCTTTGAAACCAACGCCAAAGCGCTGGCCGATTTCGCCCGCGTCTCCCAGAGCGTCGGCGCGCGCGCCGATTATGTGCAGGGCGGCGGCGGAAACACATCCGTCAAGCTGGCCGACGGCCTGATGGCCATCAAGGCCTCGGGCTACTGCCTGAAGGACATCCGCGAAAACAAAGCCTACGCCGTGCTCGATTACGCGTCGCTGCGCCGCTTCTATCTGGAAAACAATCCCTCTGATTTCGAGGACGTCGAGAAGGCCGGCTCCGCCAAGGCGAAGGAATACACCCAGACCATCGAGGGCCTGGACGCGCTGCGGCCCTCGGTCGAGGCGGGCTTTCACTCGCTGCTGGATACGTTCGTCGCGCACAGCCACAGCGTCTACGCCAATCTGGCCGCCTGCTCGAAGGAATGCGCCGCCATCGTCGAAAAGGCGCTCGCGGGCGCAGACTACACATTCGGCATCGTGCCCTACACCGATCCCGGCGCACGGCTGACATTCTCCATCCGCGATGAGCTGAGCCGCGTCGAAAAGGAAACCGGCCGCCGTCCCGCCGCGATTTTCATGATCAATCACGGCCTGATCGCCCACAGCGACGATCCCGACGAGTGCCTGCGCATCCATGCCGACGTAAACGCCCGCATCGCCGCCGCGTTTGGCCTGGCGAGCGACGCCTTCCCCGCCGTGTCGGTCAAGCCGGCCGAAAACGGCCTGATCGAGGCCGACGCGCCCTATCTGAGCGAGCAGCTGGCCAAGGGCGATTATACCGAGAAGTTCTTCCTCGAATCGCCGCTCTATCCCGATCAGCTGGTTTTCCTCACAGGCGCGTTCCGCATCACCGACGATCTGCCCGAGGAGGGCTGCTGCACCGTGAACCCGAAAACCGGCCGCGTGCTGTTCAATATGCCCGCCGCCAAGGCGCAGGTCATCGCCGAGACGCTGACCGCCGTGGTGTTCATCTGCCGCCAGATCGAAGCGCACGGCTACACGCTCTCCACAATGGGCGAGGCCGCCAAGGCCTTTATCGCCAACTGGGAAAGTGAGAAATACCGCCGCTCTCTCGCCGGCAAGAAGGGCTGACAGTCCACAAAAAACAGGCACTCCGGACGCAGGAATCTTTCGCGTCCGGAGCGCTTTCGTCATATTGTGTGGGCGCGGAAATGAGAAGTCGAAAACCTCCCGGCCGTTTCTTTCGCAAAGGCGCGGCGCTTGCTGCGCCCCGTTCTCTGGTGAAATTTCAGGTTCATCGAGGAAAGCTGGGGCAAGTCCGAAGCGCCAGCGCGGTTCATTATTCCCTGCCGCCTCCATTGCGCCGCACTGTTCTCTCCGCTCCCGGCTTTTCATGAAGAGTAAAACTTCGAAAGCGCGGCGCCGACCCGCGGCTATTCAGAGACGCGTTCCCGCGGATTTTCCCGGCGCTTGAACGCTCTGGTTTCAGCCGTTGTTCTCCCCGAAGGGTTCCAAACTCGTTCAATGATGAAAGCCGAGGGCTCAGCGTGGCCAAATCAGGATTTTCAGACGCGGAAACGGCGGCATATCGCACTCCGGAGCGCCGACAGGCTGCGCAAGTTTTCCTCGCGGCGTTTTCTGACGGCTGACAGTCCGCAGCGCAGAAAATCGTCGAGAGGCTTGTCCCAACGGAAGACCGGCGCGTCTTCCCGCACGGCGCTATTTCGGCCAGACTCCGCTGAACGCCGCCGTGTACCCTTCCCGCCGGAGCCGGCGCAGCAGCTTCATCAGAAAGAGCTTGGGCGCCGGTCTGTGCGCGCAGCCGGCCAGCAGAGCGCGCTTCTGCCGCTCCTGCATCCGATCCCAGCACTGTATGATCGCATAGCGAATATCCCGCTCGACATTTGCCGCGCTCACGCCGCACATCTCGGCCACGCGCGCGTACAGGCCGCCCTTCAGGCTGTCCATCAGCGCCGGCGTGTGCATCGCAAGGCGCAGCGCCGTCTCTATGTACACGCCGCCCTTCAGCGTCGCCGAAATGGGCAGGCTGCCCAGCAGCGCATGCACAGCGTCCCTCTGCGCGTCTCTGCGGCTGTCGCAGAACATCTCTTCCAGCACATCGCACAGCGTATGCGCGTCCGTCGCCATCGGCTGACACTGCACGCCGCTCTCGGACAGCACGAGCGCCGCCCGCTCATCCGTCATGCCGCCGAAGACCATCAGCCGCCGTCCCAGCGCCCCGCACATCAGGCTCGCCATCAGCGCGCCGGCGTTCAGCATCGAAGCGTCCACCAGCACAGCGTCCGCGTAATCGAATGTGCCGCCATCGATCAGCGCGGCGACCGTGCGAAATGTACGGATCTGACACGGAAGCCTGCGCCGGTGAGCCTCCAGCGCCACTTCCTTCAGCAGAGTCGCATTGTTCAACGTCAACAGAACCTGATAGACCATCTTCAAATCAACTCCATCGTATTATTGTGTCTGAAACTATTCTAACACATTTTCAGCAATAGTGTAATACTTTTGCAAATATTACATCTCGGGCGGCTTTTGTGTATATTTCGCCTTACTTATGCAGCAATTCAGTATATTTTCATCGTAAACTTAGTATATTATTCCAGTGTCGGCCAGTCGGAAGGTTCTGCGCCGCATTAATTTTTGATAAAGATTTCGGAAATCGCCATCGCTTTCATGCGAATAGCGTTATTTCCATGCCAAAAAAAGAGAAAACAGCCGCAAATTTCTCTTCCGCAATACACGGAAGAAAAGCTCACGGCGCTGCCATCGCTCCCGCCCGAACGCCTCAGGCGCAGACAGCGAGCCGCCTGCGTCATCTTCCCACTTTAAGGAGTTCCCCGGAAAACAGCGCATGGTTCGTTCACCATAAAATTCGAAAGCGGCGTGTGCGTCCAGCGCGCCGGCACATTTCACGGCTCTATCGCGAAAAGACTCTGCCGTGGTGTCTGCTTTGCGCCGCAAATTTCTCTTCCGCAGTACACGGAAGAAAAAGCTCGCGGCACTGCCGTCGCTCCCGCCCGAACGCCTCAGGCGCAGGCATCGAGCCGGCTGCGTCATCTTCCCACTTTGAGGCGCGCCATGGAAAACAACGCATGGCTATATATTTATCGTGAAATTCGGGAGAGGCGTGTGCGTTCAGCGCGCTGGCACATTTCACAGCTCTATCGTGAAAAGACTCTGCCGTGGTGTCCGCTTTGCGCCGCAAATCTCTCTTCCGCAGTACACGGAAGAAAAGCTCGCGGCGCTGCCGTCGCTCCTGCCCGAACGCCTCAGGCGCAGGCAGTGAGCCGCCTGCATCGTCTTCCCACTTTAAGGCGCGCCATGGAAAACAACGCACGGCCCGTTCATCGTGAAATTCGAAAGAGGCGTACACGTCAGCGCGCGGCACATTTCACGCCTCTATCGCGAAAAGGCTCTGCGCCGCAAATTTCTTTTCCCCTGCTTTTCATGCAGCGCCAAATTGTATTGCATCGGATTCCAGATCCCGCCAAAGCATAGAACATCGGCCATTGCCTGCCAATAATGCTTTGAATGGCGCCGGGACGTCATAGAGCGCTCGCTGAATCCCGCGCCAAAATCTCGGCATTTCTTTTCCCAACATAACGCAATTCCAGCGCTTCCAACCGTCTCGCCGCTCCCTTGTTTCTCTTCGCCTTCGCCGCCGCGTCAATCGCTGCTTTTTCTTCTTCGCTGAGCTTCAACACTCATATGTATTATCGCGTATTTTGCGTTCTGTGCCTGGCGTTTAGACGGAATAAAGTCTCGCCAATCCGCCCCTGGCTTTCGAATGGCACAACGCCTGTCTGGACAATGCGCGCGATGGCTGAAAACCGCGCCGGCCAATGAGACGCGCGGCTGACGATCGGGTTTCGCGGCCACATGGGCATAAAAATGCCGCCAGCGCCTGTCCTCGTCGTCGGGGGCTTCCCGGCGCAATGGCGCTGCGCGGCGGCTCTATCTCTCTGTTTTTCTGCCCGGCATTTTGCCGAAGGCGCGGGTTGAATCGCGCCGGAATCGGTTCGGACGATGCCGGCGATCTTTCGCGCCTGCCGGGATTGGCGAAGCGGTCAACCGTTCCAGCGCGTGACGGCAGCATTTTCAGAGCGCGTCTGAAAATCAAATGTACGGCTGCGGTTTCATCGCATTTCTATCTCAATTTCATCGGGCGCTTCAACCTCCGCGCCGCCGTCCCGCAGCGCGACCGTCAGCGGGCCGAAGGGCGTGGGCATGACGATCTCAGCCCAGTCAAGCCCCATCGCGTCGGGATGCAGCGCGATTTTCCGAAAGCCCGGCTCCAGCATTTCAAAGCCCATGAGCCGGCAGGGCAGCTGATAGGCCGGCGTGCCGCCCCATGCGTGGCTGTGATCGAAGCTGTAGCTGCCGCCCGGCTTGATCCAGCCCTCCTGCAGACCCTTGCCGCACGCATCGATCATGGGCTTCCAGCGATCGATCAGCTTCATGCCGCAGGGATTGAACAGGCCGGTCTTCCAGAGCGCGTCCAGCACATAATGCGCAAAATACGGCTGGAAATCGATCAGCGTATCGTCCTCCGCGACGCGCCTCATGATGCGCCGCGCCTTTTCGCCGCCGCACAATCCGCACAGCACGGCCATTGTGTTTGCCTGCCTGGAATAATAGCGCTTTTCGACATTTTGGGGCATAAACGCGGACACGTCCGTCATGTTCGGAGGCAGTGGCCGCGTGCAGGCCTCCTGCGGCGTATTCAGGCCGTCGAAGTACATTCCGCGCGCTTCGTCGTAAAGAAGCGCATTGAACGCAGCTTTGACCTTTTCCGCGCGCGCTTCGCAGTCCTGCGCGGCGCTCTCGTCGCCCATGCGGCGATAAACGGCGGCGGCGGTGTGCAGCGCGCGGTGGTAAAGCGCCGTGAGCACCGTCTGGCCGAGCGCCTTGGGCGGATGGTGCATGGACAGATCGTCCACCGTGATCCAGTCCACGAACATCCAGCTGGGCGGCGTTTCGATCAGCCCGCTTGCGCCCACATAATCGGCAAAGCGGCTGAGCAGCCTGTCCAGCGCGGGGCGCGTCTCGCAAAGCAGCGCTTCATCGCCCGTGAACATGAACAGATCGCGCAGCATCTCCGCCCAGATCAGGCTGTAGGTCGTGTGGAACATGAAGCCGTCGGCCATGACGAGCCAGTCGGCGGTGCGGATCACATCCTCGCGGATCAGGCGCGGATCGCCGAATGTGAAATAGGTCATCAGGCTCTCGACGTAATAGTCGCCCGTACAGCCCAGCGTCTCCTGATGGCGCGGGCTGTCCAGATGAAGGCTCTGGCGGCAGATCTTCAGCGTATGCCGGCACACGTCATAGACCCTTTCGAGCGCCCTGTCGCTGCATCGGAACGCGCCCTCGCTCCGCACGGGATAGTTTGTCGATACGAGCGAAAAATGCTCGATTTCGGCGGGCGCATCGCTGTGATTGACCAGCAGGATATGGCAGCCGCCCACGCTGTACATGCGGCTTCCGCGATGGCTGAGAGCGCCGTCCGCGGCGATAAAGTCGCCCTTTTCCTCCTGCCCCTCCAGTTCGAAGGGCGTGACCGTGATCTCGCAGCGCCCCTGCGCCTTCAGGTCAAAGGCGATATAGCCGGCGTATATGCGGTCAAACAGCACAGTCGTCTCGGCCGTTTTTCCCGCCGCCGCCGAGAGACGATCGCCGCCCCTGACCGGCGAAAGCCACACCTCGTCCAGATGAGGCAGTAAAGACACGCGCAGCGGCCAGACAGACGGCACGCGCGCTGCGTTCATCCAGCTGTCGGGCGCGCGCGTATAGTCGTACTCGCGCGCGGAAATATACTGCGGGTTCAGCCGCGCCTGCCAGCTTTCATCGGTGCAGAATTCCTCAGTCGTTCCGTCGGCATATTCGGCGCGCCCTTCCAGATAGAAGCCGCCGTGCCCGCAGGAATAATCGGTCATGACCGCAGGCGAGAGCTGAACGCGCGCAAAGAGCGCGATTTTTTCGGTTTCCGGGCGCAGCTCATAGCGCGTCGCGTAATGGTGCGGCATGGGCTGCGTGTTGCCGTAATCGCCGCCCGCGCACACCGGCCCCATGCCCAGAAAGCGTTCTTCCGCCCACAGCCAGTATTTCGTATCGCCGCTCACTGTCAGCGTCACGCGGATGGGGCGCGCGCGCAGCGCGATTTCCTTTCGAAATTCCGCCATGGCGTAGGGCGCGTCCTTCGGCGCGGCGAACGTCGTGCAGCGCGTCGTCTGATATGCGGGATATTGCTCCGGGTTCAGCCAGATCCAGTCGGCCATGGTCTCTCTCCTTTGCTATCCGAATGTCCTGAGCGCGTTGAACGCGAACGTCCTGCGCCCGTTTTCAACCGGCTCGTCGGTATCGAGCGCAATCAGATACAGCGCCTCGCCCCACACGCCGCGCCAGCCCTCGGGCACGTCGAACTTCTGCCGCGTGGCGGTCAGCCCCGGCTCCCAGCGCATACGCACCGGCCCGAGCTGCGCCCAGCCCGCGCCCAGCTCGGGCTCATGGGGCGTAATAAAGCGAAAGCTCACCGGTGAAAAGTCCTTCAGATCAAAGAATTCCATCAGCTGCACGGTGTTCTGAGCGCGCTCGTAGACCAGCGTCCTCTGCCAGGCGTACACGCCGCTCTGGGGCGGATAGGCCGCGGCGAGGTTCATCGATATCATGGCGTAATCGTCCTCCAGCCGGCAGGACACGTCCTGCGCCCCGAACGCCGCGCCCAGGCTCTGCCCCGCGCCGCCGATCAGCGGCAGATTGTGATGCGCCGTGTCGCCAAGAAAGCCCGCGTCGGCCAGCACCGGCTCGCCCTCGCAGAACAATATGAAGTTGCCCGCGTCGGCATGGGCGCTCACATCGCCGTTCGAACCGCCCCGCACCGCCAGCGCCAGCCCCCGTTCGCTGTCCTCGTCCTGACGCGCCACCATGATCTGCGCCAGCGCGTAATAGCCCTGCCGCCTGAACGGCGGGCGCACGGCGTCCTCCGCCATGGCCTGAATATTGAACAGATCGGCCGCAAAATGCAGCAGACTGCCGCCTCTCTCCTCCTGCTCCTGTGTGTGGCTGAGAAATACGCCCAGATCGCAGAGCGCCTCGTCCTGCACATACGCCCCCAGCCGGTAGAGCAGCGCGCCGGGCAGCGTCGTCCTCATGGAATGCGCCCCGGCGTTCAAAAACCAGCCCTGCGCCATATGGCAGAACACGGGATAGTGCGCCATGAGCCGAATCTGCTTCTCTCGGCGCATATCCACGCTGCCGCGGCTCACCGAGAGCGCCATCATCACGATGTCTATCACCGGTTCGACCGTCCGCGCCCACTCGTCCACGCCGCCGGGAACGCTGCCGTCCGCAGGCAGCGCCATGAGCAGATGATCGAACAGATCCATGGCCTTGCCCGCGCACGCCCAGCGATGCTGGCTCGACTCCTCAAACGTCCAGAATGCCATCATGCAGCCGCACAGACAGCGCATGGCGTCGCTCTTGGGGCCGCACATCCACACCGTGCCCGCCAGCGTGCGGAACGGCCGGATCACGCGCCGCTCGACCTCGCCGGCAATGCGCTCGATCAGCTGCGGCGACACCGCGTCCAAACGCGATGAGACCATCTGCACCGCCAGCGCCAGATCGCAGGCCGTCTCCGCCGCCGAGCGATCGACGCGCGGCTGATCCATATCGGGCAGCGGGCGATCGCCGCGCCCCTGCGCCGAGAGGTTGTTGCCCGGAGACACCCAGCTGCTCTCCTCGCAGATCGCCCAGACCACGTCGGCCAGCTTCATGTCATAGCGCCCGTCCGGCACGACGCAGCTGCCGATCACCAGATCGCGCAGCATATCGCGCCGAATGCGGCGGTTTTTTTCATAATCGGCGGCAATGCCGGCGCGGCTGAAGCTGATATAGCTCGAAGCCGTCAGCATCGGTATGGGCGCGTCCATCCATTGGTCGGCGCGCGCCGTCAGCCGCTGACGCACGGCAGGGGGCAGGTCTTCCCACGCCGCGCGATCCTCGGCGGGCAGCGCCATTATGAACGCCGCCGCGCCCTGCATATCGACCAGCAGCCTGTCGCGGTATTTTTCCAGCATAGCGTCCTCCGTCAGTCAACCGTCACCCAGCCGTGCCGCGCCGCCGAGGCCGCCATGCAGTCCAGCAGCCGCTGGAGCCGCGCGCCCTCTTCCAGCCCGGGGGCAGGCGTTTCTCCGTGCGCGAGCGCATTCAGGAAGCTGAAATAGCAGTGCATATGCCCGCGCTCCCAGCCGATGGCGTTCTTGGCCGGCAAAAAGCTCCCGCCCGGCGCGGGATAGCGCCCCACGCACTCTATGCGCGTATAGCCCCGCATTCCGCCCAGCGGCACCTCGGGCTGCGTGTTGTCGTAAAACTCCAGCCAGCCGGGATTGTCCAGATTCCAGCGGATCGCGCCCTTCGTGCCGGTGATTTCGAGGAACATCACATCGGTCGTGCCGGCGGTGATCTTGCTGGCCTCGACCGTGCCCAGCGCGCCGTTCCTGAGACGGAGCAGCATCAGCGCGTGATCCTCGGTCACCTCATGGCAGATTCCGCCCTCGCGCGTCGGCCGCTCGGGATAGAGCGTGTTCTCGGCGCACAGCACCTCGGCGGGCTGCTGGCCGATCAGCCATGTGACCAGATCCAGCGCGTGCGAGCCCAGATCGAGCAGCACCCCGCCGCCCACGCCCTGCTTCCAGCCCATGGGCTTGTCGGGATCGATCGAGCCGGAATGGAGATAGCGGCAGGTGAATGAGAGTATCTCGCCCACGCGCCCCTCATCGATGATTTCCTTCGCGCGCAGCGTCGATGTGAAGAAGCGGTTGTGCAGCGCGATCTGCACCTTGCCCTTCGCGCCCTGCGCCGCCGCGAGTATGCGCTGCGCCGATTCATAATCGACGGTCAGCGGCTTGTCGACATAGACGTTCTTGCCCGCCTTCAGCGCGTCGATCACCATGCGCTCGTGGTCGGCGTTGGGCGTGCAGACGCTCACCACGTCTATGCGCGGATCGCTGAGCAGATCGTGATAGTCGCCCGTGGCATATTCAAATCCCAGCTCACGGCGCGCCTTTTCCGCCTTGGACACCGTGCGCGAGCACACGCCGATCAATTTGGCCTCAAAGCCCGCGTCCGGATAAAACAGGGGCAGCGCGCGGACGGCCAGCGTGTGCGTGCGCCCCATAAAGCCCCAGCCGATGATGCCGATTCCGATTGTCTTCATAATTGTTTCTTCCTTTCGCGGTCTGATAGACACAGCGCTCATATTATATATCTATTCTAGCCGCCCCGGCGCAAAAAGTCAATCGCGGCGCTTTTGTTTTTCTGAGAGGATGTGGCGCTTATTTTTATACATGATTTTGTATGTTAATGGACGTTAAAAGTGTAAATATTCACTCATACCCCTTGACACACTTATATTTATGCGCTACAATGGCGTCACTGAAACGAAGAAAGGCGGCGCAATCCCATGATGAAATCCAAAATGAAGAAAATCCTGCCCATCGCTCTGGCCGTCATGCTGTGCATGAGCTCGGTGAACGCCCTGGCCTGCACGGCGATTTACGTCGGCGCTGATCTGACGAAAGACGGCTCGACGATATTCGCCCGCTCCGAGGATATTTCCAACAGCTACAACAAGCTGTTCTATGTCGCGCCCGCGGGCAAGCACACGGCCGGCGAGGTCTACAACGGCTGCTACGGCTTCAGCTACACATTCACCAGGGACAGCTACGGCTACACCGCCTTCAGCGACGATAACGGCAGCGGCGTCTGCCCGGACTGCGGCGGCGAGCACGCCCACACACCCTACGAGGCGGGCGGCACCAACGATATGGGCGTGACCGTGAGCGCCACGGTGACCATCGGCTGCTCCGATGCGCTCTATGAGGCCGACCCCTACGTCGACACTGGCATTGAAGAGGCCGAAATCCCCACCGTGCTGCTGAGCGAGGCCGCCACGGCGAAGGAAGCCGTCGAGCTGCTGCTGAGCATCTATGACAACGCCGGCTGCGCGGGCGGCGCGGGCGTGTTTGTCGCCGACGACAAGGAAGTCTGGTATATCGAGAACGCCTCCGGCACGCAGTATGTCGCGCTGAAGCTGTCCTCCTCCATGGCGTTCGCCCAGCCCAATATGTCGATCATCGGCCTGATCGATCTGGACGACGCCGAAAACGTCATCGCCTCGAAGGATCTCATCGCCGTGGCCGAAAAGGCCGGAACCTATGTCGGCGACAAGGAGAAGAACACAATCGACTATGTGGCCTCCTACAACGCCGATCAGACTGCCGGCGGCCGCATGGTGAGCGCGCTCGCGTTCTTCAACGCCGCCGCGGCCAAGGACGAGCCGGAAACAGCCGACTACACCATCTCCAATGTGGACGCGGACGGCAATATCGTGCCGATGTACACGAGTATCGCGCTCGACCACGCCTACAGCATTGCCGACGTCGTGGCCTACTATCACATCGCGGGCATAGGCTCCAGCCGCAATCTCGAGACCCACATATTCCAGACATTTGCAGAGGACGGCCTGACCGACACCGTCGAATGGGTCGCCATGGACGACGCGGCGCTGAGCGTGTTCGTGCCCTACTATCCCATGCTGACCACAAAGACCTACGCGGGCTATCAGGTCAGCACCGACGAGGCCGCCTTCACCGAGGAGGAGCCGACCGACGCGGACGTTTACTATCCCACCACAAAGAACAAGCGCAACGAAGCCGGCGAGCGCGTACAGATAGAGGGCTTCTGCGCCCTGCCCGCCGACTGGGCCGACTCCTGCTACTGGACGATGGACGCGCTGTCGAACCTCTATGAAGCGGGCGATCTGAACGCCGAAGAGAAGGCCAAAATCGACGCGGAGCTTGCCGACCTTCAGGCGCAGGCCTACGACGTTTTTGAGAACATGAAGGCCGCCGTCGCCGCCGCTGACAGCGACGAGGCCAAGGCCGCCGCCACCACCGCGAGCGAGGAGATGGCCGCCAAGGTACACGCCGCCTGCGTGGCTCTGGTCAACGAAGTTAAATAAAAAATATATCAGATCCTCCGCGCGCCGCATGATAAATCCCATGCGGCGCGCTCAGCTTGTCAAAAAAGTTTTTGACAAGCTGGTGGACGGGAGAGCAAGCTCCCCCGCCACTGCCACCCCTACCAGTTTTTGC
>CAKUAV010000040.1 GCA_934636425.1 uncultured Clostridia bacterium
GTTGACCACGGGCAGGATCTCGAGATCGTGATCGAGCGCCATGTAGACGTTGGCCAGCGTCTGCGCCTCGATGCCCTGCGTCGCGTCCACCACCAGCACAGCGCCCTCGCAGGCGGCCAGCGCGCGGGACACCTCATAGGTGAAGTCGACGTGGCCGGGGGTGTCGATCAGGTTGAACTCGTAGGTCCTGCCGTCCTTTGCAGTGTAGGGCAGGCGTATGGCCTTCGACTTGATGGTGATGCCGCGCTCGCGCTCCAATTCCATCGAGTCGAGCACCTGCTCGGTCATGTCGCGCTGCGCCATCACGCCGGTGGCCTCGAGCAGCCGGTCGGCCAGCGTGGACTTGCCGTGATCGATGTGCGCAATGATGCAGAAATTGCGGATGTTGTCCTGAAGCTTATTTTGCATGGACGTGCGATCTCCTCTATATAAACAGTTTGAGACACAATGGGCATAATAATTCTCTATTATTTTACGTCATGCCGCGCCGCGCGTCAATCGCCGTATTGTTATTTGTTGGGCGGCGTGCTATAATGACAAAAAAGGCAGAGGGGAGAAAAGAGCATGAGCGCACTTATGGAGAAGCTGGAAAAGCGCGGCTTTATCGCGCATCACTTTGCGACGGGCGAGGAGGCGGCGCGGTTCGTTCTTGAGTCGATTCCCGCGGGCAAAAGCGTGGGCGTCGGCGGCTCGATGACGGTCAGAGCGCTGAAACTGGACGAGCGCCTGACGGAAAAGGGCTGCATCGTTTACTGGCACTGGACGGCGGAAAACAAGCCGGAGGCGCTCAGGCGCGCGCAGCAGGCGGACGTGTATCTTTCCTCGGCCAACGCCATCGATGAGGACGGCGTGCTCTACAACATCGACGGTACGGGCAACCGCGTGAGCGCGCTCTCGTTCGGCCCGGGCGAGGTGTTCGTGATCGCGGGCGCGAACAAGCTGGTCGAGGGCGGCGAAAAAGCGGCGATCGAGCGCATCAGGACGCAGGCCTGCGGCAAAAACGCGCGCCGTCTGGGGCTGAACACGCCCTGCGCGAAGCTCAATCGCTGCGCGGGCGAGGGCGGCTGTTCATCGCCGCAGCGGATGTGCAGCGTCACGCAGAAGCTCGAGCGCGCGCCGGGCAAATGGGCGTTTCACGTCGTGCTGGTCGACGAAGCGCTGGGATATTAAGGCGACACCGCACAACTCGGCGGCGCGTCAGACGATGTCTTTTCCGCCATCTGCGGCATGCAAATTCCTCGATTTACCTCCAGTAAACCTTCGAAATTTGCATTTGCATCTGACGAAAAATCCATTCGCCGGCCGACCACCTCATTTGTGCGGTGTCGCCTTAAAAGAATGATTGCAAAGAGCCGGGCGATGCGTCCGGCTTTTTGCATGTCAAAAAGGGTTTTGATATGCCGGCGGATGGGGGAATCCAGTTCTTTCGTCACCATTCCCCCTGCCGCTTTTTGATGAAAATCTCTCAGATTTCATGGCGCAAAAACTGCAACGAAACGATTCTTGTTCCGGAAAATGGGATTTTCCACCGCTTTCAATCGTTCCGCGCCCGCCGTACACGCCGCCGGGCGCGATTAAAAGCTCGAGAGCGGTTCGGCCTTTTCGATGGCTCCAAAGGTTTTTTCGACAGTCTGGAGCCGGGCGATGCGTCCGGCTTTTTTATTTGTTTTGAAAATTAAAATCAAAAAAGATATTGCAAATAATTGGAATATAACGTATACTATAATCAATGGCCGATCTTTATGATAAAGACCTGCAGGAGCGACTGATTATCTGGAACGAAACGACAGGAGGACGTCTGTATGAGGAAGCGCGCATGGGTATCCTGGATGCTGATCATTGCCATTATGATTACGCTGTGGCCGGCGGCGGTCGGCTACGCGCTGGAGCGGCCGGTTGTTTATCCGGAGATGAACGACGGCAGGGAGAGCGAGTACATTGGGGAAACCGAGCGGGTCAGGGTGTATGACAACGGCGAGAAGAAGAAGGTCAAAGTGATGACCGTGCCGGTGGATGAAGTACAGGCCCTTGTGTGGCGGCCGGTGAGCGGCGCGTCCTATTATCTCTATTCAATTCGCGATGTTGACAATGACGAGCCGGTCATCGTCAATGAGCAGATGACGAACTATTGGATCAATCTGGCGGATATGCTGGACTGGGATGGGCCGCTTGCGTACGGCGTGACGTACAAGATCGCCGCCGCGGCCTGCACATCCCCGGACGACTGCTACTGGAGCAGCGAGCCCTTCTATTTCCGGCTGGTGGAGACGGTGCAGCCGGAAGAGCCCGTCACGCCCGAGCCGGAACCCGTTCAGTTCTCGGGCGCTTTCGATCAGGAGCGCATAGAGCTGACCGTGGGGGACATAACGAGAGTCAGCGGCAGCGTGAACTGCGCCGGCGACACGCTGAACCGCGTGACCTATCAGATCGACGGCTGGGCGGGCGACGACGGCAACAACCGCTACTGCTCTCAGGACGTGCAGAACGTGACGAGCGTCGATCTGTCTCAGATGAGCCAGCTCGTGCTGGATACGACGCGCGCGCCGCTGAACGTGCCGGGAACATACACGCTGCGGCTGGTTGCGTCTGTGGAAAGCGGCGAGTGGGCGCATCTGGCGGAGATGACAGTCGTTGTCAATCCGGCAGACGAGCCGACGCATTCTGTGACGGAGGTTCCCGAGCCGCAGGCTGAGCTGAGCGGCGCGTTTGCAAGCGATTACATTGAACTGAATATCGGCGACGTGACGACAGTGGGCGGCAGCGTGAGCTGCGCCGGCAGCACGCTGAACCGCGTGACCTATCAGATCGACGGCTGGGCGGGCGACGACGGCAACAACCGTTACTGCTCTCAGGACGTGCAGAACGTGACGAGCGTCGATCTGTCTCAGATGAGCCAGCTCGTGCTGGATACGACGCGCGCGCCGCTGAACGTGCCGGGAACATACACGCTGCGGCTGGTTGCGTCTGTGGAAAGCGGCGAGTGGGCGCATCTGGCGGAGATGACAGTCGTTGTCAATCCGGCAGACGAGCCGACGCATTCTGTGACGGAGGTTCCTGTAACCCCGGCTCCCGCAACAGAAGCCCCCGCGCCGCAGGCTGAGCTGAAAGCCGACATTATGAATAGCAGCATCGCGGTGAAGCTGGGCGATACGGCGCGCATAGAAGGCTGGGTAACCTGTGAAGGCGGTCAGCTGGAGCGCGTGACATATCTCATTACGGGTCATCCCGTCGAGGGCGATCCGAACAATCGCCAGTATAGCGCGGCGCTGGGCAATGTGAGCGAGCTTGATCTGGCGGAGGCGGACGAGCTGATACTGGACACGAACCGCACTCCGCTGAATGCGCCGGGCGATTATCAGATAGAAGTGTATGCTAAAGCCGTGGGCATGGAGCAGGGCGCGCGGCTTGCGAACGTGCAGGTGCACGTATACACAGGCGAGGAGACTGAAACGCATCCTACGCCCGGCAATAGTCCGCAGCCGACGATAGACGAGAGCAGAAAACCTGGAGACGGCAATGACAATACTCTGCCGCCGGCCACTAATGATGTGACAACGCCGGCTCCCACGGTGGATTTGTCTGGCGTCAAGCTGCAGGGACAGTTCGATGATGATAGCGTCGAGCTGAATCTGGGAGAAAGTATGCGCGTGAGCGGCACGGTTGCGTGCAGTGGCGATACGATTGTGCGCGTGACATATCACTTTAAGGATCATGAGGTTTCTGGTGATCCGAACAATCGCTATTGTACGGCAGTGCTTTCCGGGCAGGACTATGTTGCGCTGGAGTCGCTTGGCGATCTGCTGCTGGATACGGCGCGCGATCCTCTGAACAAGGGAGGAAGCTATACGCTGGAGCTGTGGGCTGCGACAGCCAGGGGGAAAGCGGAATGCGTTGACACCATGACCGTGGTGGTGAATGTGATTTGCCCGGTTTACGGCGGCGCGCACAAAATGGACTATACGGGTTTTGAAGCGGCGCATCCGCATAAGGTGTTCCGCCGCTGCGCGTGCGGAAAAGCGGAGTATACGGGCGCATATCAGAAGATGAATCCCTGCTGCGAATGCGGCAATCACTATAAGGACGGCATCAGCGAATCTGCCGGCCAGTATTCGGCGCATTGCAATAAGTGCGGGATGAATATTGCCCTGACGAGCACGTCCCTGCTGAGCAAGGGCGATCGCGGCGAGGCGGTTCGCGCGCTTCAGAATCAGCTGATCGCGCTGGGTTATAGTGTCAGCGGCGGAGCAGACGCGATTTTCGGCTCCGGGACGGAGAAAGCGCTGGCGCAGTATCAGGAGGATATGCTGAAGAAGAACCCTGCTCTGACGGTGAGCAAGGGTGTTTTGGATGCGGAGACGTGGAAGGCACTGTATAACTATGAAGTGAGGCCTGATGA
Organism: uncultured Clostridia bacterium; assembly: GCA_934636425.1. Classification (GTDB taxonomy): domain Bacteria; phylum Bacillota; class Clostridia; order Christensenellales; family Aristaeellaceae; genus Firm-10. The sequence continues at coordinate 4,397 of CAKUAV010000040.1, forward strand.
TGAAAGCAGTACAGCTGTGCCGCAGGAGTGCGTGCATGAAGTTGGGTTCGAAAGTGAACATCCCTATCACAAAGCATATTGTCTGAAGTGTGGCAAGTATCTTACAAATGATGAAAGAAATGTCACAGCGAACAAGAGCATAGTTACACAGGAATTATCGACGTGCGATAAGTGCTTTTCGCGGGATGGAAATCATCAGGAACGTGCATTGGCCATGGCAAAGTTAGTGCAGGAAGCTTATGATATGTCAGGAGTGGGAAGCCGGGCAAACAGACTTGAGATTCGCGATGGATGGGAATCGCAAACAGAAGCGTTGATTAAAACGTCATGGACAAACGATGGTGAATTGGTACTTTCAATAGCATTCGAAGGTTCAATTGAATTTGTCGATGACTGGGCGAGGGATTTTGTGGCGACTCCGACATGGGAAGGCATTCATCTTGGGTTTGATACGGGTATTAAGCGATTTATGGATAGGTATATAGATAATGCAGGACACATTGAAGTTTCGGCACAATACGGTGATACAATATGGGAAGGAGAGCGCAGTTTAAAGTACATAATTGAATGGATTAGGACTCATTCAAATTCGCGTCTGCGTATTACTGGACATAGTATGGGCGGGGCATATGCTCAATGTCTGACGTATTACATGATTAGCAAATATGGAATATCGTCAGAACAGATAGAAACATATACGTTTGCATCGCCGATTCCATTCACTGTTCCTTTCGTGAATCGGCATAGTGAATTGAATAATGCTCATATATATAATTATGTGATTAATCAAGACGTTGTTACGAGAGTAGGCGTAGGAGATCTGAACCTAATTGAACCGATATATAAAAAAATTAAAGATATAGTTTCTTACACATATACATATGGGAGAATGGGAGGATATAGTGAGGTGGGGAGTCATGTGGGAAAGATTGCATATTTGTACTCGGATACGTCTTATGATGTTCTAAATATTGTGGCAAATATTGCTAAAAATCATGCGCTCAGTACATATATACAACTAATTCGAAAAAGGCCGGTTGATACGCTGAGTGTTAAAGGAATAATTGCATCTTATGATTCGAAAATGAAATCGATCGCTGATAATTTCGAGAAAATGAAAGGAGCTATTGATCAAGAGTACGATTTGGTGGTGAAGTATGCAGATGGAAGATGCTATGGGCTCTTGGGCACATTAAAAGGATACTCATACATTAGCCTGCTGCAGGGTTGGGATGACTTGGAAAAGAAGTACATTACGCAATACGGAGTAGAGCGGATAGGGTTATGTCTGAGGGATACCATAAGTGAAAATGCAGGTGATGTAGTTATTCCGATGGCAGGCAGTATGGCATATCCGGTTGAAAAAATTGCATATGACAGAGCCTTTCTGGCGGAAGAATTCCATGTAGCCTATCAGAATTGGAAGAATGTGTTCGGATCATAGCTTTAGTAAACGAGACAGCTGATAAAAGGAAAAGGAGAAATTTTGTATGAAAAGACTCCCACTTTTCATCCTGGCATTATCCATCCTCCTCCTCACCCTCCCTCTCCCCGCCTTTTCCGAGGCGGCCGAACAGGGGCTGGCGGAGGCGGCAGCGGCGGCCGGGCTGGATGTTTATAGCTTCAATGCGCTGGATCCTCAGAATGTAAGCTCCACGGAGGGGGCTGTGACGGACGGGCTCACCCGGATCAGGGTGGTTCTGCAGGACGATGTGTTCGCTGAGGATGAGTTCACTTCTCAGATGATGTATTCGCGCAGCTGGTCGACCGAGAGCGGCATACTTGCCAATAGGCGCGTCGATCTGGACGGCGACGGACAGGAGGAGTGGATCGTTCTCCTCAGCGAGAGTCTCAGCGATGAGTATGGCGGCTATACGCGGGAGAGCGTTATCGCCTTTGAGAATGTCGGCGGCGCCTGGGTCAGGCAGGCTGATTTTGTCATTGGCACTGATATGATGTCGCCCTATAGCGAAGGGCCGCGGGTGAGGCTGCTTTCCGCGCCGGATGGCGTCCGGCTTGCGCGCGTGGAGTTTGGGCAGATGGACGGCGGTTTGTTCCTTGCCCAGGTCAATATGTACGCCTATGACGGCCAGTCGTTCTACAAGGCTGTGACCGCGCAGATGGACGACTACAGCGCTTCATATCTGTATGGCGGGCATATGCCGGCAGATATTGACCGTGAAATGAGAGAAGCGTCGCTCTACTCCGCGCAAGATAATTATGCGTATCTTCAGGCGCACTGCGAGGGGAACGGGACGCTGATTGAAAATCTTCATGGAAATGATGAACCGAATTACAGCGGCATTGACGGCATAGGCGCATTGCTGGGAGACTATGGACTGACAATCAGCTACAGCGTCTCAAATGGCTTTATCAGCGTGTTTGATATTGCCGGCGGCGATGACTTTTTCTGCGTGACGCGGGAATGGCTGGGCGAGGGAGAAGGCAGCCAATATGCCATCAATGTGCGCATGCAGACCGAACTGGTTCATCTTGACGGCATGCAGCCGGCGGCCGTTTCGGCACAGGCGGGGGACGATATTGCCGCCCCGCCTGCCGCGCAATCTGCCCCCGAGAGCGATTTCGCCTATGAGCCCTGCGAGGGCGGCTGCGCGATTACGGGCTATTCGGGCGGCGAGAGCGTCGTGCGTATCCCGGAGACGCTGGGCGGCATGACGGTCGTCGCCATCGGCGAGAACGCCTTCTCGGGGCAGGAGACGATCCGCGAGGTGTATCTGCCCGCCGGCGTGAAGACGATCGGGAGGAGCGCGTTTAACAGATGCACGGCGATGGAGCATATCGGGCTGAATGACGGCCTTGCGCGCATTGACGAATGGGCGTTTAACAAATGCAAGGCGCTGACGAGCGTCGATATTCCCGCGTCGGTTGCGAGCATCGGGGACATTGCGTTTTCCGGCTGCAGCGCGCTTGAGACGCTCGTCGTCAATTCGCCCGATACGAGCTTTGACGAGAACGAAATCATCAAGGGCAGCGCTCAGGCGGCCATTGTGCGCGCATGGGTTACGCCCACGCCGGACATGACGCCGATCCCGACGATTGCGCCCACGCCCGTGCCCGATGTGGACGGCGCAGACGTCTATGCGGGGCATTACACGCTGGGGCGCAGCTCGGTGCGCAAGGGCAACGATTTCGATGTGCGCGCGGAAAAGGCGGTCGACGGCAATTTGGGCACGGCGTGGAATGCGCACGACAGGGGCAAGGGCGAGTGGATTTCGTTCATGATGCCCTCGGGCAAGTCCTGCCGCATGGCGGGCTTCAGGATTGTCAACGGCTATATCAAGAACAACAAGGCCTATACGGAGAACACGCGCATCCGCACGCTGGATCTCTACTGCGACGGCGTGTATGTGCAGAGCTTTACGCTCAGCGACGACCGCGCGATGCAGACGTTCTGGCTGTCGCAGCCGGTGACGGGGCGCGAATTCCGCATGGAGGCCGGCGACGTGTATTCCGGCAGCATGTATCGCGACCTGAGCGTCACGGAGGTCGAGCTGCTGGGCGCGAACAACGAGGATTTCCACACGCGCGATTTAAGCGGCTGGGGACGCGCCGTCGATATGATGGCGCAGAAGCTGTATGACGGCGGCACGCTGCAGCGCGGCAGCTACGGCTATGATGTGATGGGGCTGCAGGTGCTGCTCGATCGCGGCTTCGGCCTGCTCAAGGATGTGGCGGACGGCTCGTTCGGCGGCAATACCGAATCGGCGCTCAATGCGCTGATGGAACAGATGCGCGCATCGGGCGTCGCTTCATCGCTCGAGCCGATGCGGGACGGCGTGGCCGACGCGGCGTTTATGCGCAATTTGCAGCGCTACATTCAGAGCCGATGATATTTCTCCATGAGGCGGGCTTGGCGGGGGCTGAGCCCGTCCTCTTTGTCTGAATGCAATTTTGCGGGCGGCAAAGTCTTTCTGAGGCGGACTCTTGCAAGCCCGTTTTCTATCGTGTATAATGAGGTCGACAATTCGGCGCGGGCGCAATTCTTTCGAACAATATGAAAAGGGCAATTTCTTCAAATGAACACGTCTTTGCGCCGCGCGCGGCGGGGAGGAACAACACATATGATTTATGATTATCTGTTTATCGGCGCGACGACGCTGGCCTGCGCATGGGCCGAGGCGGCGGAAAGGGCGGGGCAGCGCTGCGCCGTGCTGGAAAGCGCCGGCCTTGTCGGCTATGACTATGCCGAAAGCTGGAAGGCCGACGATCTCGATCTGGCGGCCTGTCCGGACGAGGCGCGCGGTCTGCTGGACGAAATGACGGCGCGCGGCGCGGTCAATGAGCGCGGCGCGCTTCATTTGCCCGCGCTGGGACCCGTGCTGGCCGGGCGGCTGGCGCAGTGCGGCGCGGATCCGTTTTTCTTCAGCCGCATTGAGGGGATTGCGCGCGGCGAGGGCGGCGCGTTCGACGTGACGGCGTTTTCGCTGGGCGGCGCATATCATATCTGCGCGCGCAGAATCGTCGATACGACGGCCGATTTTGCGACGCGCATTTTCTGGAAGCAGGACGCGCCCGAGTGCGTCGCCACGCTCAGCTATGCGGTGCAGAGCGAAGAACCCATTGACGGCGTCGCGCCGCGTCCCGGCTGCTATGGCGAGGCGGTCTACGGCGATATTGAGATGAAGCGCGGCGAGAGCGCTGCGGGCGCGGCGCGGCGGCTGATCGATCTGTGGCGCGCGGCGGAGGATGGCCGGGCGAAGATCGTGCATATCGCGGACTGTCCGTCGATTCGGCCGCGTGAGAAGGCGCGCTTTTTCGCTTCGGACGCGGCGTGGATTCCCTCTCAGGCTTACGGCGAGCCGCTTGCGGCCTATGCGGCGGGCGCGCGCTCTGCCCACGCGGCAGATTGGGGCGCTGAGGCGGCGCGGCCCGCTGTGCCGGAGGAAATCCGCGATGAGGATGTGGATATACTGGTTGCCGGCCTGGGCGCGGCGGGCGCTGTGGCGGCGATTTATGCGGCGGAGCGCGGCCTGAGCGTGCTGGGCGTTGAGAATCTGCCTGTTCCGGGCGGGGCGGCGACGGCGGGCTCGGTGTTCAACTATTTTCAGGGCGAGCGCAAGGACGGTTTTTATCGCGAGATCGACCGTCATCAGGCGCTGTGCCGGGAGGCGCTGGCGGCGCATCCCACAAATGGCGGCGGCTCGCTGCCCAAGATGTACGCGCTGGAGCGGGCGTTTGACGAGGGCGGCGTAAGGCGCGTCTACAATGCCATGGTTACGGATGTGCTGACCGACGGCGAAAAGACGGCGGTGGGCGCGCGCTACTGGGCGGCGGACGGCCCGCACGTCGTTTGCGCGCGGCAGATCATCGACGCGACGGCGGACGGCGTGCTCTGCCGCGCGGCGGGCTGCGCAATGCAGAAGGGGCGCGATGCGGACGGCCTGTTCATGCCCTTTTCGAGCGTGGTCAAGCTCTACGATCCCGCACCCCGCACGTTCGGCTTTTCATACACCGACTGCGGCGTTGTCGATCAGTATGACGCGCGCGCATTCGGGCGGGCGATTGTAAACGCCCTGTCCGACCGCTTCCATCGCTTCGATTGCTATCGGCCGGAAAGGGGAGAGCGCGTGTATATGGGCACGGCTCTGCTGATCGGCCTGCGCGAGGGCGAGCGCATTGTCGGCGAGGAGACGGCGCGCCTGAGCGATGCGCTCAACGGCGTTTATACCGACCATCCCATGTTCTATATGTACTCGAACGTCGACGGCCACAGCAAGGACTTCGCCTTTGAGGAGCCGATTCTGCGCGACTGGTTCTCGATCGCCGGAATGTGGGGCTGGAATTTGAAGATCCCGCTGCCGGCGGGCATACTGATTCCCAAAGGCTGGCAGGGGCTGCTCGCGGCGGGGCGGCACGTCTCGTGCGATCACAGCCTGTCCTACGCACTGCGCATGATGGACGACATGGCGCGCTGCGCCGAGGCGGCGGTGCTGCTGGCGCAGTACAGCATAGAAAGCGGAAAGCCTGCGCGGACAATGCCGTATGATGCGCTGCGCGAGGGCATGCTGCGCCATGGCGCGCTGAAGGAGGACGACAGGCCGGCGCTCGAGCGGCAGCCCATCGCCGAGCGGCCCGGCGCGGCTGGAACGCCCTGGCTGAGCGATGCGCCCGCCATATGCGCGGGGCTTGAGAGCGAGCAGTGCGGCTATGCCATGTGGTCTGCGCGGCAGCTGGGCGCTTCGCTTCGTCCGGCGCTGACGCGCTGGCTGAATGAGGGCGACGAGCGCCTGGCGGTGAACGCGGCGCTGGCGCTTTCGCTGAACGGCTTTGACGACGGCGCGGATGTGCTGCTCCGCGCGCTGGATGACCGGAGCGGCTATATCCCCTCGACCAGCAAGATGTATGCGCCGCCGCGGGTCATGGCCGTGATGCTGGCCTGCGGCCGTCTGGGGCTGCGCGATGCGGCCGAACGGCTGATGGCGTGCTTTGAGCATCCCGAAAGCACCGACGATACGCCCATCTGCCATCCGTATATCTTTGACGATCGCGAGGACGTGCGCTTCCAGTTCAGGAGCCATGCGTTTGCGGCGCTCATGGAGCTGATGGAGCGCTGCCCGGATATTGAAGCCGGGCTGCTGCCCCGCATGCGCGCGGCGCTGGCCGATCCCGCCTTTGAGCTGACGTCGACGATGATGGGCGACAGCCAGCTGCGCGAGAATCTGACCGATACGCCCCGAAGGATCTGGAACGCGCGCTATCCCGAACTGCGCGTGTGAGCGGAGAGGAACGCTATGCCATGAATGTGACTGAACCGGCGCACTATGCGCTGTTTCGCTGCCTGGCCGGCGCGTGTCCGGACACCTGCTGCGTGGGCTGGGAGGTCGTGGTCGATGAAAAGAGCGCGCGGCGCTATCGCGGCGTGGGCGGCGCGCTGGGCGAGCGGCTGCGCGATGCGCTCGAGACGACCGACGGGGAATACAGCTTTCATCTCAATGACGGGCGCTGCCCGTTCCTGAACGGCGAGAACCTGTGCGATATTCACGCGGCGCTGGGCGGGGATGCGCTGTGCCGAACCTGCCGCCTGTTTCCGCGCTTTTATCACGACTACGGCGCGGTGCGGGAGGCGGGACTGTCGCTCTCCTGTCCGGAGGCGGCGCGGCTCATCATGGACGCAGCGCGCATGACGTTTGAGACGCGCGAGGACGCGTCGCTCGAGGTTGAGCCCAACGACATCGACGCGGCGCTCTATCTGAAGCTGCGGGCACTGCGGCATGAGCTGATCGCGCTCGCGCAGAACCGCGCCTATTCCATAAGCGAGCGGATGGCGCTGTGCCTTCAGGCGGCCGCGGAAGCCCAGAAGCGCCTGAACGCGGGCGCGGAAACGCAGAGCCTCTGCGCGGCCTGCCGCGACGCGGGATTTTGCCGCGAAAAGCTGGAGGAAGCGCGCAGAATCACGGCGGGCGGCCGATCAGCCGGCCTGATCTGGCGCGACTGGCTGAACGATCTTTCGGCGCTCGAGCGGCTGACCGATCGGTGGGGCGGCGTGCTGGCGGGCGCGTATGCGGTGCGCGGCGCGGCGGGGCCGGACGGCGAATACGAAAACCTGCTGGTCTATTATCTCTATCGCTATTTTCTGGAGAGCGTGTTTGACGGCGCGGCCTATCGCTCGGTCAAGCTGGCGGTGCTGAGCGTCGCGCTGATAAGGCGGCTGCACTGCGCGGAAAAGGGCGCGGACAAGGCGCGGCGCATCGAGCTGGCTCGGCTGTATTCGCGGGAAATCGAGCATTCGCAGGACAATCTGGACGCAGTCTGGGCGCTGCTGAGCGACGTGAACCGCGGAGGAAAGCGCTGGCTGCTCAAAATGTGCATTGAGGCGGGCGCCTGACCCGGAAGGACGATGCTTCCTTTCGGTTAGTGGACTTGAAACGATGTGTATTCTCTGCGCCGCTGCTCCTTCCGAGCGGGCTGCGCCCCCGCGCCCGAGCGCAAAAACTTCCGTGCCGCAAATCCCCGATTGACGCAGGCGCAGGCCGGGTTCTGAGCGCGCGGCGAGCCGGTGAATGGACTTGAAGCGATTTGCATTCTCTGCGCCGCTGCTCCTTCCGAGCGGGCTGCGCCCCCGCGCCCGAGCGCAAAAACTTCCGCGCCGCAAAGCATCGAGTGAGGCGGGCGCAGGCCGGGTTCTGAGCGCGGCGAGCCGGTGAATGAACTTGAAGCGATTTGCATTCTCTGCGCCGTTTTGCAGCGCATCGCTTTTATGTGGGAATCGTGCATATTATTCAAACTATCCATGGACAAAAGGCGATGTTGACTGTAAAATAGCAATGAAGGAGGCGAGGCCGTTGAGATATTGGCGGGTGACCCTGAACGCGCTGCCGGAGGTCTGCTTTGCGCACATCTACACCACGCGGGATTATCGTCTGACGATTCCCGTCGAGCATGACGTGATGCAGATCGGCTATATCGCGCAGGGCGACGTGCTGCGCGCGCGGGAGGGCGAGGAAGGATATCGCGTGCCGCAGGGGTCGGTGTGCGCCTTTTTGTACGATCGTCCCTGCCGCATGAGCAGCAGCGCGCCGGTTCACAGCCACTGGACGGTCTGCTTTTCCGCGTCCATAGAGACAGTGCCCATCAGCGAGGAGGAAGCCGCTTCGTTTGAAGCGCGGCGCGGCGAGAAGGGCGCGCTGACGGCCGTCGTGGCGGAAAACTGCACGGGGCCGCGGGCGGAGCGCGCGTCGCAGATCATTCGCGAGATCATCCGTGCGTTTTCGGCGGGCGAGGGCATATGGCGCATGAAATGCGCATCGCTCATACTGGCGCTGCTTTCCGAGCTGAGCGAGGCGGCTGTGCTGATGGCGCAGTCAAACCGCCCCAATAGCCTGCCGCAGCCCGGAGAGCGCTATGTGCGCCGCGCCCGGGCGTATATCGCCGAGCATCTTTCCGAGCCGCTTTCAACGCGCGTTGTCGCCGGCCAGCTGGGCATCAGCGAGGGCTATCTGGCCAATCTGTTTGCGAAAAACGCCGGCCAGAGCGTGACCGAGTTCATCGCCGAGGCGCGAATCCGGCGGGTGCGGCTGCTCATGGACGTGAGCGGGCTGTCGCTCAAGGACGCGGGGCGTGCGGTCGGCCTGGAGGACGAGCACTATCTGTCAAGGCAGTTCAAACGCTATACGGGCATGAGCGCGCGCCAGTATCGCGCCGCGCATTTCCAATCGGAGGAGGAGAAGTCATGAAGCATCTGGAAGCGCTCAGGCGGGAAATGGAAGCCCGGCCGGAGCAGAGCGGACGGCTGATGCGCGACGTCTATATGGCGCGCGGCTATGCTCGGCACATGGACGATGAAAACGCCATCGCGCGGGCGTACGCCATAGAGGCGCTGTTTGAGGACTGCCCCAAGCACGTCTACGACAGCGATCTGATCCTCGGCTCGATGGCCGATATGGTCGCGTTCGAGGGCGAGTACGACGAGGCCGAGTATAAGTGGGCGCGCTCGATCGTCTCCAGCTATGGCGAGAGGACGTTCATCACAAACAGCGACCACTACGCGCCCGACTATGAGACGTTCCTGCGGGAGGGCGTGGACGGCACGCTCGAGCGCATTGACCGCTCCATGAAGGCCCATGAGGACGATCGCGACGCGCAGATCTTTCTCAAGTCCGCCGCCATCGCCATGCGGGCGTTTTCGCGCTTCATAGAGGGCTTTGCCGCCGAGGCGCGGAAGAAGGGGCTGTATCAGGCCGCCGCCGTGTGCGAAAGGGTGGCGCACGCCGCGCCGGAAACGTTCCGCGAGGCGCTTCAGCTGATGTGGCTTGTTCACACGGCGTTTCTCTGCGAGGGACGCTACGCCATGGCGATCGGCCGCATGGATCAGTTCCTCTATCCCTACTATAAGCGCGATGTCGAGGCGGGGCGGCTCACACAGGACGAGGCCTGCGAGCTGGTCGCCTGCACGCTCTACAAGATCGGCGAGCGGCGGCTCATGGGCGCGGACGACGTTGTGAACATCGCCATAGGCGGCGTGACGAAGACGGGCGAGAACGCGCTGAACGATTTGTCCTATGTGATTCTCCATGCCGTGGGCGCGTGCAACATTCCCGGGCCGAATCTCTCGGCGCGCATCCATTCGGGCATACCGGACGATTTCCTCGACGCGTGCCTGCGGGTCATCGGCACGGGGCTGGGCTATCCCGCGCTCATGAACGACGAGGTGAATATTCCGGCGCTGGCGCGGCACGGCTACGCCATTGAGGACGCGCGCAATTACTGCATGGTGGGCTGCATTGAAAACTTCATTCAGGGCATGCAGCCGCCCTGGTCGGACGGGCGCTACAACATCCCCAAATACATCGAGCTGGCGCTCAACCGCGGCGTGTGCATGCTCACGGGCGTGAGGAAGGGGCCGGACACCGGCGATATCGCGTCGTTTGAGACGATGGACGATTTCATGCGTGCCTTCGAGACGCAGATGCGCTTCGGCGCGGCGGAGTATATGATGCGCTTCCGCAACGAAAACGAGCGCTACGATCGCAAAAAGTACATTTCGCCCTTCCTGAGCTGCTTCTGTAGAGACTGCATCGGCCGGGGACGGGACATAAACGACGGCGGCGCGGTGTATCCCTCCGTTCACGGCGCGGCCTGCATGGGCATAGGCACGGTGGCGGACAGCCTCGCGGCGATTGAAAAGCTGGTCTACGTCGATCATCGCATGACGCTCGAGGAGCTGCGCGACATTCTGGCGGCGAATTTCGAGGGGCACGGCGCGGAGCGGCGCATGATGCTGGACGCGCCCAAATACGGCAACGGCGACGACTTTGTGGACAAATACGCCGTGTGGTATGTCGAAAAGACCGACGAGATATTCAGCCGCTATCGCACATGGGACGGCGGCGCAATCTACACGGGCATCGCCTCGAACACGTCGAATATCCCCGCCGGGCTGGAGGTGGCGGCCACGCCGGACGGGCGCGAGAGCGGCGAGCCGATGAGCGACGCGGCCTCGCCCATGCACGGGCGCGATCACGCCGGCCCCACGGCGGTGGTGCTCTCGGTCACGAAGCCGGATTACCGGCTGGTGTCCTGCGGCACTGTGCTCAATCAGAAGTTCAGCCCCTCGATGTTCGCGGACGAGGAAAAGCGCGGCCGCCTGCGCGCGCTCATCCGCGCCTATTTCGCGCGCGGCGGGCAGGAGATGCAGATCAACTCGGTCTCGCGCGAGACGCTGATCGACGCGATGAACCATCCCGCGGGCTATGAGAGCATGGTCGTGCGCGTGTCGGGCTTCAGCGCGTACTACACGGCGCTGGGCCGCGACGTGCAGGAGGACATACTCAAGCGCACAGAGCACGAGTGAGCAGGGCGCGCCATTCCTTGCGGACTGGGGAGGGCGGCGCATGGCGTTCAGGCTGAAGCTGCCCTCCGATGCGGCTGGTAACCGGCGCAGGCGGTGATTCTGCATGCGCGGGGCGCACTTCGCACGCAGGCGTGCAGCCTGGCGCTTGCAAAAAGGGCGGCGTGCGGCCTTTTTGCGGGACGCAGGCAATGACGAGCCGCCGCGGCGCAGGACGGTTACGCTGAAGGCGCGTTCCGATGCGGCTGGTAACCGGCGCATGCGACGCTTCTGCATGCGCGGGGCGTACGTCGCACGCAGGCGCGCAGCCTGGCGCCTGCAAAAAGGGCGGCGTGCGGTCTTTTCAGCGGGACGCAGGCAATGACGAGCCGCCGCGGCGCAGGACGCTTGCGCTGAAGGCGCGTTCCGATGCGGCTGGTAACCGGCGCAGGCGGTGATTCTGCATGTGCGGGGCGCACTTCGCACGCAGGCGCGCAGCCTGGCGCTTGCAAAAAGGGCGGCGTGCGGTCTTTTTTGCGGGACGCAGGCAATGACGAGCCGCCGCGGCGCAGGACGCTTGCGCTGAAGATGCGTTTTGCTGCTCTTGCGGACTGTGAAGAGAGCGGCGCAGGCGCGCATCGTGCGGCGGCTGAATCCGCTTTTGATCGGGAGGGCGATCTGCGGTTTCATGGCCGGATGCGAGCGATGGCGGGCTGATTCCGTTCGCGGCGTTCGCGCGTTGCGCTTCCTGTGTCCTCGGGGGAGAGCGCCGTACAGGATTCACGCGCAGACGCGTCCCTGCGGCGCTGTTGAATCCGCATTCTGTTTCATGCGAAGGGACTTTATTCGTACGGCGCTTTGGCCGTACCTGAGCAATGACGAGACGCGCGCCGTGAGGAAGCGCTCCGGCGCGCGACAAGGAGGATAAATCTATGACAACGGCAAAACTTGCGCTGTTTATGGGCGCGCACAAACCTTTTGAGATCCGCACATTTCCGGTGACTGAGCCCAGGGCGGGCATGGCGCGCATGACGCTCATTGCCAGCGGCGTCTGCGGCACGGATATGCACTTCATGACCGGACGCATACCGCTTGACGGCCCGCAGAACATCGGCCATGAATTCGTCGGCAGGATCGATGCGATTTCTGAGGCCGACGCTCAGAAAACCGGCCTGCGCGCGGGCGACAATGTGATCGTGGACATCGCCTGCCCGTGCGGAAAATGCCCGCTCTGCCTTCAGGGCGACGACGCGAACTGCGTCCGGATGGGCGTGACCAACGAGGGCAATCCGCTGGAGGAGCCGCATTTCGTCGGCGGCTACGGCGAGGTGAATTTCACGCGCGCCGACAATCTGATCAGGATTCCCGCATCGATCGCGCCCGAAACGGCGGCGGTGTTCGCCTGCGCCGGGCCGACGGCGCTGCACGCCTTCGAGCTGTCCCGCCGCGCCAACCGTCCGGTCGAAAAGATGAAGTCGGCGGTCGTGCAGGGGCTGGGGCCGGTCGGGCTGTTCGCCGCGATGTACCTAAAGAGCGTGGGCGTGGAGCGCGTAGCGGTGATCACCACGGGCAAAAACCCGAAGCGCGACGAGCTGGCGCGCGCGTTCGGCGCGGACGAGGTGTGGCGGCTCAACGAGCTGAGCGACGCGGAAATTGTCGAAAAGGCCAGGGCCATGGGGGACGGGCTGGGCGTCGAGCTGGTCTATGAGGCGAGCGGCAGCGTGAAGGCCGTGCCGCTGGGGCTGCAGCTTCTGCGCAACCGCGGCGTGTATCTGATCCCCGGGCAGTATTCCAACAGCGGCGAAGCGCCGATCATGCCGCAGCTGATCACGTTCAACGCGCTCCAGCTGATCGGCTCCTCGCAGTATTCGATGACCGATGTGCATCGCTATCTGGATTTCCTGACGGCGCATCCCGAGCTGCACGAGAAGATCAACGCGCTCATCACGCGCTATTCCGTGTCTGACGTGAATCGCGCGTTCGACGATATGGCGGCGGGACGCTGCGTCAAGGCGCTGCTTGTAAAGGAGGAAAACACATGAACGATACAATGGAAGTCATTGGCCGGTATGAATCGCCCTCGTCGCAGACCGAGCGCTGGGGCTTTATGACGGCGGACGGCGACGTCAAGAGCGCCGGTTCGTTCTCGACGGTGGAGACGCGCTTCTGCGACAAGTGGGTCAGGACGCTGCGCGTGGGCGGCGTGGCCACCGATCCGGAATACCGGCGCGGCGGCTATGTGCGCGCAATGATCGAAAAGAGCCTGCGCGAGGCGAAGGAGCGCGGCTGGGTCGTGGCGCTGCTGCACCCCTTCTCATTCAATTATTACAGAAAATTCGGCTATGAGCGCGTCGCCGATCATCTGATCGTCGATCTGCCGATTGAAAAGCTCGGCCTTTATCCGCGCTGCCCCGACTTTGTGCGTGTCAGGACGCAGGCGCAGCAGCGGGACGTAATGCGGGTGTACGACGCGTTTTCGGCGGGGCGCAATGTGCTCACGCGCCGTCTGGACGCGGAGGCTTACCCGCTCAGCGCCAACATCGGCGCGGGCGTGACCTATCTTCACCATAACGAAGGCGGAGAACCCGACGCGTATCTCAAGCTGAGCATATCCAAGGAAATGGACGTCAATCATCTCTGCAACGGCGTATTGCGGGTTCAGGAGCTGGCTTACACCGACAAGGCGGCGCTGATCGCCGCGCTGGGCTTCCTGAGGATGTTCGACGGCGAGGTGGACAGCGTTCACTTCGACAACATCGCCATGTCGCCCGAGGTCGACTGGGTCCTGAAGCACTATGTCCACGCGCGCTATCGGCTGCTGCCCGACATCATGGCGCGGATACTGGATACCGAGGCGCTTCTGCGCGCCAACCGCTATCCCGAATCGGCCGGCTGCTTTACGCTGCGCGTGACCGACGAATATCATGTCGCGAGCGGCGCGTGGCGCGTGGCCTACGCCCATGCTCAGGCGCGGATCGAGCGGCTGGACGACAGCGCGGCGTGCGATCTCACGATGGACGTGCGGCCGCTGGCCATGCTGCTCTATGGCGCGCTGACGGTCGACGCGCATTCGATCGCCTATCTGGACGGCGTGACGGTGAACGGCTCGGCGGAGGACTTCCTGCGCGCCTTCCCGAAGAGGCCGTGCGGCATGTTCGAGCATTTCTGATTGCGCAAAACAGCATAATTGAGGCGCTCCGTCCGAACAGGGCGGAGCGCCGCAGTCTGCAAAAAATCTTGACAGCATGGCAAACGGGGAGGCAAGCTCCCGCCAGACGCCATCTTTTTCCTGCTTTGCGCTGGAAATGGGATTTTCCGCTGCAAAAAAACGTCCTGCCCGCCGCACGCGCTGTCGTGTACGATTGAAAACTCGAGAGGATTCCAACCCTCTCGAGCCTTCCGATGGTTTTCGGGCAGTCTGGGCGCTCCGTCCGAACAGGGCGGCGCGCCTCAGCTTGCAAAAAGATATTGACAGCATGGCAAACGGGGAGGCAATCTCCCCGCCAGAGGCCATCTTTTTCCAGCTTTGCGCTGGAAATGGGATTTTCCGCTGCAAAAAAACGTCCTGCCCGCCGCACGCGCTGCCGTGTACGATTGAAAACTCGAGAGGATTCCAACCCTCTCGAGCCTTCCGATGGTTTTCGGGCAGTCTGGGCGCTCCG
>CAKUAV010000041.1 GCA_934636425.1 uncultured Clostridia bacterium
TTCCGCGCCGGGCTTTTTGACCGCCCCTCTGGCGCGCCGCAGCCTTCTCCCCATCAGCGGCGAATACAGGCCGCGCCGGGCGATTTGCCAGTTCTTCACGAAAATCGAGTGACAGCCGCACGCCCCTCTCTCCGCCGCGAAAGAAACTCTGGCGCGGGAAATTGTCCGCTCATCCGCGCGCGGCTTTCGAATCATCTCACAGCTTCCTGCGCCGGGCTTTTTGACCGCCCCTCTGGCGCGCCGCAGCCTTCTCCCCATCAGCGGCGAATACAGACCGCGCCGGGGCGATTTGCCGCTCCATGCGGGCGCGGCGCGCATTTTCGCATTTTGCCGCGCATGGACGCGCGCATTTTGTCGTGAAACGCTGGCTTTTCCGACGCTTATATGGTATATTAATGGTGTTTTTATGAAATGAGCCGGAGGTGTATGAATGACCGTCATAAAGCGAAGATCGATCGCAGGGCTCTGCCTTGTGCTGGGGCTGTTCATTCTCGCCGGCGTTTTTCGCCAGATGGAGCGCGTGGCCGTTCCGCTGCTCTCCGCCATATTCTTTCTGCTGACCAACATGATCTATATCGGTCTGGCGCTGGCGTGGGGCTTTTCCATATCGCGCCGCATACTGCACCGCAGCGACCGGCGCTATCTGCTGCTGGGCTGCGCCATGACCGTGCTGTGGCTGTGGCTGCGCCCGGTGAAGTACCGCTTTTTCGGCGACAGCGCAATCAACCGCTGTCTGTGGTATCTGTATTATGTGCCGCAGATTCTTGCGCCGCTGTTCAGCCTGTTCGCCGCGCTGCAGCTGGGGCGGCGGGAGGGCGACGCGTTCTCTCGCAAATGGTATTTGCTGTTTATTCCGGCCGCGCTGCTGATCGGCGGCATACTGACCAACGATCTGCACCAGCTGGCGTTCAGAGCCGCGCCGCTCGGCGCATCGCTGGAGGCCGATTACACCCACGGCTGGCTGTACTTCCTCGCCATGGCGTGGATCGTCGCTCTGCTGCTGGCGGCCGGCGTCATGGTCTGCCGAAAGTGCCGCGTCTCCGAAAGGCGGCGGTACGCCTGGGCGCCGCTCTGCGCGTTTCTGGGCGGTATCGTACTCTGCGCGCTCAGCTTTTCCAACGTCTACACATTTCACAAAATACCCGAATGCTTCTGCCTGACGTTCGCGGCGTTCTGGGAAAGCTGTCTTCAGGTCGGGCTGCTGCCAACCAACGGCGATTACCGCTATTTCTTTTCCGAATCCACAATCGCCGCGCAGATTGTGGACGGGCGGGGAAACGCCCTCTACCGCGCGAAAAACGCGCCCGCGCTCACGGCCGCTCAGCTGGATGCGGCGGCGCGGGAGCCGGTTCTGCTGGACGCGGACACGCGCCTCAAAAGCGCGCCGGTTCAGGACGGCCGCGTGTACTGGGTGGAGGACATTTCGAGAATCAGCCGAATCCGGGAGCGGCTTTCGGAGATCAACGCGCGGCTTTCTGAGAAAAACGAGCTGATTCGCGCCGAAAACGAGCTCAAGATGCGGCGCGCTCAGATCGAGGAAAAGACGCGCCTCATGGACGCGATGATCGGCCTTGCGCAGCCCCAGCTCCTTCAGATCGATCGCCTTCTGGAGGACGCGGGCGCGCAGAGCCTCAGGCGCGTCTGCATACTGGGCGCATATGTCAAGCGCCGGGTCAATCTGGCGCTGATCTGCGAAAAAAAGGCGGCCGTGCCGGCGGACGAGCTGGCGCACTGCCTGCGCGAGTCGCTGATCTATCTGACGCAGTACGGCGTCGTCTGCGCGCTTTATCAGGATGGACAGGGCAGCGTCTCAAGCCGCGACGCGCAGCTTGCCTATGATTTCTTCGAGGACTGCGTAGAGGCCGCGCTGCCCTCGCTCAGCGCGCTGATGGTGCGCCTGGAATGCGGCGGGCGCCTTTCCATACGGCTGATGCTGGAGGACGCTTCGGGCGTTCCAAACGCGGAGAAATACGCCCGCGCGGGCAGGCTGACGCTGGACGACGCGGACGGCGGGCAGTGCGCGACGCTCGTATTCGACCGGGGAGGTGACCGCATATGAGTCCGCTCTATGCCGGATGTCTCTGCACGCTCCTTCTGAGCGGCGCGGCCGCGGCGCTGCTGGGCTGCATGAGCGCGGCGCGCTGCCGCAAGAGGCTGGCCTTTTCGCTGTGTCTGGCCATGACCGCGCTGAATTTCGCGCCGCTGGCCGCGCTGCTCGCCCGCCTGCCGGATTGCGAAGCGCTTTCCCCCGCCCCGTGGTCGGCTGCGCTGCTGCTGACCGCGCCCGCCATCGCCGCGCCCTGCGTTCTGCTCTTCAAGGGGCGGCGGCAGCTTTCGCCGGTCTCCATCAAGGAAAGCTGCGACCATCTGCCCTGCGCGCTGTGCTTCGCGCTGGAAAGCGGCCAGCCCTGCCTGAAGAACCTCAAGATGGACGAGCTGAGCCACCAGATCACGGGCGAGGCGCTGCTGAACGCCGACACATTCTGGAAGGCGATCGAATCTCAGCCCATCGTCACGCTTTCAGACGGCCAGACGTGGAGCTTCGAGCGGGTGCGCATGGACGCGTCCGGCGAGAGAGTCTATCAGATCACCGGCACGAACATCACCGAGGAGGCGCGGCTCCAGCGGGAACTGGAAAAGGACAATCTGCGTCTTAAAGCCATGAACCGCCGGCTCATGCAGTACGGCAGCGACGTTCAGGAGGCGACGCGCGAAAGGGAAGTGCTGCGCGCCAAGACCCGCATACACGACGAGATCGGCCATACGCTGCTTCAAACCCGCCGTTTCCTCTCGGGCGCTCAGGGCGACGCCGAAAGCGTCCGCGCCGCATGGCGGGAGAACACCCGGCTGCTGCTGGGAAAATACGTCAGCGAGCAGCGCGCGGACGCCTTTGAGCAGCTCACCCGCGCGGCGCAGGCCATCGGCGTGAGCATTGAGCGCAGCGGCGCCTTCCCCGCCGAGGATACGGAAAACGCGCAGCTGGCGGAGGCCGCCGCCCACGAGTGCCTGACCAATCTCGTGCGCCATGCGGGCGGCGCGCGCCTTGAGATATTCGGCGAGGACGCCGGCCGCGTCTGGAAAATCCACTATCGCAACGACGGCGCGGCGCCCTCCGGCCCCATCGTCGAGGGCAGCGGACTCACAGCGCTGCGCACGCGGGTCGAGGCGGCGGGCGGCGCGATGGAGATCGCCCATGCCCCGCGCTTTCATCTGACGCTGATTTTGCCCCACGAAAGGCAGGAACCCGCATGAAATACAAAGTCATGATCGTCGAGGATCAGACGATGCCCCGGGAGCTGTTCGAGCTGCGCATTCAGGCCTCCGAGCATTTCGAGACGGCGCTCTCCATAGACAACGCGGCGCTGGCGGACATATACTGCCTGCGCTTCCCGGTGGATCTCATACTGATGGACGTGGTCACCCGCAACGGCGAAAGCGGACTGGACGCGGCCGAGCGCATAAAGCGCGCCTTTCCCCGCGTCAGGATCATCATCGTGACCTCCATGCCGGAATGCTCCTATCTGAGCCGCGCGCGGGAAATCGGCGTGGAGAGCTTCTGGTACAAGGAGCAGCAGCGCGAAAGCCTGCTGGACGTGATGGAGCGCACGATGAACGGCGAGTCCGTCTATCCGGACGCCGCGCCGGAGCTCACGCTGGGTCAGGCCAGCAGCTACAGCTTTACGGAGCGCGAGCTGGTGATACTGCGCGAAATCACCAGCGGCGACACCAATCAGGAGATCGCCGACCGGCTGAATATGTCCGTGGCCACCGTCAAGACGCACATACTGAATATGCTGGAGAAGACCGGCTTCCGCAACCGCACCGAGCTGGCCGTCCGCGCCCGGGAGAGCGGAC
Source organism: uncultured Clostridia bacterium (assembly GCA_934636425.1). Classification (GTDB taxonomy): domain Bacteria; phylum Bacillota; class Clostridia; order Christensenellales; family Aristaeellaceae; genus Firm-10. Next base: position 3,856 of record CAKUAV010000041.1, read on the forward strand.
TGGTCATACTGAATCGCAAGAGCTGAGCGCCGCGATCAGCTCTTTTTCGCAGGCGGACAAAACCCCGCCTGTGATTTCCAAAGCCCGATCGCGGATGAGCGCGGCCGCTTTTTCGGCCCGGCAGCTTTCCGCGAAAAAAGCGCTTCTTCACGAACAGCAAAAAAAGGGGGGCACCCCCTCCCGCCCGCCGCGAAAAGACCTGCGGCGGAGTAAATAAACAGGTTCCCGCCGACGCGCACCGGCGGGAACCTTTGCCATTCATTTTTACTTCAGGAAGATTTCGATGACCGGAACCAGCGTGTGCGGCTTCACCGGCGGGATCTCCAGCACGACCAGATCGTCGGCCTCGGGCAGAGACTCGCCGAAGTGCTGCATCTTCTTCTCGGTGTATATGACCTCGCTGCCGTCATGCAGGAACTGCGCGTAGTCGATCTTGCCGACCAGACCGTGCAGCTGTATGTGGCGGAACGGATAGGCGAATATGTGCAGATACAGCCTTTTTCCGTCCTCGCTCTGGGTAAAGCGGCAGTCGGCGGGCGCCTTGAACTCCGGCTCGGCCATTGTGCAGCCGTAGATGGAGCGGGAATTGTACTTCATCCAGTCGGCGTAGACCTTGAGCGCTTCCTCGGCGCGGTAGTCGATGTAGCCGCGCGAGGTCGGGCCGACGTTCATCAGCAGGTTGCCGCCGCAGGAAACGGTGTTGACCAGCATGCGGATGAGCATCTCGGGGCTCTTCCATGTGGACTCGTCGCGATAGTAGCCCCACGAGCCGGAGAACGTCTGGCAGGCCTCCCAGGTGACCAGCTCGCCGGTCTCCTGATGGCGCACCCACTCGGTGGGCTGCCACTGCTCGGGCGTCCAGAGATCCTGCTCGATCTCGGTGCGGTTGTCGATGATGATGCCCGGTTGCAGGCGGCGCGCGGTGGCGAGCAACTCCTCGGCCTCCCAGTCGTCCTTGCCCTTGCCCTTCATCCAGTCGGGATAGTTGGGATCCTTGCGGCTGTAGGAGAAGTCGAACCACAATACGTCGATCTTGCCGTAGTTGGTCAGCAGCTCGGTGACCTGATTGCGCATATACTCGGCGTACTTGTGCATATCGCGGCCCTGATTGAGTTCATAGGCGTTTTCGTCCTTGCGGCGCGGATGCAGCTGGTCGATCGGGAAATCCGGATGATGCCAGTCGATCAGAGAATAGTAGAAGCCGATGTGCAGCCCCTCGGCGCGGAACGCGTCCACATATTCGCGCACCAGATCGCGGCCGGCGGGCGTGTTGGTGCACTTGTAGTCGGTGTACCTGGAATCGAACATGCAGAAGCCCTCGTGGTGCTTTGTGGTCAGCACGACGTACTTCATGCCGGCGGCCTTCGCCTGACGCGCCCATTCCCTGGGATCATACAGATCGGGATTGAAGTACTTGAAGTACTTGTCATAGTGCTCCTCGGGAATGCACTCGATGTTCTTGACCCACTCGTGGCGGGCGGGCATGGAATACAGGCCCCAGTGGATGAACATGCCGAAGCGGTCGTGTGTGAACCAGGCGGTGTCGCCGGGGGTCTTGCGGGTGACGTAGCTGGACATGATGTTTTTTCCTTCTTTCTTATAAATTTGCCGCGATGGCGCGGCGTGTTCTTGCATTATCGGCCATTTAGAGTATAATAAAATCATAACGCGCATGCAATGCGTAAAACGGCATAAAATATGGAGATTTCGTCATGAAGATACTCAGGGATTCCTTTGTCGAGGGGCGCGTGAACACGCTCAGCCTGAAAATCGTGGGCGGCGGATACGTCTTTGCCGGCAGCGACTGGCAGGGCAGGGGCGTCTGCTCGCCCTTTTCGCGGCTGTTTTTCGTCACAAAGGGCGAGGCGCGCATATCCGTCGCCGGCCATGAGACGGCCATGCGCCCCGGAAACGTCTATTTTATACCCATCGGCGTGACGCACGACTATTCCTGCGATGAGCGCATGGAAAAGCTGTGGTTTCACATCAATATGGAACTTTATGACGGCACGGATCTCTTCAGCGGCCTCGATTCATGTTACGCTTTGCCGATAGAGCCCCATGACGTCGAATCGGCGCGCGCGGCGTATCTCTCCGGCACGACCGGCGGCGCGTTTCAGGTCGAGGCGCTGATCTACGCGGCGCTCTCGCGTCTGGCCGCCGTGACCGGCGTGGACGAGCGCCCCGTGCGCGAATATTCGCCGCTGCTGCGCGCGCTCTTCCCCATCGTGCGCGCCTCGGTGTCCTCGCGCATGACGGCGCGCAGTCTGGCTTTTCAGCTCAGCGTGTCCGAAAGCACGCTCACAAAGCGCTTCCGCGCCGAAACCGGCCTGACGCTCGGCCGCTATCTGGACGGCATGCTCATGCAGCGCGCGCGCCAGCTGCTGCTCACCGACCGCTCGATCGCCGAGATCGCCGATCAGCTCGAATTCTGCGATCAGTTCTATTTTTCCCGCTTCTTTCGCCAGCGTCAGGGCGAAACGCCCAGCCGATACCGCCGCGCGCTCAAGGCGCAGCTGTAGAGAGCTTTCCGTTCGCGTTAAGCGCCGCGCCCGTTTCAAGGCGCTCCGCTCCATTCGAAGTTTTTCCCCGCAAGCGCCGTGGGGAATTCGCGCAGCTCGCCCGTTTCGCTGCGCGCGTCACGCCCGTTCGCGTTAAGCGCCGCGCCCGTTTCAAGGCGATCCGCTCCATTCGAGGCTTTCCCCGCAAGCGCCGCGGGAATCTCCGCAGCCCGCCCGTTCCGGTGCGCGCGTCACGCCCGTTCGCGTTAAGCGCCGCGCCCGTTTCAAGGCGCTCCGCTCCATTCGAAGTTTTCCCCGCAAGCGCCGCGGGGAATTCGCGCAGCCCACCCGTTCCGGTGCGCGCGTGATTTTTGAAAAACACGTAATGTATTTGTTGTAAATCGCGCCGCGTTGTGCTATACTCATTCCGACAGGGGGGAAAGTGATGTTCGATCTATCATTGGACGGCGGCGGCACCAAGCTGAACGCGCTGCTCTTTGACGAGCGCTTTCAGGTGATCGCGCGCGGGCGCGGGCGCGGCGTCAACACCACGCAGAACAGCCCCGAGCAGGCCGAGGAGCACGTGTGCGAATGCCTTGATCAGGTGCTCCCCGAGGGGCTGGACGAGCTGGGCACAGTCTATGTGGTCTTTGTCGGCGATTCGAGGATGCTGGAGCGCGTGCTGCGCAGGCGCGTGCCGAAAATCGGGCGCTTCGTCTTTTTCGGCGAGGATCGATCGGGGCTGCTGGCCGGCTCCGGCCATCGCACGGGCGTATTGGCGCTGGCGGGCACGGGCGCGGACTGCTTCCACATCCATGCCGATCACACCACGGTGGTCGGCGCGCTGGGGCCCGTGCTGGGCGATCAGGGCGGCGGCGCGTGGATCGGCCTGCAGGCCGTGCGCGCGGTTGGGCGCGCCTTCTACGGCTGGGGCGAGGAGACCATGCTGACGCGGCTGATCATGGCGCATTTCGGCACGGAGGGCGACATCTGGAAGGTGGTGAGCGGCGTTCACGAAAACGGACGGCCGTTCACGAAGGTCGCGCCGCTCGCGCCGCTGGTGGGCAGGGCGGCCGCATCGGGCGATTCCGTCGCGCTGGCGATCCTCACGCGCGCGGGGTATCTGATGGGCGTGCAGCTCAACGCGCTGCTCAGGCGCGATCCGCTCTTGCCGGGCGAGGACACCGTGACGCTGTGCGGCGGCGCGTGGAAGAGCCATCCGGTCATGCTGGAGTCGTTTGAGCGCGAGCTGCGCCGCGAGCATCCTGAGCTGCGCGTGCAGAAGCCGTGGTTCGAGCACGTCGTCGCCGGTCTGATGGACAAGGCGCTCGCCTCGGGCATGACGCGCGAGGAGGCCTACAGACTGCTCTCGAAGACCTGCGATAAGGAATGCCTCAATCCGTTCGAGATCTGACAAAAGCATACAATTTTGAAAGGAGACATAAAAGCGCCATGAATGCCATTGACGCGTATTTCACAAACATCGCCGTGGTGCTGGACAACGTGCTGACCACTCAGCGCGACGCCATGGAACAGTCCGCAAAGCTGCTGGCCGACGCCACGCTGGGCGACCACAACATATTCGCCTTCGGGTGCAGCCATGCGGGGCTGCTCGCCCTTGAGATGTACTACCGCACGGGCGGCCTGGCGACGATCAATCCGGTGCGCGCGCCGGGACTGACGCTGGACATCGATCCGGCGACAATGACCAGCCAGATGGAGCGCCTGCCGGAATACGGCCGCGTGATCGCGGACAACCAGCCCATCGGCGAGGGCGACGTGGTGATCGTCCATTCCGTCTCCGGCCGCAACACCGTGACGGTCGATTTCGCGCTGCGCTGCCGTGAAAAGGGCGCGCGCGTCATCGCGCTGACCAGCGTGGCGGCGGGCAAGGCGATTCCCTCCCGCCATCCCTCGGGCAAGCTGCTCATGGACGTGGCCGACGTGGTGCTGGACAACTGCGGCTGCGTGGGCGACGCGTCGATCGAGATCAATGGCGTGCCGGAAAAGGTCGCGCCGACCTCGACGGCTGTGGGCGCGGCGATGCTCAACGCCATAATGGGGCGCGCGGTCGAACTGATCGTGGAGCGCGGCGAGGTGCCGCCGATATTCATGTCGGCCAATGTGCCCGGCGGCGACGAGCACAACCGCGATATGCTCAGGCGTTACAAGAATCACATATTCTACATGGGACATTGAGGAGGAGACACACTATGCTGCTGGACAAATACAACGAGGCCGTGGACGAGCTGATCAAAAAGGTGCGCACGACGCAGCGCGAGAACGTCATCAAGGCCGGCAAGCTGATTGCCGAGACCGTCGAGAACGGCGGCAACATCTATCTGTCGGGCATCTGCCATTCCATCGAGAACGACCTGATCTACCGCGGCGGCGGCCCGATCTTCTACAAGCACTTCTCCTGGGGCATGAACGTCGAAAAGCAGGGCCGCAATCGCGACCGCTCCGACATCGACCAGAGCACATGGGGCATGGCCGCCTATGCGCTGAAGATGTCCACAATGCGCCCCGGCGACGTGCTGATGGTCTCCTCGGTCTCCGGCCGCACGACCAGCGCCGTCGATCTGGCCTATGAGGCCAAAAAGATGGGCATCAAGATCATCGCCTTCACATCGATGGAGTACACCACATCGGTCGATCCCGTCCATCCCTCCGGATTGCGCTTCTACGAAATGGCCGACGTGGTCATGGACAACTGCGCGCCCGCCGCCGAGGCCATGATGGAGGTGCCCGGCATCGAGGCGCATTACGCCGCGGCCAGCGGCATCGCCTGCGACATACTGCTCTGGAGCATGACCACCGTGGCCGTCGAGACCCTGCTCGAGCACGGCAAGACCCCCGGCATACTCAAGAGCGCCAACTTCCCCGGCGGCAACGACTACAACAAGACCGTCATCGAGCCCCACTACGACGAATTCGGCTGGTAAATCGGCAGGGCCGATAGCCACTCCGCTTCGCGCACGCAACCCGACTCTTCGCCGCTTGAGGGCGGCTCGAGTCTGGTCGTTTGAGCGAATTGGCATCATCTCTATACAGCACGACCCGTCCGGCCATAAATTGGAGCCGGACGGGTCTTTCCGTGTGCCCGGGCGACGGCCGCTGTGCGGCTTCCACTCCGCTCCGCGCACGCAACCCGACTCCGCGCCGCTTGAGGGCGGCTCGAGTCTGGTCGTTTCAGCGAATTGGCATCATCTCTATACAGCACGACCCGTCCGGCCATAGATTAGAGCCGGACGGGTCTTTCCGTGTGCCCGGGCGACGGCCGCTGTGCGGATTCCACATCGCTTCGCGCGTGTCAACCCGGCCGCTGTGCGGCTTCCACTCCGCTTCGCCGGGTTGCGTGCGCGAAGCGGTGTGGCCGGCGGCACTGCCGCCTTACCAGCGCATGGCGGTTTCTACTTTGTCGGGGTCGGCGGGGCGGCCAATCATGGCCTCGTGCCGGTCGAGGGCGCGCAGTGCGGCCAGCTCGGCGGGGGTGAAGTCGAAGTCAAAGAGATCGGCGTTTTCGTGGATGCGCTCGGCATGCGCGGATTTCGGAATGACCGCCACGTCGCTGTCTATGAGGAAGCGCAGCGCGATCTGCGCGGGCGTTTTGCCGTGCGCGGCGGCGGCGGCCTTCACGGCGTCGGCCTCGAATATGCCGTTCACGCCGCGTCCCAAGGGCGCGTACGCCTGATGCGCCACGCCGTATTTCGCCATCCACGCGTGCGAGGCCGTCTGCTGGCAGAACAGATGCGTCTCGATCTGATTGACCGCCGGGCGAATCCGGTTGAACGAAATGAGATCGATCAGCCGATCCGGCTCGAAGTTCGATACGCCGATCGCGCGTATGCGCCCCGCGTCGTAATACTTCTCCAGCACGCGCCAGGCCGCATAGACATTGCCGAACGGCCAGTGCAGCAGCACCATGTCGATGTAATCAAGCCCCAGCTTCTCGAACGACTTTTCCAGCGCGCGCTCCGCATCCTCCGTCTCAAAGGACTTGAACCACAGCTTTGTGGTGATGAACAGCGCGCCGCGATCCACGCCGCACGCCCTTATGCCCGCGCCCACGGCCTCCTCGTTGCCGTAGGCCTGCGCCGTGTCGATCAGCCGGTATCCGGCTCTGACCGCCTCGATCACGCCCGCCGTGCATTCGGCCGGGTCGGTCAGCTTGAACACGCCGTAGCCCAGCGCGGGCATTTCGACGCCGTTGTTCAGCGTAAACGTTTTCACAGTTTTCTGCCTCCTTGCCCTGTAGATTTCAGTGTCTCCGCTTCCATTATATCAGCTTGCCGCCGCCCGCGCAAGGAATCCGCTCACTTTTTGATTTTGAATGTAGGCCGCCGTTTTGCGTCAAATCGGGCGCTTTTTGGAGCATTTTCATGAAAAAGGCGGCTTTTGCGCCTCATACGACCGTCATGATATTTTTTTGGCGGAATGAGCGCGCGCCGTTTGCAATCGGGGCCGCTTTGTGGTATATTATTTGTATCACATGAAAATGGAGGGAGTATCATATGAAAAAACGCATGGCGCTGCTTCTGGCGCTGCTTCTGGCGCTGCTGACATTCTCGATCGCGGCGCAGGCCGACGAAACCGCGCTGCCCGCCGTGGGCGATGCGGTCGAGGGCTTCACCGTCAAGAGCGTGAGCCGCTTCGAGCTGCTGGGCGCGGACGTCGTGCTGTTCGAGCACGACAAGACCGGCGCGCAGCTCATGTATCTGGCCAACGAGGACACCAACCGCGTGTTTGAAATCACGTTCCGCACGCCCGCCGAAAGCGAGATGGGCGTATCGCACGTCTTTGAGCACGCCACGCTGGACGGCTCCGAGAAGTATCCCTCGAAGGAGCTGTTCTTCAATCTGTCCTATCAGACCTACAACACCTACATGAACGCCGCCACCTACAGCGTCATGACCACCTATCCCGTGGCCTCGCTGTCCGAGGCGCAGCTGCTCAAATACGCCGACTACTACACCGACAGCTGCTTCAACCCGATGATCGCCGAGGATCCCTCGCTGTTCGACGAGGAATGCTGGCGCTATGCGCTGAGCAGCGCCGACGGCGATCTGACCATCGCGGGCACCGTCTACAGCGAAATGCGCGGCGCGTACACGCTGGACAGCGCCGCGAGCTTCAACTTCCTCAAGACGCTCTTCCCGGGCAGCACGGCGGGCAACTGCTTCGGCGGCAACCCCGCCCACATTCCCGAGATGAGCAACGCCGACATCATCGCCTATCATCAGAAATACTATCATCCCTCCAACTCGCTGACCTGCCTCTACGGCAGCTTTGAGGACTACACCGCCTTTTTGAAGCTGCTCGACGGCTACTTCTCCCAGTACGACAAGAAGGAGATCGTCATAGAGGACGCGGGCTACACGCCGCTGACCGAGCCGGCTGAAGCCGTCTATCAGTACGGCGTTGAGGCGGGCAGCGACGTCAAAAACGGCGCGGCCGTCTATTACGGCATTGTTCTGGAGGGCGCGACCGACGAGGAAATCGATCAGCTCGACCTGCTCTCCACGCTCATTGCGGACGGCAGCTCCGTGCTCATGCAGAACATGAAGGAAGCGCTGCCCTCCGCCGACGTGAGCTGCTATGTCGAGATCGCCGGCCCCGAACCGGCCATGGTGTTCTCTGCCGCCGGCGTGAACGCCTCCGACGCGCCGCTCTTCCGCGAGACGGTGGACAAGTCGATCGCCGACGTCGCCGAGAACGGCTTTGACGCGGACGCTGTGGACGCGGTCATCGCCGCGCTGCGCCTGGAAACGCTGCTCACCGGCGAGGGCAGCAGCATCGGCACCGACATGATCCCCAACATCGTCTATTACTGGGCGGCCACGGGCGATGAGTTCGGATTCATGCACTACATCGACACGCTCAATCTGTTCGGCGATTACGCCGCGGACGGCACGTTCGCCAATGTCGCCGACAAGTTCCTCGTGGGCAGCAAGCGCACCGCCGTGGCCGTCACCGAGCCGGCGGCCGGCCTCAGGGAAGCCGAGGACGACAAGCTGGCCGAGAAGCTGGCCGAAGTCAAGGCCGGCATGAGCGATGAGGAAATCGCCGCGCTGGTCGCAAAGACCGCCGCCGAGAACAGCGACGACGGCGAGGGCGAGAGCGCCGACACCGCCGCGATGGTCAAGGCGCTGCAGGCCGTGACCGTCGAGAGCCTGCCCGAGGAAGCGCGCATATACGCGATCTCCGACACGACCGAGAACGGCGTGCGCTATGTCGAGGCCGAGGCCGACGTGGACGGAATCGGTCAGGCGCTCATGCTGCTGGACGCGTCCGGCCTTGAGCAGGATCAGATTCACTACCTCAAGCTCTACACCGACCTCGTGGGCGATCTGGACACAACCGCGCACACCCGCGCGCAGCTGTCCTCGCAGATCACCCGCTATCTCTACGACGCAAATATCCGCATCTCGGTCGTCGACGACGACACCGAGCGCGGCTACACCCCCTATCTGCGCGCGAGCTTCATCGCCATGGACGAGGACATGACGGCCGCCTACGAGCTGCTCCACGAGCTGCTCTTTGACACGAAGCTGGACGATTCCGCCCGCGTGGCCGATTCCGTCTCCGCGCTCAAGACCTCGCTCAAGAAGAGCGTCACCGACGAGAGCTATTCCATACAGATCGCCCGCGCCTTCGCGAGCTGCAATCCCGCCTACGCCTACTTCAACTACGCGACCAATCTGGACTACTACAGCTTCCTGTGCGATGTGGAAGCGCAGCTCGGCGAGAATCCCGACGGCGTGCTCGAAAGCCTCAGGGCCGTGCAGTCGGCGCTGAACAACAGCAAAAACGCCGTCGTCGGCTTCGGCGGCAGCCGTGAAAGCGCCCAGAACCACCGCGCCGCGGCGAGCGCCTTCCTCGCCGGGCTGGACAACAGGGACATTGCCGGCCAGAGCTACACATTCCCCGAGATCAGCCGCGCCGAGGCACTGGTCGTGGGCGGCTCCGTGCAGTACAATATGCTCTTCGCCTCCTTCGAGGATATGGGCCTTGACGAGTTCAACGGCGGCATGGACGCGGTTACGTCGCTCGTGACCGACGAATACCTCTATCCCATGCTGCGCGATCAGTACGGCGCGTACGGCGTGATGCACTACGCGACCGACGACGGCGTGTACATCGTCTCCTACCGCGACCCCAACGTCAAGGAAACATTCGACGTTTACAGACAGCTGCCCGAGCTGGTGGCGCAGCTCAAGGACGTCGATCAGGAGACGCTGGACGGCTACATGCTCTCCTCCTATTCCGGCTATGCGCTCTCCGAGGGCGAGCTGAGCGGCGCGCTGACTGCGCTTCTGGGCACGATCTCCGGAGACGATCAGTCCAAAACGCTGGACGTCATGAAGCAGCTCAAGAGCGTCACGCCCGAAACGGTGGCTCAGTACGCCGATATGTATCAGGCGCTGGCCGACAAGGGCATGATCTCCACGTCCGGCTCCGCCGCCGCCATCGAGAAGAACGCCGATCTGTACGACGCGGTGCTCTCTCCCTTTGCCAGCGACGAGACCGCGCCCGTCGCCGTCAGCGATGCGGCCGAGGGCGACTGGTGCTATGACGCCGTGGCGTTCGTGCTGGAAAACGACCTGATGCCGCCCGTCTCCGACACGGAATTCGGCGTGAACGAGCCGGCCACGGCGGCCGATCTGATCATACCGTTCTACAAGATCATAGGCGGCGACGACAGCTTTGACGACGCGAGCGCCACGCTGGCGCAGTACGGCATCATACCCGCCGGCGTGAAGGCCGACGACGCGCTGACCATCGCGCGGCTGGCCGCCTATGCCGACAACTTCTGCTACGCCGTGCAGCTGCCCGCCACCGACGGCACCGATGTGGACGCGGCGATCGATTTCCTGGCCGAGCGCGGCTATCTGCTGATGACGCCCACCGATTCGCAGCTCAGCGCCGACGCCATCGCCACGCGCGCGCAGGTCGCCTGCCTGGTGACGGCCATCTGCATGGAGCCGTAAATCCTCCGCCTTGCCCAGCGCCCGCGTTTTTTGACGACGCGGGCGCTTTTTCCGGAATGCGCTTCAATAAGAAACGCGCGCCCGAAAGGGGAGAAGCCGCAAGTCCGCCGCGGCTTTTTCGCGGGCGCTTTGGCTTCTGAAATTCCAGACGATCCCTGTGCGCTCGCTGAAAAATCCCTCAGGCGGCGCTGAATCGACGCCTTTGCGCATCGCCTTCACGAAAGCCGCGCGCCGAACGCTCGGGGAGAGCGTCCCCCTGCGGCGGGTGAATTTTCATGCCGCATATCGCTTCAAAGGAGTCCTGTCATGAAGATATACTTCGCGCCCATGGAAGGCGTGACCGACGTGATCTACCGGCGCGTGCATCGCGCCTGCTTTCCGGGGCTGTCCAAATACTACATTCCCTTCATCAGCCCGACGCAGCATTTGACGTTCACATCGCGCGAGCAGGCGGCCGTCTCCCCCGCAATGAACGCCGGCGTGCCCGCCGTGCCGCAGATCCTCACGAAGAACGCCGAGCACTTCATATACACGGCGCGCGCGCTACACGAGGCGGGCTATGATGAGGTCAATCTCAACCTCGGCTGCCCCTCCGGCACTGTGACCGCCAAGGGCAAGGGCAGCGGAATGCTGCGCGACCTTTCCGCTCTCGCCGCGTTTCTGGACGCAGTGTTCGCCGCCGCGCCCTGCGCCATATCCGTAAAGACGCGCATAGGCTATGATTCGCCGGAGGAATGGCCCGCGCTTTTCGCGCTCCTCTCCCGCTATCCGATCAGCGAGCTGACCGTCCACCCCCGCACGCGCCGGGAGCTGTACGGCGGCTCTGCGCACCGGGAAGCGTTCGCACAGGCGCTGAAAAGCGCGCTCTTCCCCTGCGTCTACAACGGCGATCTGCGCACGAAGGCCGACTGCGCGGCGCTCCTGCGGGATTATCCCGGCGCGGCGGCGCTGATGATCGGGCGCGGGCTGGTGAGCAATCCGGCGCTGGGGCGCGAGGTCATGGGCGGCGCGCCGCTCAACCGCGAGGATCTCGTCTCCTTCCACGATAGGCTGCTGGCCGCCTATCTGCAGGCCTGGCCGAAAAACGCTGTGATCGGCCATATGCTCGAGATCATGAAGCACATATCGCTCCAGTTTGACGACGCGCAAAAGCCGCTCAAGGCGCTGCGCAAGGCCGCGACGCTCGAGGCCTACGAGGACGCGGCGCGCCGGCTGCTAAGCTGCCCGTTCAAAGACCCCGCCGCGCCGCCTGCGCCGGGCGACTGACCGCGCCGAAACGGGATTCGCGCCGCATACACTGCGCTTTCCTTCTCATGCGGGAGACGATCAGATTTCGTCCCCATGCCGTATTGAAGCTCCCGCTGAAATCCCGCCTTCTTCTGCAAAAAGCACGCCTCACGCCGCCAATATCGGCGGATGAAGCGTGCTTTTTCATTTTCGCGCGCCGGATAATTCATCTCGCGGCGCGCCCGCACGGCGGCATTGCCGCGCGGCGATACTCCGCAACAGGCGCAATCGCGGCCTGCCCTCGCCCTCTGCCGCCTGATCGAATAGAGCTGCCCGCAGCGCACAATATGTGCGCCTTTCCCCGCGCGGCGCGCCCGCACGGCGGCATTGCCGCGCGGCGATACTCCCGCAGCAGGCGCGATCGCGGCCTGCCCTCGCCTTTCCGCACGCGAAAACACGCCTCACGCCGCCAATATCGCGGATGAAGCGTGCTTTTTCGTTTTCGCGCGCCGGATAATTCATCGCGCGGCGCGCCCGCACGGCGGCATTGCCGCGCAACTATACTCCCGCGGCGGGCGCATCGCGGCTTGACCTCGCCCTCTGCCGCCTGATCGAATAGAGCCCCTCTCACACAATTCGTGAGCCTTTCCCCGCGCAACTATACTCCCCCAGCGGGCGCATCGCGGCTTGCTCTCGCCCTCTGCCGCCTGATCGAACACAGCTGCCCTCAGCGCACAATATGTGCGCCTTTCCCCGCGCGGCGATTCTCCCCCAGCGGTTGCAATCGCGGCTTGCCCTCGCCTTTCCGCACGCGAAAACACGCCTCACGCCGCCATATATCGCGGATGAAGCGTGTTCCTTTATTGAAGCGTCTCTCAGATCAGCGCGGAAACCGCCGTGATCGCCATGCCGCACAGCGCGCTCAGGACATAGAGTATCGCGATGATGGCCGCGTTTTCCCGCGCGCTGCGGTTGGTGCGCAAGAGCACGAGCAGTCCTATGCCCGCGTTGGACAACAGCCCCGCGAACAGCCCGCCCAGCGTCACCACGCCCGCCAGATAGCTCTGCGTGATTATGACCGACACGGCACAGTTGGGAATCAGCCCGAACAGCGCCAGCAGCAGCTCCGCGGCGACGGGACGGCCGGTCATGAACGCCGCCATATGCTCCTCCCCGATCAGGCCGAATACAATATTCAGCGCAAAATTGACCGCGATCAGCATGATTCCGATCTTGACCGTGTGCTTGAGCGCGGACAGCCAGACGTTTTCCTCGCCCTCGCACTCGCAGTGTTCGCGCTCGCAGAAGCTGTGAATGTCCTTGCCCGCGCTGAAAAAGCGGCCGAAGAGCGCGTCCACGATATAGCCCAGTACAATGCCCAGCGCGGCCTTGCCCGCCACGATGGCCAGTATCCGCCCCACGCCGATGCCGCCCTCGGCCAGCGACGACAGCATGACGGGCAGCATCTCGTCCGACGTGGCGAAGAACACGGCCAGCATGGTGCCCACGGTGATCGTGCCGGTCGAAAACAGCGTCGCCGCCGCGCCGGAAATGCCGCACTGCGGAATCGCGCCCAGCAGACCGCCCAGCGCCGGGCCGGACGCGCGCGAATAGACGCGCAGCATATTCTCATTGAACTTTCTGCTGCGCTCGAGCAGCTCCATCAGCAGATAGGCGATGAACAGAACGGGCAGGCTGAACGCGCCGTCCTTGAGCGCGTCCAGCGCGCAATCGAGTATCAGATCCCACATACCTTATTATATCCTCCCGGGAATGCAATGAGTTCATTATACAGATGCGGCGCGTTCTGTCAAGCCCCTGCGTGAAAAAATAATTCGTTAAAGGCAAAAAACATCGAATTGTGCATTTTCATCGGTCAAAAAACGCGCTATGATGATCTCAGCCGCGCGCGCCGCCTGTATTCCGAAGGAGAGACGCCCTCCCGCGCGCGAAAGGCGCGGCTGAAGTGATAGGGGCTTTCAAAGCCCGCGCTCTCGCCCACGTCGCCCACCGGCGCGTCGGTGTTCTCGAGCAGAGCGCGCGCCCGCCTCAGACGCGCCTCTATGAGATACTGGCGGGGCGGCAGGCCGTACACCTCGCGGAACAGCCGCCGGAAATACGTCTCGCTCATGCCGCACGCCTCCGCCATATGCGCGACCGACCACGCCCGCGCAAGATCGTTCTCCAGCTGCGACACACAGCCGCGCAGCACGGAAACATACTTCTCGGGCAGATAGCGCGCGCTCAGCGCCTCGTCGATTCCGGCCAGCGCCTCGTAAAGCCGCGCGTTCAGATGCGCCGCGTAGGCCGCGGGGCGGCACGTCCACAGCCGCGTCATGTCGGCGAAGCGCCTTTCCCACTCGGAAATGCGGCGCGGTGCAATCATGAACGGCGCAACCGGCGCGGCGGGCGCAATGTGAAAGTTGACGCATATGCAGTCGCCCTCCTCGCAGGCGATCACGTCGTAATCGCAGCCTTCAGGCAAGTAAAGCAGCGTGCCCGGCAGCGTGTCGATCGGCGCATGGCCCTTTACGGCATAGCGCACGCGCCCGCCGAGCCGCAGCACCAGCCCGTGACAGGCGCGGTTTTTGAAGCGCTTGGCCGGATGGCCGTCGATTGTGAGCGGCTTGGGATCGAGCGCGCCGATCACATGCACCACCGCGTCGACGCCGGTCACCGTCCAGCCGGACACACTGATATCATTCATCGCTTCCGCCTCCTTCATGCCGTCCGCGCCCATTATAGCGCACAAGGCGCTTCACCGCAAGCAGATTCTGTGCCGAAAATGTCAAATGCGCGATTTTGGCCATTGCATTGCGCGTTAAAGGCGCGTATCATCAAATCAGCCTGAAAACGCGATGAACGGAGTGATCTTCACAATGCTGATGAACAGCGACTGGCCCGAGAACCGGGCGTACATCGAAAACAGATACGACGCGCGCGCCTACGACCCGGCCACAGGGCTGGACAACGCCGCCATCCGTGCCGGTTTGGACAAAATGTTTTTCGAAAATCCGCACATGAGCCATGCGCTGCTCAAGGCGCGGGGCTTCGGCTATGTGCTGGACAGCGTCCGCGTGGACGTGAGCGAACACGACTGGTTCGTCGGCCTGGGCGAGTGGAATGAAAAGAGCATGGATCGCTCGTTCTGCGCGCGCTGGTTCGACGAGGTCAGAGCCCAGTGCGCGCCCGAGATCAACGCAATGAACGACCTGCACAACCGCGCCAAGACGCACATGGTCTATCTGGACTACTGCCACAGCGTGCCCGACTGGGACAGCGTGCTTTCTCTGGGCTTTTCCGGACTGCGCCGCCGCGCCGCCGAGGAACGCGCAAGGCGGGAATCGGCAGGCGGACTCACTCAGCGCCAGCGTGACTATTTCGACGCGATCGACACGGAATACGCCGCCATAGACCGCTTCCTCGCCCGCACGCGCGATCTGGCGTACGCGCGGGGAAACGACAAATGCCGCAAAATCGGCGACTGCCTCGAGGCCGTCCGCACCGGCGCGCCGGAAACGATGTACGAGGCGATGCAGACCATATGGCTGTACTTCCTCATCTCCGAGTATGTGGACTGCCTGCAGGTGCGCTCCTTCGGCAATCTGGACGCCGCGCTCGATCCCTATTATCAGCGCGATCTGAAGGAGGGCCGCCTGACGCGCGCGGGCGCGGCCGATCTGCTCGCCGCATTCCTGATGCAAGCCAGCGCCATGCGCTAT
>CAKUAV010000042.1 GCA_934636425.1 uncultured Clostridia bacterium
TACTGGATGCGGATGTGCTCAGCAGCGTAACGACCGAACTTGTCTTCGATCGCCTTGCGGATCACGCCGATCGTCTCGTTCGCCTGCTCGTCGGTCGCGGTCAGCCCCGTGCCGATTGCCCAAACGGGCTCATAAGCGACGACGACGTTCTCCAGATCCTTCGCGGTCAGGCCGTGCAGCGCCATCTGGGTCTGATAGGTCACGATCATGTCGGTGTAGCCGGCTTCGCGCTCGTCCTTCATTTCGCCGACGCACACAATGGCCTTCAGGCCGGCCTTGACGGCGGCAAGCGTGCGCTTGTTGACGGTCTTGTCGGTCTCGCCGAAGTACTGACGGCGCTCGCTGTGGCCGATGATGACGTACTCGACGCCGCTGGCCTTGAGCATATCGGCGGACAGCTCGCCGGTGAAGGCGCCCTTGGCCTCGAAGTGGACGTTCTGAGCGCCCAGCTTGATGTTGGTGCCCTCGATCACGGGAGCGACGGCGGCGAAGCAGACGGCGGGGGTGCAGACGACGACGTCGCAGGCGGCGTCCTTGACCAGCGGGATCAGCTCGGTGACCAGCTGCCTGGCTTCCTCGGGAGTTTTGTTCATTTTCCAGTTGCCGGCGATAATGGGCTTGCGCATAGTGATGTTCCTCCTGTTACAACGGTTACTTTTTGGATTTGCTGAGAATGCTGTGATACTCGGCCGAGGTGTATTTGAACGCACCCAGCCGGTAGTAGAGCCAGATCAGGCCGTAACGCGCGCCGAATATGATCAGCATCGCGAGGGCGACACCCGGAACCGCCTGAAAGATCGTCCTGACGGTCACGGACGAATAGTAGATCAGCGCGGCGATCAGCGCCAGCGCGACGGGCAGGACGTCCGCGAGGATTCGAAGCCCTGCGCCGTATTCCAGCTCGCAGCTGCGGCGGCAGGTTTCGCAGGTGTAGGTGATCGGCCTGCTGATTGACCAGACGTCAGCCAGCTTTGCAGCCTGCTTAAAGGTCAGAGCGTGTTCGCAGTCCATGCGGTTTCCTCCAAACTGAGAACAGCGCGAGGCCGGTTTACGCGGCCTCGCAGCAGTATTGAGACTGTCTGTGATTACTTGTCCAGCAGGCAGGCCACGCCGGGCAGCTCCTTGCCCTCGAGGAACTCGAGAGACGCGCCGCCGCCGGTGGAGATGTGGGTCATCTTGTCGGCCAGGCCCATCTGGGTGACAGCCGCCGCGGAATCGCCGCCGCCGATGATGGTCACGGCGTCAGACTTGGCCATGGCCTCGGCAATGGCCAGCGTGCCCTTGGCGAAGTTGGGCATCTCGAAGCAGCCCATCGGGCCGTTCCAGACGATGGTCTTGGCCTTGGCGATTTCGGCGGTGAAGATCTTGATGGTCTCCGGGCCGATGTCCAGGCCTTCGAAGCCGTCGGGGATGTTCTTGGAGTGCGCGGTGATGCGCTCGCAGTCGTTGGAGAACTCGCTGCCGCACTCGTTGTCGACCGGCAGGAAGAGCTTGACGCCCTTCTCCTCGGCTTCCTTCATCAGATCGGCAGCCAGAGAGATGCGATCCTCGTCAACCAGCGAGTTGCCGACCTTGCCGCCCAGCGCGCGCTGGAAGGTGTAGGCCATGCCGCCGCCGATGAGCAGCACGTCGACCTTGTTGAGCAGATTGCGGATGACGCCGATCTTGTCCTTGACCTTGGCGCCGCCCAGTATGGCGACGAAGGGGCGGACGGGATTTTCGACGGCGTTGCCCAGGAAGTCCAGCTCCTTGCCGATCAGGAAGCCGGCAACGGCGGGCAGATAGGCGGCCACGCCGGCGGTGGAAGCATGGGCGCGGTGCACGGTGCCGAACGCGTCGGACACATAGATCTCGGCCAGAGAAGCCAGCTTCTTGGCGAACTCGGGATCATTGGCCTCTTCCTCGGGCATGAAGCGGACGTTCTCCAGCATGACGGCCTCGCCGCTCTTGACCTCGGCGGCCAGCTTCTGAGCGTCGGGGCCGACGACGTCCTTGGCCAGCTTTACTTCGAAGCCCAGCTTCTCGGACAGGCGCTTGGCGACGGGCGCGAGGGAGTAGTCCATGTTGAACTTGCCCTTCGGGCGGCCCAGATGGGAGCAGAGGATCACGGCAGCGCCGTTGTCCAGCAGATATTTGATGGTCGGCAGAGCCGCGTTGATGCGGGTTTCATCGGTGATGTTCTTATCAGCGTCCAGCGGCACGTTGAAGTCGCAGCGGACGAGAACCTTCTTGCCCCTGACGTCGATGTCCTTGACGGTTTTCTTGTTCATGGGTGATCCTCCTTAGAAAGAATATTGATGAAGCATTTCGATGCGTTCAGCCATTACAGGACTATCATACCACAGTTTTCCGGCGGCGGCAAAGCCTTTTTGTGAATCTTTGTGAGAAAACGCTGTGTTTCCATCAAATTTCACTTTTAAGCCACGATTCACGCGCCTAGAGCAGCGAGAGAATCTCCCGCGCCGCGCCCTCGTCGAGCACGAGCAGCTCATGGTGGTGATGCCGCATGACCGCCAGCACGGCGCGCGCCTTTATGCGCCCCACGGCGATGGCGACGATGTGCGGCACCTGACGCAGCTCCTCGCCGCTCAGGCCGATTTCGCTGGCCTCGTAGACCAGCCGGCCGGCCGCGTCGAAGTAATTGCCAACGGCCTCGCCGACCGCGCCGCGGCTGAGTATGCCGCTGATCTCGGCCTCGGGCAGCGACCGGTTGCGCGCCATGACCTCCGCGCGGCCTATGCCGTAGAGCAGCACGTCAGTGTGGTGCAGCGCGCGTATGGGCTCGCTGACCTCGGGCAGCTTGAGCAGCGCCTGAAGCGCGTCCTGAGAGACGGAATCGGGCACGTGCAGCAGCGAATGCCGGCCGCCCAGCGCGTGGGCGATTTCGGCCGCCAGTGTGCCGGCCTGCGTTTCGACCGCCATGCCCATGCCGCCGCGCGCGGGCAGCACGTGAACGTCGAGCGGATGAACGCCGCGCGGCATGGCTCCGGCCACAGCCGCGACGCTCGTGCCGCCGGACACGGTGAGCGTCATGCCGTCTCTGAGCAGCGCGATGAGATGACGGGCGGCGGCGCGTCCGGCCTCGTGCAGCACGTCGGGATCGGTATCGGCGTCTCCGGCCACGATGCACACGCGCCCCACGCTCAGCGCGCGGGAGAGCGAGCGCTCCAGCGAGGTGATGCCGTTCATGGCCTGCGTCAGCTCGCGCAGCGACGGCAGAAAGGCCGCGCCCTTTTCGGAAACCGACATGCCCGACTGGCCGATGGCCAGATAGCCGTCGTCCTTCAGCGCGTCGCAGATCGAGCGCACCTCGCGTTCGTGGAGCTTCAGCCGCTGAGACAGCGCGCGCCGTCCGACCGGCTGAAGCGCGGAGATCCTCTCCAGCACCGTGGCGCGCAGTCTGAGGCTCTCCATCAGATCGGGCGCGAGATGGTACAGACAGGAAAGCGTTTCGTTATCCATAGTCCCCTCGTGCGGGCATTGTGCGTCCCGCTTGTCATATTGTGTCCCAACAATTGCTATTCTAGCACAGATCACAGCGCTTGTCGAGAGGAAATTCGCCGCCGAGTGTAAATAATTGGCGCAGCCGCTTCGCGCTTAACGCGGATGTGGTATTATAGAGCGAAAGCAAAAGCCGTGGAGGAAAGAAACCGTGAGCATCATCAGCGTAAAGAACGTGTCCTATCAGTATCGCGAGACCGAGGATCAGGCGGTGCGGAATGTGTCCTTCGACGTGGAGGCGGGCGAGTTTGTGGCCGTACTGGGCTCGAACGGCTCGGGCAAATCGACGCTGGCCAAGATGATCAACGCGCTGTATATTCCCTCGGAGGGCACGGTGACCGTCTGCGGCATGGACACGCGCGACGAATCGAAGACATGGGATGTGCGCGCCGCCTGCGGCATGGTGTTCCAGAACCCCGACAACCAGATCGTGGCCACGATCGTCGAGGAGGATGCGGCGTTCGGGCTGGAAAATCTGGGCGTGGAGCCGGCTGAGATTCGAAGGCGCGTGGACTGGGCGCTGGACGCTGTGGGCATGGGCGATTACGCGCAGAGCGCGCCGCATATGCTCTCGGGCGGCCAGAAGCAGCGCGTGGCCATCGCGGGCGTCGTGGCGATGAAGCCGCGCGTGATCGTGTTCGACGAATCGACCGCCATGCTCGATCCGGTGGGACGGCGCGAGGTCATGCAGGTGGTGCGCCGGCTCAATAGGGAAGAGGGCATCACGATACTGTGGATCACCCATTTCATGGACGAGGCCGCGCTGGCCGACCGGATCATCATCATAGACCGCGGCGAAAAGCGCTGCGAGGGCACGCCGCGCGAGGTGTTCCGCCAGACCGAGCTGATCCGCGAAAGCGCGCTCGACGTGCCGGAAATGACGGCGCTGGCGGCGGCGCTGCGGGAGAGGGGCGTCATGGTGAGGGACGACATACTCACCGTGGACGAAATGGAAGCGGCGCTTCAGGAAATCCGCGCGGCGCAATGAAAATTCAACTTTGCAGTTCGACGCCGACTCTTTTTGCGGGAGCGGAGATTGAAACACAAGGAGCATAAAGACATATGTCAATCGAAGTCAGTCATCTCGATCACATCTATATGCCCGGCACGCCGTTCGAGAAAAAAGCGCTCGACGACGTGAGCTTTTCCATCAGGGACGGCGAGTTCGTCGGCCTGATCGGGCACACGGGCAGCGGTAAATCCACGCTGGTGATGCACTTAAACGGCCTGCTCAAGCCGTCCTCGGGCAGCATCGTCGTGGACGGTTTGAATCTGTCCAATAAGGACGTCGACCTGCGCGAGGTCAGGCGGCGCGTCGGGCTGGTGTTCCAGTATCCCGAGTATCAGCTCTTTGAGGAGAGCGTGGTCAAAGACGTGATGTTCGGCCCGCTCAATCTGGCGCTGCCGGAAGAGGAGGCGCGTGTTCGCGCGGCGGAGGCGCTCAGGCTGGTGGGGCTGCCCGAGAGCGTCTATGACAAATCGCCCTTCGAACTGTCGGGCGGCCAGAAGCGGCGCGCGGCCATCGCGGGCGTGCTGGCGATGAAGTCGAACACGCTCATTCTCGACGAGCCGACCGCGGGACTTGATCCGCACGGCCGCGACGAGATTCTCTCCATAATGCGCGACATTCACGCGGGCGGCACGACGCTGATCATGGTCTCGCACAGCATGACCGACGTGTCGCTTCTGTGCAGCCGCATACTCGTGATGAACCACGCGCATCTGACGCTGGACGGCGTGCCCGAGGCGGTGTTTTCGGACGGCGAGGCCATACGCGCCGCCGGACTTGAGCCGCCGCCCTGCGCCCAGCTGGCCGAACGCCTGCGCGCGGACGGATTTGAGAACATTCCCGCGGGCGCGTACACCAGAGACGCTCTGGCCGACGCGATCGCTGCGTCGCTGAAGGCGGAAAGGGAGGAGAGCGTATGCAGATAACCATCGGGCAGTATTTCCCGGGACGCAGCGTGCTGCACCGCATGGATCCGCGCGCGAAGATTCTTTTGACGATCGTCATGATCGCGGCGGTGTTTGCGGCGGGAACATGGGCGGGCTACGCGCTGCTGTTCGCGTTTGCGTTCGCGGCGATCCGCGTTTCAGGCGTGGGCGTAAAGTTCGTGCTGCGCGGGCTGAAGCCGATCATTTTCATCGTCGCGCTGACGTTCCTCATCAACATATTCTTCACGACCGGCGGCACATCGCTCGTGCATTGGAGGTTCATCAACATCACCGACAAGGGTCTGTACGCCGCCACGCGCATGGCGCTTCGCCTGATACTGCTGGTGCTGGTGACGCAGCTTTTAACGCTGACGACCTCCTCCATCGCGCTGACCGACGCGATCGAGGCGCTCTTAAAGCCGCTCGCAAAAATCGGCTTTCCCGCGCACGAGATGGCCATGATGATGTCCATCGCGCTGCGCTTCATCCCCACGCTGGTGGAGGAGACCGACAAGATCATGAAGGCGCAGCAGGCGCGCGGCGCGGATTTCGAATCGGGCAATCTGATAGAGCGCGCCCGGGCGATGCTGCCGCTGCTCGTGCCGCTGTTTGTGAGCGCGTTCCGGCGCGCCGACGAGCTGGCCATGGCCATGGAAGCGCGCTGCTATCGCGGCGGCCAGAACAGGACGCGCATGAAGTCGCTGCGCTTTACGAAGCTGGACGCTCAGGCCGCGCTGTGCGTGGGCGCGGTGCTGGTGCTGGCGGTGATTCTGTGAGCAGGGGCAAAAAGGACTATCCCGCGCGGCGCATTCGCCTGACTGTGGAATACGACGGCACCGACTATTCGGGCTGGCAGCGTCAGGAAAACGCCATCAGCGTGCAGCAGCGCCTGGAAGAGGCGCTCTCCCGTCTGCTGGGCGAGAAAACCGGCGTGATCGGCGCGAGCCGCACCGACGCGGGCGTTCACGCGCTGGGTCAGGTGGCCATGTTCGACACGAAGAGCGGCATTCCGGCGGAGAAATTCGCCTATGCGCTCAACACAATGCTGCCCGAGGACATCCGCGTGCGCGCCTCAAAGGAATGCGCGCCCGATTTCCACGCGCGCTATCAGGCGCAGGGCAAAATCTACCGCTACATGATCGACGACGCGCCCCATGCCAGCGCGCTGGGCCGGCGCACGCACGCGCACTCGATCTATCCGCTGGACGCGTCCCTCATGGACGAGGAAGCGCAGAGCATGGTGGGCACGCACGATTTCGGCGCGTTTGCAGCCAGCGGCTCGATCGTAAAGAGCACCGTGCGCACGATATACGCCTGCCGCGTGCTGCGCGAGGGGCGCGAGGCGGCGCTGCTGGTGCATGGAAACGGCTTCCTCTACAACATGGTGCGCATACTGGCGGGCACACTCATGCAGGTGGGCAGCGGCAAGCTGGAGCGGGGCGCGATTGCGCGCGCCATAGAGACCGGCGACCGGCTTCAGCTGGGGATCACCGCGCCGCCGCAGGGGCTGACGCTCATGCGCGTTTATTATGCCGACGACGCGTCTCAGGCCGAGGGCGACTTTGAGCGCCTGACGCGCGACTGGAAGGGACTCAAATGAAGTTTTATTTTCATCAGAAGCGGTTTTCCTGGGAGGAGCCGCTCATGGTTTACGACGAGCACGGCAACACGCTCTACACCGCGCGCGGCGAGGCGCTTGCGCGCGAAAAGCGGCTGCGCATTTTCGACCGCGAGGGGCGCGACGTGGCGGCGGTGGTCAAGAAGGCCGGCACGCTTGGGCTTCAGTGCGAGCTGTTCGCCCATGGGCGGCGCGAGTGCGGCGTGACCAGAAAGTGGTCGCCGTTTTCCCGCGGCGGCTTCAATGTGGACGGGCTGAACTGGACGCTTCGCGGCGATCTGGCGCAGCACGATTACGAGATCAGCGAGAGCGGGCGCGAGGTGGCGCTCATTCGGCCGGAGCGGCTGAAGTGGGGCGGCTATTTCAGCGTGCGCGCCGATGGGGACAACGCGCTCAGGGCGCTGCTCGTGGCGCTGGTGATCGACTGCATCGCCGCGGCGTGACCAGAGGGAACGCAAAAATGCAATCGATCGGGGCGCAGCGCTCATGCAGAACTGCCGTTGAGCGCGTCTAAAAGCTGTTCCGCCTGCGCTATGGCGAGGGGATGCAGCCGCTTTTCAAGGCCGAGCACTTCGCTTCAGTCCTGAAAAATGCGGCTTCCATCCGGATTACGGCTCAAATTCCGACGGGATTGCGCACTCCTTCCGAGCGATGCGAAAAAATAGACGGGGATTTGCGGCTCATCATTTTCAGGCGCGCTGTGGTGCGCGTCTAAAAGCTGCTCCGCCTGCGCTATGGCGAGGGGATGCAGCCGTTTCTCAAAGCCGAGCACTTCGCTTCAGTCCTGAAAAAGTGCGGCTTCTGTTCTGATCACGGCTCAAATTCCGACGGGATTGCGCACTCTCTTCGAGCGATGCGAAAAAATAGACGGGGATTTGCGGCTCATCATTTTCAGGCGCGCCGTTGAGCGCGTCTGAAGGATACTCCGCCTGCGCTATGGCGAGGGGATGCAGCCGCTTTTCAAGGCCGAGCACTTCGCTTCAGTCCTGAAAAAAATGCGGCTTCTGTTCCGATCACGGCTCAAATTCCGGCGGGATTGCACTCTCTCTTCGAGCGCTGCGAAAAAATAGACGGGGATTTGCAGCTCTTTATTTTGAAAATACTCTTATATAAGCAAGTAAGAAAGGATATCATGATTCAGAAAATTATCGACTATTTGGAAGAAAACGGGCGGCCGATGAACGCGTTCGACATCGCGGACGGTCTGGGCGCGCCCATAGAGGCGGTCGACGCGGCGCTCAAGGAGATGATCGCGCACGGCCAGATACTGCTGACGAAAAAGAACCGCTATGCGCGCCCCGATATACTGGGGCTGATTCCTGCGCGCGCCATGGTGACGCGGGGCGGGGCGCGGTTCGCGCGGCCTCTGGACGGCTCTGACGACGTGCGCATTTCCCGCGAGGGCGATCTGCGCGCCATGAACGGCGACGAAATCCTCGTGCGCCCGCCCAGGCGGCATTCGCCGGGCAATGCGTATTATCTGGCGGCCATCACGAAGCGCGCGCATGAAACGCTGATCGCCGTGCTGGAGGAAGCGACGCGCACCGTCGAGCAGCCGCCGGTGATCGTGCGCAAGGGGCGGCGCAAGAAGGTCGTGCATCGCCCGCCGGAGATCGTCCGCTATGTCGGCGCGGTTCCGTGCGATCCGCATCTGCTCTGCGCCGTCGAGGTGGTGGGCGATCTCATGGGCGCGCATATGGGCGATACCGTCGCGCTGCGCGTGGTCGACTGGCCGCGCCGCCATGTGCCGCTCAAGGCCGAGGTGACGCGCGTGCTGGGCGACGGCAACGATCTGTCCGTCCAGTTGGACGCGCTGATCGAGAGCCGCCATCTCGAGACGGATTTCCCGCCGGAGGCCGTGGCCGAATCGGAAGCGCTCACCGAGCCGGACAATGCGGAAAAGGCGAGCCGGTACGACGCGCGCAGCGTGACACTGTTCACAATAGACGGCGACGACGCGAAGGATTTCGACGACGCCGTGTCGCTCGAAAAAACGGAAAGCGGCCTGACGCTGGGCGTTCACATCGCCGACGTGTCGCATTATGTGAAAAAGGGCGGCGCGATCGACCACGAGGCGCTCAGGCGCGGCACGTCGGTCTATCTGCCCGGCCGCGTGATTCCCATGCTGCCCGAGAAGCTGTGCAACGATCTGTGTTCTCTCAGGCCGAACGTCGACCGGCTTGCGCTGTCGCTGTTTATGGAGATTCGCGGCGACGAGATCGTGTCGTCGCGCCTCGAAAGATCCGTCATTCATTCGCGCGCGCGCCTGACATACGCCGAGGTGAACAAGCTGCTGGACGGCGCGGAAAACAGCGTGCCCGAGGCGCTTCGCGATACGCTTTTCGAGATGGACGCGCTCTCCCGCCGGCTGCGGGCGAAGCGTGAGGCGCGCGGCGCGATCGATTTCGAGCTGGCCGAGCCCTCGTTTACGCTGAACGAGAGGGGCGAGCCGACCGACGTTCAGGCGCGCGTGCGCGGCGAGGCCGAGCGGCTGATCGAGGATTTCATGCTGGCCGCCAATGAGACGATCGCCGAAAAGGCGCGCGAGGCGAAAATTCCGCTGCTCTACCGCGTGCATGAAAAGCCGGACGGCGACAAGCTGGCCGTGCTGGAGAACTTCCTGAATATGTTCGGCCATCCGGTTCAGCTGGGGCGCGACCCGCAGCCCAGGGTCTTGCAGGGCGTGCTGCAAAGCGTGGCCGGAACGCCGGACGAGGCGGTGATCAAGAGCTTCATGCTGCGCTCGCTCAAGCGCGCCCAGTACAGCGACCAGCCGCTGGGGCATTACGCACTGGCCGCGCGCGACTACTGTCACTTCACATCACCCATACGGCGCTATCCCGATCTGGTGGTGCACCGCATGATGAAGCTGCTCATAACAGGACAGATCGAGGCGGCGCAGGCCATGCAGAACAAAATGGCCGATCTGGCCGCCGAGACCAGCCGCTGCGAATACGAGGCCGCCTGCCTTGAGCGCGACGCGGACGATCTGGTGCGCGCCTGGTACATGAAGCCGCACGTCGGCGAAGCGTTCGACGCGACTGTGGTCAGCGTCACGGCATGGGGATTCTATGTCGCGCTGGACAACACCGCCGAGGGGCTCGTGCGCAGCAGCGAGCCGGACGAGGATTACTTCTACGACGAGGAGCGTCAGTGTCTGCGCGGTTCTCGCTCCCGCCGCAAGATCCGCCCCGGCGACCGCGTGTGCGTGCGGCTGGATGCGGCTGACGTTCCTGCGCGCGAGCTGACATTCACGGCGCTCTGGCCGGACGACGGCAAAAAGCGCAAAAAGGGCGATGAAATGTCATAGTATGCGCGTTCCAAAGCGCGCAAATTGAAACGAGGGCTTGAAGCCGTCTCCCGGGTCGAAATCCCATGAATGAGCGCCGCCGAGCCCGCATGGATCTGCCCTGAGATCAGGCTGAATCCGAAGAACTCGAGCGCCGCGAAAAATTGACGGATGATTTGCGATGCGTCCTTTATGGCGCGCTCCGGCAGGCGTCCGAGCGCTCTGCGCCGCCGCGAACGGGTCTGGTTGAGTACGGTGTTTCCGGCTGTAAATGCGCGTCACACATTGACCGCCCCGATTCGAACGGTTTGCCGCTCGAGTCGGGGCGCTTGCATATGCAGGGCGTGAGGATGGACGCATTTTGGCGCTTCACGGAAAGCGGGAGGAAGCAATGCGCAGAGAGACGTGAGCAGTGCGGAAGCAAAGACTGCACTACTGGACACGCCTTTTCCTTCTTTGCCCGTTCTCTCATGACGAAGCCATGAATCTGTTGCCGCTATGGATTTTCACTCCTTCCCAAGAATTCGTGAAGAAACACATTTTTTAACACCCGCATGGATTTCGGCAGGAAAACGGAGGGCGCGGCGCGAAAACCTTTATGAGCGCATCGCCTCGAAAGGGCGGCGCTCGAAGCTGGAAACAATGAATGATGCTGCTTGACAATGCTTGTGAAAGGCGTGATTTTAGCGATGAAGCATCCGATCTGGTTTATCGGCAACGCGCATATCGATCCGGTCTGGCTGTGGCGCTGGCAGGAGGGCTTTGCCGAAATCAAGGCGACGTTCCGCTCTGCGCTCGACCGCATGAATGAATTCGACGATTTCATATTCACCTGCGCGGGCGCGTGCTATTATCAGTGGATTGAGGAAAACGAGCCGGCGATGTTCGAGGAGATCAGGCGCCGCGTACAGCAGGGACGCTGGGTGATCGCGGGCGGCTGGTGGCTTCAGCCCGACTGCAACGCGCCCTGCGGCGAATCGTTCGCGCGGCACGCGCTCTACAGCCAGCGCTATTATGAAAAGACATTTGGCACGCGCGCTCAGTTCGGCTACAATGTGGACAGCTTCGGCCATAACGGCATGCTGCCCCAGCTGCTTTCTCTCTCGGGCATGCCGCGCTATGTCATGATGCGCCCCGGCGAGCACGAGAAGGCGCTGAACGCCGACGCGTTTATCTGGGAGGGCGTGGACGGAACGAAAATACCCGTGTTCCGCATTCCCTTTGCCTATTGCGGCGACTGGGGCGACCGCGAGCTGAGCCGGCGGCTGGACGTGCTGACCGAGCGCGTCGAGGAAAAGGACGAGCCGTATATGCTGTTTTACGGCGTGGGCAACCACGGCGGCGGCCCGACAATCGCCAATCTGCGCGCCGTGGTGCGCTATACCGAGCGGGACGAAAGCCTGCGCTTCGGCCAGCCCGGCGACTATTTCGACTATGTTGAAGAGAACGACGCGCTGCACCTGACGGTGAAGGGCGATCTCCAGCATCACGCCATAGGCTGCTACAGCGCCTGCCGCGCCATCAAGCGCGACAACCGCCGCGCCGAAAACCGCCTGCTGGCCGCCGAAAAATGGATGACCGCGGCGATGTCGCTGATGAACTTGAAGGACTATTCCGACAAGCTGAAGACCGCATGGGCGGACGTGATGTTCAATCAGTTTCACGACATCATGGGCGGCTGCGCCATAAAGGCGGCCTATGAGGACGCGCGCGAACTGCACGGCGAGGCGCTCAAGCTGAGCGGCGACGTACTCAATGCAGCGCTTCAGCGCATTTCGTGGCACATCGACACGCAGGACGGCCGGCCGCTCGACGCGGGCGCTGTCACCGGCTGGGAGGAATGGGAGCGCGTAACGGGCGGCAGCCCCTATGTGGTGTTCAATCCCAATGCGTTCCCGGTGGACGCGGTCGTGCCCATATCGAGCCGTCTGACCGGCGCGAGCGACGAGACCGGCGCGCCGCTGCCCTTCCAGAATGTTCGCTCCGAGAAGAACACCGAGCCGGAGCGCGCCGATTGCGAGGGCATTGTGTCCGTCTCGCTGCCGCCGCTGGGATGGCGCACGATCTATCTGAACCGCTATATCGAGACGGGCGACTCGGCGATGTCAACGCGCCTGCTCAGGGGACGGCATGACACGCTCGAAAACGACTGGGTGCGCCTGACGTTCAACCGCACGAGCGGCGCGCTCTCGTCGATCTATGACAAGGCGCATGGCTGCGAGCTGCTGGCTTCCGCCGCGCTGGCCGAGGTGATCGAGGACTATCAGAACGACACATGGGCGCACGCCAAGGACGCGCTGGCAGGCGCAATCGGCGCGTTCGGAAACGGCAGATTGCGCCTTGTCGAAAACGGCGCGGTGTGCGCGGTCATGCGCTGTGAGTCGCACTACAACGATTCCACGCTCATTCAGGACTTTACGCTCTATCGCGACAAGCCGGATATCGACGTGCGCGTGCGGCTCGACTGGCGAGAGACATTCCGCATACTCAAGCTGAGCTTCCCGCTGAAGGCTGAAAACACGCGCGCCGTTTACGAGATTCCCTACGGCTTTATCGAGAAGCCGTCTAACGGCGAGGAAGAGCCCGGTCAGGCGTGGGCGGCGGTCTGCGGCGAAAAGGACGGCGAAAAGGCGTCTCTGGCCGTGCTGACCGATTCCTGCTACAGCTATTCTGTAGAGGGCAATACGCTCAGGTTCATCGCCGTGCGCAGCGCGGGCTGGGCCGATCATTTCGGGCTCAAGGATCAGGATACGCTGGTGATGGATTTGGGCTGGCATGAGTTTACCTACTCGATCGTGCCCGGCGCGGCGCTCGATCCCGCCGAGCTGACGCGGCGCGCGGCGGCGCTCAATCAGCCGCCCATCGTCGTGCACGAGACGTTCCATAAGGGCGAGCTGCCCCGCACGGCCTCTCAGGCAGAGGTCGACTGCGATCATGTGCTGCTCAATGTCATAAAGCCCGCCGAGGACGGCGAGGGCCTGATCGTGCGCCTGAGCGAGACGGCGAACACGCTCGCCCACGCGCAGATCGACCTGCCCTTTGCGGACGCGTCCTTCGAGGCCGACTTTAAGCCGCTCGAAATCAGGACGTTCCGCGTGGACAGAAGCGGCGCGCATCCTCTCAACCTGCTGGAAGAGGAACTGTAACTGCATAACGGAAAAAGTCCTTCCCTGCGTGTGGGGGAAGGGCTTTTTCGCGGGCGCTTTTCAAAAGCGGGCGGCCGAGCCGCGTTCAGGCTGTGAGCGCGCTCAGCGGCAAAGCGCTTCAGGGCATGCGGCGTTTCCGGTGGAAACGTGAAAAGGCGACGGCGGGGCCGGCAGAGATGAAAGCCGGCCACGGCGGAATTCATGGCGCAGAGGCCGCCCGAAGCGGGCGATGGGAGCGCCGTGTCCTGACGGAGTGTGTGCGGCGTTGGGGATGCTCCGTCATCGGCGCGGCCGGCGTACGGGCAGCGCGAACCGCGCAAAAACGCCCGCTGCGGACAAAACCGAGGCGGGCGCTAGCGCCGTGTCCTGACGGAGTGTGTGTGGCTTTGGGGATGTTCCGTCATCGGCGCGGCTGGCGCAGGAACAGCGCGAACCGCGCAAAAACGCCCGCTGCGGATAAAAACGAAGCGGGCGATGGGAGCGCCGTGTCCTGACGGAGTGTGTGCGGCTTTGGGATGTTCCGTCATCGGCGCGGCTGGCGCAGGAGCAGCGCGAACCGCGCAAAAACGCCCGCTGCGGACAAATCCGAGGCGGGCGATGGGGCGTTACGCCTTGATGAGTATGTAATCGTGCGCGGGGACGATGTGGCCGTCGTAGTCATAGTCGGTTTCGGCATAGTTGAATATCATGCTGTCGCCGCCGGAATAGGTCACGCGGTACACGTCCGGCGCGAGCTGCTCGTGCCTGTCCATGAACTGCGTCTGGAGATATTTGAGCGGCTGATAGTCGTCGTAGGCGCGCCTGACCTGCCGCGCGCCCCTTTCGAGCTGCTCGTCGGTGCCGGCCAGTATGTCCAGATCACCCATCCAGTTGGTCTTTCGGCCATCCACAAAGGCGGAATGGACATATATCGCCGGCCGGCCGCCGTATTCGTAACACTTGAGCCGTTCCTTCCACGTCTTGGCGGGATAGTTGACCGTCTCGGCGGAGGGATTCGACAGCACGACGCCGTGATAGACCAGACTCCACAGCGGGACGCGCCGCGCCGCGATTTCCGGCATATCGCCCAGCAGATTGAAGCTCTGATACAGGCCGTAGTCCATCTCGCGGACGTACATGTCAAAGCAGCCCTCGCTGGCCGCGCCGCCGAACGTCTCGCGCGCAAGGCGGAGTATGCGCAGCCAGTTCTCGGCCGTCTCTCGGCGATTCTGCGGGTGATGCGGGTTGTAGCAGGCGCGCGGCCATACGGTTGAGATCACGTCGATATAGTGAAGGCCGTGAAAGCCCAGATCGGCCACCTTGGGGAAGTCCTCTTTGGCGCGCCTGAGTCCCGGCACGGCGCAGAGGTGATACATATTGCCCGCGCTCCAGCCCATGTCGTTGCGGCTGACTGTGCCGTCGCGCTTGACGATCAGCTCGTCCTCGTCGAACGTGTCGGCAATGCGGTAGGCGTCGGTCGAGTTGGTGTGGCAGTCGATCGAGTAGCCCAGTGAACGCGCGTGCTCAATCAGCGCGCGAAGGCCTTCTTCGCCGCCCAGCTCGGGCTCGACCGGGAACAGCTGCGGATAGCGGCCGTCGTGACCCTTGCGGTTCCAGCCGACCAGACAGAAATCCGCGTCTTCAACGCCCGCGCGCTTGTACGCGTCCATCAGCTCGCCGGCGCGCTCAAACGATACGGCGACGTGCATGGGCGGCTCGTTTTCGACCGTCTGCTCCGGCACGGGCGAGGGCACGGGCTTCCACGCCTGACGGATGCGTATGTAGAGCGTGTCGGCGGCGTGCCGAAGCTCGGGGCGCTCCTTCATGCGCTCGATGAGCGGCCTCACCTCGCCGCGCGCGATCTGCTCGCTGCGGTAGGCGCGCGCCATGCCGGAATAGTCCGCGTCCCCGCCGTGCAGTATGTGTATGACGATCGTAATATCCTCATAGGCGGGCGCTTCATAGTCGAAGCGGAAGGACAGGCGGTATGTTCCATTTTCGACCGACACGACGTGCGACAGCTCGAGATTGCCGCTCAGCACCATGGCCGCGGCGCAAAAACCGTCCCTCTTCAGCCCGGAAAGAGGCAGTATCGGCACTGTGAACACCCACTCGCCGTCCGCGCGGGGCGTGAAGGGGCAGAGCAGATCGCCCGTGCCGCAGGAGGCCGAGCAGGCGATGTAGCCGTCGCTGCCCGCGGGCGCGGTGAAATCGTCCGGGCGAACGTCGATTCGCTGAACGTCCCGGGGAATATCCTCTTTTCTGACGGTCAGGACGATCCGGTCGCCGGTCTGAGAGGCGGTATAGGGCAGCGCGCGCTGAAGGCGATTGCTCAGCGTGCAGAGAACGTCGAATTTCATGGCGGGATGTCTCCTTTCAGCGGCGCGCCCGTTGACGTAAATCAGCTCAAAAGCGCGCCTCAACACATCTCATTATAGCACGGATCCGCGCCGGCTTCGCGCCCGAAATAAAGAGGACGCTTGACTGAAATAAACATCATTACGATGCGGCGCGCTGATCCGGCGCGTCGCTTTGCGGATTTGCGGCCAGCGCGCGGCGGCGCTGAACGTCCTCGCGCAGCAGCTTGTACAGCGCGGCGCACAGCGGCACGCCCAGCAGCAGGCCGACCACGCCGGCCACATGGCCTCCGATCATCACCGCGGCCAGCACCCATATGCCGGGCAGCCCCAGCGACGTGCCCACAACGCGGGGATAGATGAGATTGCCCTCGATCTGCTGAAGCACCACGATGTAGATGAGGAACAGCAGCGCCTTGAGGGGATCGACCGTGAATATCATGAACGCGCCCACGAACGCGCCGATATACGCGCCGGCGATCGGTATGAGCGCCGTAAAGCCGACCAGCGTGCCCACCATGACGGCATAGGGGAAGCGGAATATCAGCATACCCAGCGTGCAGAGCGCGCCCAGTATCAGCGCCTCGAGGCACTGGCCGACGATGTAGCTGTGGAAGCACTCGTTGAGCGTCTCCGCCACATGGCGTATGGCGGCGGCGCGGCGGGGCTTCAGGTACACGTCCATGAGCGTATTGAACTGCGCAGCCAGCTTCTCCTTGCCGCAGAGCAGGTATATGGCGAATATCGCCGAGAGCAAAACCGATACGGTGACCGAGAACACGGACGAAACCACATTGACCACGGCGGGCACGATGTGGTCGATCTGGGAGAGCGCCCATTGCAGCAGGCTGTCCGAGTTGAGACTGAGCGCGCTGAGCCATGTGGTTACGCCCTCGGGCAGCACGCTTTCTCCGTCCACGGTGGTCTTTTCGCCGATCCAGGCGACCAGCCGATCCAGCGCGGGCGGCGCTTCCTGAGCCAGCAGGCGCACGCCCTCGATCAGCTCCGGTATGACGGTCGTCAGCAGCAGCGCGATGATCACCAGAAGGGAGAATACCGCCAGCAGCAGACTCAGGCCGCGCCGGCCGCGCGTCAGGTTCAGCTTTCCGACGCGGAGGGGCAGGTGATTTTCGAAAAACACCATGAGTATGTTGACGGCGTAGGCGATGACGCAGCCGACCATAAGCGGCGCGGCGGCGCTCACGATCAGCGCGGCGACGCGCTCCACGGCCGGCCAGTAGTGCGTAATCATCCACAGAACCAGCGCGGCGACGCCCAGATGCACGCTGATCTTCAGCAGGCGGTAATCCCGTTTCATGGCAAGTGTCCTCTCTGCGGCGCGCGCCGCGGCGGGTTATGGCTTATACTGCTTCTGATTATAGACGCAGGAGCGCGTCCTGTCAACGCGCGCAGTGCGCTCTCAGCAATTTTTAAGCAAAGCGTAAGCAAAGGCGCGTGAAAAACGCCGCCGGGCGTGCTATAATGGCAGTGCAGTGAGAAAAAGCAACAGGGGGCTTGATTATGGAATATGTGCATTTCGATTCGGAGGATCTGAAGAAGAACAACGTCGCTTCAGCGCTGGGCTGCGTGCTGTTTCCCATTCCGCTGATCGCCTGTCCGCAGTCGAAGCTGGGGCGCTTCTGCGCCAATCAGGGGCTGGTGATCTGCATTGCGCTGATCGTGCTCAAGGCCGCCTTTGCGCTGCTGGGCGCGCTGCTGGGCTGGATTCCGCTGCTCGGCCCGCTGGTGAAGATCGTCGGCGTTCTCGCACAGCTGGCCGCATTCGCCTATGCGCTCTATCTGGCGTGGAAGGCCTATAACCGCGAGCCGGAGCGCATGATCGGCGACATTCACATACTCGACCGATAAGTGACCGAAACTTAATTTGACATTTCGCTCGACTGGGCTATAATAGGTATCGTATATGAAGCGATGACGAAGATCAGTAGCGGGGATGGCCGCATTCAGAGAGCCGGCGCAGGGTGCGAGCCGGCCGGCCGCCGCGTGAACGCCCCTTCATCAGCTCTCCGCCGGAAATGGCGGGGCGAGCGGCGCGCGTTATGGCGCTGTGAGAGGATTCGCCTTACAGGCGGGTCAATCAAGGTGGTACCGCGAATGCGTCTTTTCGTCCTTGCAGCGATAAGGCGCATTTTTTATATTCACTGTTGTGGAAAGGAAGAATCGACTATGAATTCCAACATCAAGAGCGCCGCTCAGCTCCGCTCGCTGTTCCTGAAGTTCTATCAGGAGCATGGCCATGCCGTCATCCCCAGCGCCTCCGTCATTCCGGAGAACGACCCCACCGTGCTGTTCACCACCGCCGGCATGCACCCGCTGGTGCCCTATCTGCTGGGCGAAAAGCATCCCATGGGCACGCGCCTGACCGACGTGCAGAAGTGCATCCGCACCGGCGACATCGACGAGGTGGGCGACAGCAGCCACTGCACATTCTTCGAGATGCTGGGCAACTGGTCGCTGGGCGATTATTTCAAGAAGGAAGCCATCGCCTGGAGCTGGGAATTCCTGACCAGCCCGAAGTGGCTTGGCATCGACAAGGATCGCCTGGCGTTCTCCGTGTTCGGGGGCGACGACAGCGTGCCGCGCGACGACGAGGCCGCGAACTACTGGAAGGAAAACGGCGTGGCCGAGGATCACATATTCTTCCTGCCGCGCAAGAACAACTGGTGGGGCCCCGCCGGCACGACCGGCCCCTGCGGCCCGGATACCGAGATGTTCATCATCACCGACAAGCCCGCCTGCGGCCCGAACTGTTCCCCCGCCTGTGACTGCGGCCGCTATCTGGAGATCTGGAACGACGTGTTCATGCAGTACAACAAGCAGGCCGACGGCAGCTACATCCCGCTGGTGCAGAAGAACGTCGACACAGGCATGGGCCTCGAGCGCACCATCGGCGTGCTGACCGGCGCAAAGTCGGTCTATGAGACCGATCTGTTCAGCGACATCATCGCCAAGATCGCCGAGCTGTCCGGCAAGACCTACAATCCCGACGACGAATACACCCGCTCCTTCCGCATTGTGGCCGACCATATGCGCACCGCGACCATCATCATCGGCGACGACCGCGGCGTGACGCCCTCCAATGTCGATCAGGGCTATGTGCTGCGCCGCCTGATCCGCCGCGCCGTGCGCCATGGCATGAAGCTCGGCCTGCCCGAGGGCTCCACCTGCGAGATCGCCAAGGTGATCATCCATCAGTACGAGAACGTCTACCCCGAGCTCAAGCGCAACGAGGCCAACATACTCGAGCAGCTGCGCCTTGAAGAGGAGCGCTTCCAGCGCACGCTCAAGCAGGGCC
>CAKUAV010000043.1 GCA_934636425.1 uncultured Clostridia bacterium
ATTCGCGGCGCACTCTGAATGGTGTGAAAAGCGTCCCGTGTCTGCGGGGCGCTTTCGCTATGGCGGCACATCGTGCGGCGTACTTTCGAAGTCATTGAGCGTCTCCGCTCACGCGCGCCCGTTGCCGTGCCTGCGATTTACTCTGAACAGCACAAAAAGCGTCCCACATAGTGCGGAACGCTTTCGCGCGTCATTCGTCCTTCTTCTCCGATTCCCCGTCGCGGTTCCGCTTCCCGATCAGCCCGCCGGTCAGCTCGCTCGCGCCGCCTGAGATCTTCGCGCCGAGGTTCTTCAGCGTGCCGGTGGAGACCAGCGCATAGACGAGCCCCGCCAGCGCGACGATGGCGATTGCCCAGAATATGCCGCTGCCCGCGCCCTTCGCGCTCTTTGCGCCCGCGCCCTCGGCGGACGCGCTGCCGCCGTAGAGCACGTCGCTGAGCACATCGGCCATGTAGCCGGTCGCGTCGATGGCCAGCTCCTTGTCCAGCGTGTGCGTGCCGAACTCGAGCAGAATCGAGCGCGGATACAGCTCCTGATTGTAATTGCCCTTGCCGATGAATATGTCCTTGACCAGCCCCTTGTACTTCTCGTCGGCGGTCGCCTTGATCTGCTTGGCAAATTCGCGGTTCGCGTCGGCGTTCGGGTTCGAGCGCCCCACCAGCAGGCGCACCTTGCTCGTCTCCTCGCCGTCCACCTCGGTTTCGTATTCCGATTCGTCCGGTATGCCGTCGCGGTGGATGTCGAGGAGCGCGTCCGGCATGAGCTTGAGCAGCTCCTCGGCGGTGCGACGGGAGCGGCTGTAGGCCTTTGTGTCGTGCGGCAGATGCGTGTTCGTGCTCAGCTCGACCGTCACGCCCTTCTCCTCGAGCGCCTTTTTGAGCGCGCGATCCACGTCGTATATGCCGGCGTTTTTGGCCAGAGAGGCCGCGCCGTCGCCGTTTTCATAGGATTCGTCGCTGTGTGTGGAGTATATCGCGATCAGCTTTTTGCCGTCGTCCTTTGAGCCGTCCTTCTTGTCCGCGCTGGCGAACACGGCGCGCGCCCTGTCCGCGTCGTAGTCCGGCTCCGCGCCCATGGGCATGGCCACAGCCTGATGTGCGGAATCGTCCACCGATATGACCACATACAGCTGATTGTCCGCGGAAATATACTCGTCGCCCTCATAGATGCGCCCGTCCAGCGTCATGACGGCCTGTCCGGATACGTCCACCATGCGGTAGAGCACGTCGCCGTCCAGCTCGTCGGCATGGGCGATCGGGCAGAGCGCGCAGAGAAGCGCCATAAGCGCGACTGTCAGCCTGATTTTCACTTCGACCGCCCCCTTTCGCGGAAGTCGCCGCCGTCGAACACGCGCTTTTCGTCCCTCTGACGGCCGCGCGCCATGCGCTCGATGATCTCGCCCACCAGCTCGGCCAGCAGCACGGCGGTCAGGCCTGAAATGACAATCACGTCTGCAGCGCCCGCGCCGCCCAGCACGAGCGGCTGATTCACGCCGCTCATCCACACGTCGATCGCCGACCACACGTCCGCGATCATTGCGCCCAGCACGCCCGCCACGAACGCGCCGCGCCGCGACCGACCGAACAGATAGGCCAGCGCGCCGCCCGCCAGGCCGTAGAGATAGTTGAAGTCGAACGGCATTTCCTCCGGCTCGCTGGGCAGCAGCCGCCCCATATAATAGATGGCCGCGCCGGTCAGCGCCGCGGCGATCAGCGTGCGCGCGACCTCCCAGCCGCTGCCCGCGCGAGAGAGCAGATACACGCACAGTATCAGCGGAATCAGCGCGCCGCCGATGTTGAATGAAAACGCCTGCGCGATGCGGACGTCGGGAATCAGCCCGCCGACGAACATCGCCGCCGTAAAGACGAGCGCCTGCCGGTCGGTGAGCCGCAGCCGGTCGAGCACGCGCTGCGCCGCGCCGAAGAGTATCAGTATCCCCGCGACCGCCAGAAGAATGAGCCCTGCTGACATGAACAAAACCTCCTCACGTTGTGAACGGCTCTATTATGTCCGCGCGCGGGAAAATTGATGCGCATTTCATATGCGCCGTTTTTCAGCACATTCAAACGCCGCTTTTTGCCCGCGCGCCATACCTTGCCGCACCGTCTGCACGCTTGGCGGCCGTCTCAGGCGATTCACAGCGTTTTTTGTCGAGACGCGCCGCCGGTTCGCAGAGCGCACATCAGCCGCCGCGTCCATAGCCGTGTCGTTGAATTGATGCGTGCTTCAATCATGCCGCGTTTTTCACCGCGCTCCAAAGCATCGCCTTTTCCCATCGAGCCGCCGCCCAAATCTCGTCCCGCCGCCTCGATAAGCGCGCATATCAATCGCATATCCAGTCGCGCCCCGAGAATTGCCGAGATGTTTTCACCGCATTCAAACGCCGCTTTTTGCCCGCGCGCCATACCTTGCCGCACCGTCTGCACGCTTGGCGGCCGTCTCAGGCGATTCACAGCCATGTTTTCGGCGGGGCGCACATCAGCCGCCGCGCTCATAGCCGCTTCGCTGAATTGATGCGCGCTTCAATCATGCCGCGTTTTTTACCGCGCGCCCAAGCGCCGCATTTTCCGATCAAACCGCCGCCCGAATCTCGTCCCGCCGCCTCGATAAGCGCGTATATCAATCGCATATCCAGCCGCATCCCGAGAACTGCCGCGCCGTTTTTCACCGCGTCAAAGCATCGACTTTTCCCATCGAGCCGCTGCCCGAATCCCGTCCGCATCAGCCGCCGCAAAACTCCGCTTTCGGCCGCGCCTACGAAAAAAATCCGCCCGGACGAACCGAGCGGATTTTTGCATAGCAATGCGTTTGAAATCAGAAGTAGATGACCTCGCCGGTCTCCATGGACTTGTTGGCGGCGAAGGCGATCTTGAGCGACTTGAGCGCGTCGGCATAGGGGGAGCGGATCAGGCTGCGGTCGCCGGTCTTGATCGCGTCGATGAAGGCGCGGTCGAGATCGTCGGTCTGCTCATGGCCGCGCTTGATGTCGACGGTCTTGTGCGCGTCGGTGAATATGATGTTGTTGCGCAGGCGATAGTCTATGATCATGTCCTCCAGCGTGATGACGTAGCCGCAGTTGGGGCGCACGTCGCGCGAATAGCAGGAGCTGACCAGCGTCGCGGTGACGCTGTCCTTGAAGCGCAGCACGCAGGTGGAGTGATCGTCGGTGTCGTATTCCGGGCTCACGCCATTCTCGCCGGGCTTGACGATGCCGGTGGACGCGGTGGCGTAGACGCTCAGCGGCTCACCGTAGAGATAGCGCAGGCCGTCCAGCAGATGGATGTTCTGCTCGACCAGCTGGCCGCCGCAGGTGGACTTCTTCTGCCACCACCACACGCCGGGAATGCCGCCGCACCACGCGCCGTACACCAGGCCGCCCTTCTTGTGCCTGGGCAGCTCGTCCTTGATCATGTTGACCAGGTCGAGATAGCGATCCTGGAAGCCGACGGCGGTGATGAGGTTCTTCTCCTCGATGGCCTTGGCGATCTTGTCGCCCATCTCGAGATCGAGCGTCATGGGCTTCTCAACCAGGAAGGGAATGCCGCGCTCCACAGCGCCCATCTCGGTCAGCTCGTCGTGCGCGGTCGGCTCGATGCAGATCCAGATCGCATCCAGCGTCTCGGCGCTCTCGTGGGCGTAGAATTCGCGGTGATCCTTGTACAGGCGGGTCGCGCCCATCTTCTGGGCGGCGGCGACGCGGCGCTCCTCAATCGGATCGGCCACGGCGACGACCTGCACGTCGTCCATCTTGCTCAGTGCGCTCATGTGGCTGCCGCAGCGTCCGCCGGTGCCGATCAGGCCTACGCGAAACTTTTCCATGGTGTTGTTCCTCCTTAATTTGACATAGGGGACAGTGTTCGTCAATCATAGGGACGCGGCGCTTTCCTGCCGCAATCCACGCCTATTATAGCATGAAAAAAACGCGTATGCAATCAGAATTTACAATAAACGCCCGGCAATTTTCCAATTTCCGCAAACCCGTCGGACAAATAAACCCATGCCGCGCAGTAAACCCCGCCGCCATACAAGCGCCGCCGAAGCAGCGCGCACGCCGCGTCCGCGCACAGCCTCGCACGCCGGGCGAACCGCGCATCGCGCACTCGTCCGCGCATTCCCGCACCCCAAAAAACGAGAAATCCCGGCAGACTGTCAACCGCCCGCCGGGATTCCCGTCTGAAATATTCGCAGTGAATGTTTTTTTAGAAGCGTTTTCAGCGCTTGCTCATGACGTCCTTTTCGTACTGCTTGACGATCTTGAGCCACTCGTCGCCCACGGGCACGTTCTGCCTGGCGCAGTAGGCGTCCCACACAGCCGAGAAGGGCAGGGACTTGACTTCCTCCTGGAGCGCCAGGCGGGAGGTGTAGTCGCCCTCGTTTTCGGCCTTGCGCAGCAGCGCGGTGGGCTCGAGGTAGGCCTTCAGTATGGCCTTCTGGGCGTTGCGCTCGCCGATGACCCAGGCGGCCAGGCGGTTGATGGACGCGTCGAAGTAGTCCAGCGCGACGCAGACGTTCTTCTCATAGCCGTTGCGGACGATTTCGCCCATGATGTTCTGCAGCTCGTCGTCCAGCGTGATGACGTGGTCGCTGTCCCAGCGCACGCCGCGGGAGACGTGCAGCAGTATGTGATCCATGAACTGCAGGCATGCGGAGATCTTGGCGCTGATGACCTCGGTGGGATGGAAGTGGCCCGCGTCCAGCGTGACCATCTTGCCGCGGGTGAGGGCGTAGCCCATCATCAGCTCGTGAGAGCCGACGGTGTAGCTCTCAAGGCCCAGCGCGAACAGCTTGCTCTCAACGCCCTCGAGTATGAGCTTCTCGTCGATCTTCTCGGCAAAGATTTTGTCGAGGGAGTCGATCATGCGGGCGCGGGGCGCGGCGGTGTCGGCGGGGGTGTCCTTGTAGCCGTCGGGCATCCAGTAGTTGATGACGCAGGTCTTGCCCAGCTGGCGGCCGAATTCCGCGCCGATCTCGCGGCAGCGCTTGCCGTGCTCAATCCAGAATTCGCGGGTCTTGTCGTCCGCGCTGGAGAGCGTGAAGCCGTTGTTGACCATGGGATGGCCGAAATAGGTGGGGTTGAAGTCCAGGCCGACGTTCTTCTCCTTCGCCCAGTCCACCCAGTTCTGGAACTCGGCGATGGTGTACGCGTCGCGGTCGATCTTCCTGCCATTCAGCTCGGCGTAGCTGGCGTGCAAGTTGAACTTCTTCGCGCCGGGGATCATGGACATGGCCAGATCGGCGTCGCGGCGGATCTCGTCGGCGTTGCGGGCGCGGCCGGGATAGTTGCCTGTGGTGGCGATGCCGTCGGTCGCGCCGGCGCCGGCGCCCTCGCAGCCCACAACGTCGTCGGCCTGCCAGCAGTGCATGGAGACGGGCAGCTGCGCGGCCTTCTCCATCGCGCGGTCGACGTCCACGCCATAGGCGGCGTAGAGCTCTTTGGCATAGTTGTAGCCGGTCTGGATGGTCTTTTCGGAAGTGCTCATTGGGGTGTTCCTCCTGTTAAAATATTTGGTCGCTGAGCCATTTGGCTCGGGGGATTGACGGATTTGTTGGCCGCGGGCGTTATTCCGCGCTGGCGCGGCGATGCGCCGGTTCGTTTCACAGGTTCGTGAATTGTGCGCCGGCGCGGCGTTTGCGCTGGCCGGTTTTAGCTCCGGCAGAGGGGATTGTGCGCGCGGGGGCTGGGCGGCGGGGCGGTGCGTTCCTGCTGGAATGTTCTGCGCTCGATCACGCCCGCCGTGCGGTTCTATCGCGGTGTTCTGCGCTCGTCTCACGCCCGCCGTGCGGTTCTATTGCGGTGTTTTGCGCTCGATCACGCCCGCCGTGCGGTTCTGTTGGAATGTTCCGCGCTTGCCTCGCGCCCACCGTGCGGTTCTATCGCGGTGTTCTGCGCTCGATCACGCCTGACGTGCGGTTCTATCGCGGTGTTCCGCGCTCGTCTCACGTCCGCCGTGCGGTTCTATCGCGGTGTTTTGCGCTCGTCTCACGCCCGCCGTGCGGTTCTGTTGGAATGTTCCGCGCTTGCCTCGCGCCTGCCGTGCGGTTCTATCGCGGTGTTCCGCGCTCGATCACGCCTGCCGTGCGGTTCTGTTGGAATGTTCTGCGCTCGTCTCACGCCCGCCGTGCGGTTCTGTTGGAATGTCCTGCGCTCGATCACGCCCGCCGTGCGGTTCTGTTGGAATGTTCTGCGCTCGTCTCACGCCCGCCGTGCGGTTCTGTTGGAATGGCTTGTGCCCGATCGCGCCCGCCGTGCGGTTCTGTTGGAATGTCTTGCGCTCGGTTCACGCCTGTCTCTTTTCCTTTGTCAGGAAAAGAGAGACGGCTTGCGGGATGTTGCGTTCCTATTCCGCCGGGGCCGCACCGCCGGTTTGTGCGTTCTCAAGCGTTTATGCGGTCATCCGACATGGCGCGTTCACTTCTGGTTTGTGCGCTTTTTGACGGCGGCGCGGGGGACGCGGGGAACGGAGCCGGCGGCGCGGTGTAAGTGCGCTTTCTCGCAATCACATTGGCTTTGCAATGTTTTCCGCGGGGAGTACGCTGGGGCTCCGCGCCCCAGACTGCGCCAAAGAGTCTTCGACTCTCTGGACTCTCTTCATTTGGGTCGCGGCGTGGGTGCGCTTGGCGCGGCGAGGGCGTTCGAGAACAACAAAGGCTTATCTTTTGCTCCCACGTCCCGCAGCACTCGGGTACACGGAGAGACTTGCCCGAGTCCGATTTATGCTCGGGCAAGTCGGGCTGTACAGCGATGATACCTACACGCTCAAACGTCCAGACTCGAGCCGCCCGGCGGCAGCGGCGAAGAGTCGGGTTGACACGCGCGAAGCGGAGCGGCCGCCGGCACTGCCGGCTTATTTTTCGATCGCCGCCTTGCGGCTGGTGATCTCGCGGATGATCTTCGGGTCGAACTTCGCGCGGCGATCGTAGTAGTACAGGCCGTTGCGCTCCTGCTCAACGTCGGTCAGCTGCGTATAGCAGAAGCCCATGTGATGCGGGTTGTCCAGCAGCGCGTCGGTCAGTCCGCGATAGCGCGCGATGAACTCCTCCTCCGTCTGCGGCCCCTTGCCATAGCTCCAGCCCGCCTCGTTCTCCGGATTCCAGCCGATGCCGCCGTACTCGCTCACGAACACCGGCTGCCCCTCGTAATGCTGGCGCGGACGGGACGCGTCCTTGCCGAATTGGTCGTATATGACCTCCGCGTCCGGCGCATAGCGCGCACGGTAGACCGCCGGGTCGGATTCGTAATCGTGCGTGTCGAATATGTCGGTCTCGACGTGTATGCCGCCGCTGGTGTCGATGCAGGGGCGGGTGGGATCGATCGCCTTGGTCACGCGGTAGGTCGTGCGCATTGTGGCGGTGCGCTGGCCGTTGTTCTCTTCATTCCATGTCTCGTTCCACGGGCACCAGCCCACGATCGAGGGCGCGCTGTAGTCGCGATGCAGCGCCTCGACCCACTCGTCCAGGAACACGGGCAGTATCCAGCCGTCCTTGGGATCCGCGCCCCAGCTGGCCATTTCGCCCCAGCACAGATAGCCCAGCCGGTCGGCCCAGTACAGGAAGCGCGGCTCGAACACCTTCTGGTGCAGGCGCGCGCCGTTGAAGCCCATGGCGAGGGAGCGCTCGATGTCGCCCCTCAGCTCGTCGTCGGTGGGCGCGGTGTATATGCCGTCGGGATAGAAGCCCTGATCGAGAATCAGCCGCTGGAACACGCTGCGCCCGTTGATCAGGCACTTCATGCCGTCGAAGCTGATCGTGCGCAGGCCGAAATAGCTCTTCATCTCGTCGACGATCTCGCCGTCCCTGCGCAGCGTGAGCTGGAGATCGTACAGATTGCCCTCGCCGACATTCCAGTAATGCGGGTTTTCGATCAGCATGAGCAGGCGCGCCGCATTGCCGCAGGCCTCGGCCTCCAGCTCCGTCT
Organism: uncultured Clostridia bacterium; assembly: GCA_934636425.1. Classification (GTDB taxonomy): domain Bacteria; phylum Bacillota; class Clostridia; order Christensenellales; family Aristaeellaceae; genus Firm-10. Next base: position 7,916 of record CAKUAV010000043.1, read on the forward strand.
CGTATTCGCCCTCAAAGCTGGCGCGCGCAGAGAGGGAAACGCCCTTCACGTCGCCGTCCAGCTCCGCCTCGATCAATACGCTGTTGTTCACCGCGTCGGGCGTGAGGCGCACGTTCTTAATGCGCGTTTCATTCGTCCACTCCAGCCACACGGTCTGCCATATGCCGGTCGTGCGGGTGTAGGAGCAGCCGTGGGAGTGATAGAGGCAGCTCTGCTTGCCGTAGGGCTGATGGCCGCCGCGCAGATCGTCGTCCGCGCAGACCACGATTGTGTTCTCGCCCAGACAGAGCGCCTTTGTGATCTCAAACTGGAAGCCCACATAGCCGCCGCGGTGCGTGCCGACGCTCACGCCGTTGATCCACACCTCGCAGGCGTAGTCGACCGCGCCGAAATTGAGAAAGACGCGCTTGCCCGCCGCCTCTTTGGGCAGCGTGAATGTGCGCCTGTACCATACGGCGGCCATGAAGTCGACGTATTCCACGCCGGAGAGCCTGCTTTCCGGGCAGAAGGGCACTGTGATTTTGCCTTCGAGCTTTTCCTTCTGGACAAGCCCGCGCGCGCGTCCGGACGCGCCGTGATCGATTTCAAACTGCCACTGACCGTTTAAGTTCATCCAGCCGTCGCGCACAAACTGCGGGCGGGGATATTCTGGCCTTGGAATCATGTCGATAACCTCCCGTGTGCGTATATGGGACATTCGCCCAATAAACCATCCCTATTATAGCATAGCGTTCGGCGCAAGAAAAGAGGGTTTTGACGGAATCCGATACAAAAAATCGCGCGGTCAGGGCAATGATCGCTTGCCTTTCGCGGGATGTATGCTATAATGATAAAGCGTGTCTCAAGAGCGGGCGGCGAACGGCCCTTCGCCTTTGATGGCGCGCGCCATGCTCTTTGCCAAAGAAAAAAACAGACGCTGCGGGAGGATACACACATGAAGCGAAGCGGCGCGCGCACACGGCGCGCCTATATCGTCGAGGCTCTTCTGGAATACATGGTATCGCTGCTGGTGACCGGCGCGTTTCTGGCCGCCATACTCAAGCAGGTGGGCGTGTCCGACGCGCTGACCGGCGTCGTGTCGTCGTTCATATCCTTCGCCTGCGTGGCGCAGCTCTTCTCGAGCCTGATCGTGAAGAAGGGCGGCTCGGTGAAAAGGCGCATGCTCGTCCTCGCGCTGATCAACGAGCTGATGTTTTCGACGCTCTACATCATTCCCTTCGTGCCGCTGGGGCAGAATGTCAAGACGGCGCTGTTCGTCGTGATGATACTGGGCGCGTATCTGATACTCAACCTCACAACGCCGGTCAAGTACAAGTGGCTCATGAGCTTCGTCGGCGCGAACGAGCGCGGCCGCTTCACCGCCAACAAGGAGATCGTCTCGCTGATCGGCGGCATGCTGTTCACGCTGGGCATGGGGCGGCTGGTGGACTGCTGCAAGGAAATCGGCCGCGAGCAGACCGGCTTCATACTCTGCGGCGCGACAATGGTCGCCGTGTCGCTTCTGCACATGGTCTCGATCCTGCTGTGCGACGACGAGCCGGAAAACGCGCCCCGCCCGCAGGGCGACAATCAGCTGAGGGCGATCTTTTCGATGATCGCGGGCAACAGGACGCTGAGAAAGCTGCTGCTCCTCGACATATTGTGGAAGACGGCCATCTATATCTCCACACCCTATTACGGCACCTATCTGATCGGCGAGCTGGGCTTTTCGCTCACGTTCGTCTCGGCGCTGGGCGTCGTCTACGGCCTGGTGCGCGCGCTGGCCTCGCCGCAGTGCGGCCGCATCGCCGACCGGCGCGGCTGGTCGAGCCTGCTGACGCTGTGCCTGATCGTGGCGGCGGCGGGCTTTCTGGTCAATGTATTCACGCGCCCGGAGAGCCGGATGCTCTATCTGGCGCACTATGTGCTCTACGCCGCGTCCATGGCCGGCATCAACAGCGGCCTGACCAACATCACATACGACTATATCGACGAGGGCTGTTTTGCGCAGGCGATGGGCGCGCGCAACGCGGTGAGCGGCATTGTGGGCTTTCTGGCCTCGCTCTTGGGCGGCGCGATCGTGAGCCGCATTCAGGCGGCCGGCAACACGCTCTTCGGCCTGAACGTCTACGCGCAGCAGGTCAACTCGGCGATCACATTCGCGCTTCTCATCGCGCTTCTGGCCTATACGCGCCTCGTCATCGCCAGAATGCCGCGCCTTTCGGGCGAAAAGAGCGCCTCGTGAGCGCATAAACATAAATATTCACACAATTCAGGGCTTGTCAGACGGACAAAAGAATGGTATAATGATCTTGTTTTGAAATAGGCGGCGGCTGTCCGGCTGCCCGAAGGAGGACATCGTTTTATGAAAGCGTTCCTGGTTATCACCCAGATTCTTCTGGTCATTGACGTCATCGTGCTGGTTGCCTCCGTGCTGATGCAGCAGGGCAACAGCGCCGGTCTGGGCGCCATCGGCGGCGCTGCCGAAACCTTCCTGGACAAAAATAAGGCCAAGAGCGTTGAGGGCAAGCTGGAACTGGTCACGAAGATCACCGCGGCCGTGTTCGTCGTGCTCTCCATTCTGATGACTGCGCTTCAGTAATTCGGCGCTTGATTGCTGGCTGAGGGGAGCCGTGGCGTATGTCGCGGCTTCTTTTTGTGATTATATGTTAAAAGTATTAAACCGGGTGGTATGGCGATGGTAAAAGCTGACTTAAAAATTGCAAAGATGCGACCTTCCCCGCGCTGAATGTCGGTTTATGCGTTAACGTGCGACAAAACTTCGACATTGCGGCGGGGGGGTGAGGGCTATGGCGGATATTGCGGTATTTATACGGGATTTCATGCGGGAGCATCGGCTGACCGCAAAGAAACTGGCGGCGCTCATCGGCCTGCGCAGCGCGGCGGCGCTTCAGCAGCTGGCCGCGGGCAAGGGCGACGGCGCGGATGCGGTGGAGTTCGAGCAGGCGATGGTGCGCAATTTCGTTTTGACGGCGGCCGAGCGCGAGGAGCTGGGGCGCTGCGTCATGGCGGCGGCGGCCGACAGCGAGGGCGACGTCGTCAGGACGCGCGAGATGTGGGCGTATCTGCGCGGCGAAACGCTTGAAAAGGGCAGCTTTTATCTGGAAACGCCCAGCACAGGGGCGGTCACGACGCTGCGCGAGCGCTATGCCCGCGCAAAGAGTCTGCGCATCACGCTGCTCAACACGCCCTATTCGACGATCTATCCCGAGCTGGAGTGGCTCATGAAGGAGCGCGACGCGCATATCGATCACTATGTGACCGCGGACGACGACGACGCGCGCACAATCCGGCTGACCAGCGACGTTCGCCGCCCGATCATGTATCCCAACTACGAGTGCTATGTGCGCGTCGAGGAGAAAAACGAGCAGTGCTGCTACGGCCTTGCGCGCGCCGATCTGATGATCTGCGCATGGGAGGACGGCGATGGCGAACTGTGGCGCGATCTGATCGTGTTCACGGCGCCGGACCGCGCGCGGCTGATGGCGCGCCCGGGCGTGGCGGGGCTCATGAACGCCATAGGCATTGAAAAGGAAAAGTACATGCGCATAAAGCGCAGCTATCATGGCGTCGGTTCGCTGGACGACTATGTGCATATGGTCGAGACCTATGCGGAGATGGAGCGCGACAGCGCGATATACGCCATCAAGCCCGATCTGTGCGTCACCTCCGTGCCGCCGGACACGCTGCGCGACGCGGCGCTCTCGGGCGGCATGATGACCATGAACGACGAGACCGAGCAGGCCATAGAGCGGCTCACGCGGCTTTTCGAGCAGAGATACGCCAATTTCGAGCAGAAGCGCAAGCGGACGTGGATCTTCCTCAAGCGCGACGCCATGGAGCGCTTTGCGCGCACCGGCCTGTTGAGCGGCCACTTCTGGGGGCTGCGCCCGTTTACGCCGGAGGAGCGGCGGCGCATACTGGCCGAGCAGCTGCGCATCATGCGGGTCAATCCCGGCTACAGGCTGTTCTTCCTGCGCGGCGACTGCGGCGTCCGGGACATCGACGTGTGCAGCTGCGAGCGCTTCGGCACGCTGATTTCAAACGGCAGCACCGACTACGATCTCAGCAATGGCTACACAGAGGTGCTGCTCGGGCACAAAAAGTTCACGCGCCTCTTCGAGAGCTTTGTGCAGGAGAAGCTGCTCGCCCAGAGCAGCGGCGAGCAGGAGACGCGCTCCATCATCAAAAATCTGATCGCCATCGCCGCGGAGGAGGGCGACTGAACCACCAGCGCAGACGGGAAAACGCACCCGTCCGCGCTGTTTTTGCGTCCGCTCATCGCGCCGCGCGCCGGCGTTCCCTCATCCCTCCCGCGCGTTCATCAACCGCCGCATATCACAGTCGCCGCGAGCCATCCCGCAACCGCCATTCGTCTTTCATCACCCGCTGCATATCGCAGTCGCCGCGCCCCCTCCCGCAATCACCATCTGCCTTTCGGCACGCGCCGCATACCACAGTCGCTGCGAGCCGCTCCGCAATCGCACCCGTCTCTCATCAGCCGCCGCATACCGCAGTCGCCGCGAGCCATTTCAAAAGCGCATTCGTCTTTCGGCAACAATCGCCATCCCACAACTGCCACCCGTCTTACATCAACCGCCGCATACCGCAGTCGCCGCCTGTTTGCCTCTTATGTGCTTTTTGCATTTCAGCGGCAGGCATTGTCCCACAACCGCCATCCATCTTTCACCACACGCTGCGAGCCGCCCCGCAATCGCCCCGTCTTTCCGCACCCGCCGCATATCGCAGTCGCCGCGTCCCTCCCGCAACCACCATTCGTCTTTCACCCGCCGCCAATTGCAGTCGCCGCGAGCCGCTCCGCAACCGCACCCGTCTCTCATCAACCGCCGCATACCACAGTCGCCGCGCCCCCTCCCGCAAGCGCACCCGTCTCTCATCAACCGCCGCATATCGCAACCACCGCGAGCCACCCCGCAACCACCCAGTCTTTCAGCACGCGCCGCATATCGCAGTCGCTGCGCGCCGCCCCGCAACTTCACATTCAGCGCATTGCGCCCTGCCGCAGCCGCGCAGATCATCCTCAGCGCAAAGAAAAGCGCCGCCCCATCCCACATTCGTGAGACGGACGGCGCTTTCGTCATGCGTAGACCTTTTCGCCCTCGTAGTCTATGATGCCGCCGATGTTCACGGCGTTTATGTAGCCCGTTTCGCGCAGCCGGCTCTCGGCCAGGCCGCTCCTGCGCCCGCTGCGGCAGTAGAGAAACAGCGGCCTCATGCGCTCGGGATAGCGCGCGGCGATTTCGTCGATGCGCTCGAGCGGAATATTGACCGCGCCCGGTATGTGCCCGGCGGCGTATTCATCCTCGCTGCGCACGTCGACGAGCGCGGCGTTTTCGGTGGCCTTCAGCGTTTCCAGACAGGCGTTTATGTCCAGCCCGGCCAGCTCTTTTGCAAGGTTCATGACGGTCGTCCCTTCGCGCTCTCTCTTACTTTTCCAGCAGCGCCTCGATCTCGGCGCGCGGGCGATAGCCGACGGACTGCGCGGCGATGTCGCCGTTTTTGAACACAATGACGGTGGGTATGCTGGCGATGCCAAAGCGCACGGCCAGCTCGCCCTCATCGTCCACATTGACCTTGCCGACCTTGATGTCGCTGCGGCTCTCGGCGATCTCCTCGATGATGGGCGCGAGCATGCGGCACGGGCCGCACCATGTCGCCCAGAAGTCGACCAGCACGGGCTTGTCCGAGGCGAGCACCTCCTGATCGAAGTTTTTATTGGTGATGGTGATTTCAGCCATGATCGTATCATCCTTTCGTGGGGCGGCGCGCCCCTTCTTTCATATATATTGTACCAGATTGCGCGCGCCTGAAACGCCTTTTCACAAATTTTTCAAATGCGACGGCGGCGCCGCGCGAAGAAATAACGAAGCGCGGCCTGCTTTGTCATGAAGTCGTGCTATAATCTCTCCATCAGTAAAGACCGGGAAGGGGAGAGACTGTCATGGGCGCATTGAGGCGTATTCTTCTCATCGCGCTGGCGCTGTGCCTTGCGCCGCTGGGCGCGATGGCGGCGGCGCTGAACGGCGATTCCAGCGTGTTTTCGCAGGAGCTGGCCATGCGCGCGCTGAACTGGAACAACGCGCAGTCGGCGGACGATTTCAGGGCGATTCTCGAAAGCGAGGGCCTTGAGGTCGTCGGCCAGTACAATTTTGACAAGGCGGCGGACGACCCCGCCCACACCTGCGCCTGGACGGCGGCGCGCGGGATGCTCGATACCGAAGACGGCCAGCGCGGCGCGCTCGTGATCGCCATACGCGGCACGACGGCGGGCGAGTGGTATTCAAACGTCGACATAGCGCCCTCTCAGCAGGACGGCGGCGTGTTCGCCGAAAATTTCCTCTTCGCGGCGCAGGATGTGTTCGTGAATCTCCAGCCGATTCTCGAGCAGCTGGACGCGGACACGGCGATTGTCGTGACCGGCCACAGCCGCGGCGGCGCGTGCGCCAATCTGCTGGGCATGCTGCTCAATGAAGAAATCGGCATGGAGCGCGTCTACGTCTATACCTCGGCCGCGCCCGCCACTGTGAAATACACATGGAGCGTGAACTACAATAACATATTCAATCTCGTCAACGCCGGCGATATCGTGCCGCGCGTGCCGCCCGCCGCGTGGGGCTATACGCGCCTGGGCGAGGACATTGTGCTCACGGCCGGCGACGATGAGGCCGCCGACGCGGCGCGCATCGCCGACACGCTGGCCGCAATCGCGCCCGACGTGGCCTCTTATTACGGCACGCGCCATTCGCTGACCGGATCGGGGCTGAGCGAAGACGGCGCGACGGCCTATGAGGTGATGCTCGCTGCCGCCGCGAGCCTGACCGGACTGGGCGCGGACAGCGCCGAGCCGCGCTCGGATATTTCGTGGGACAGCCTGAGCGCGGCGTCCGACTTCGCGCCGCTGCTTAATCTGTTCAAAAAGGCGGCCGAGGACGACTGGGCGGCGGGGCAGGAGATCATGCGGCGGCACATGCCGGCGACCTATATGCAGCTTCTTTCGGCGTATGAGGGGGAAAACTGACATGGCGTACATCGAATTTAAGGACGTTTCGAAAGTCTATACGATGGGGCAGACGCAGATCCGCGCGCTCGATCACATCAGCTTCGCCGTCGAAAAGGGCGAACTGTGCGTGATCGTCGGGCCGAGCGGCGCGGGCAAGACGACGCTCTTGAACATATTGGGCGGCATGGACACGGCCAGCGAGGGCACGGTGCTGCTCGACGGGCGCGACATCAGCCGGCTCAACAGCCGCCAGCTCACAGCCTATCGCCGCGACGACGTGGGCTTCGTGTTCCAGTTCTACAATCTCGTGCAGAATCTCACCGCGCGCGAGAACGTCGAGCTGGCCTCTGAAATCTGCAAAGGCAGCCTCGATCCGGTCAGGACGCTCGAGGGCGTGGGGCTGAAGGAGCGCATGAACAACTTCCCCGCCCAGCTCTCCGGCGGCGAGCAGCAGCGCGTGGCCATAGCGCGGGCGCTGGCGAAGAACCCCAAGCTGATACTCTGCGACGAGCCGACCGGCGCGCTGGACTACAACACCGGCAAGGCCGTGCTCAAGCTGCTGCAGGATACCTGCCGCGCGCAGGGCAAGACCGTATTGATCATCACGCACAACGGCGCGCTGACCCAGATCGCCGACCGCGTGATCCGCGTCAAGAACGGCGCCGTGGTCGACATGACCGTGAACGACGCGCCCATGAGCGTGGAAAGGATCGAGTGGTAGGCCGTGAAGAGAACGAGACGCAAGAACATCGTGCGCGGCGTGGGGCGCAGCCTCAACCGCTTTTTGTCGATACTCTTCATCGTGGCGCTGGGCGCGGGCTTCCTCGCCGGGCTGTTCGCCACGTCGCCCGATATGTACGAGGCCGCCGACCGCTATATGGACGAACACGACTGGTACGATCTGGACGTGAAGGCCTCGCAGGGCTTTACCGAGGAGGACGCCTCGGCCATCGCGCAGACGGCGGGGGTCGAGGCGGTTCAGCCGGCGCGCGTTGTGGACATGATGCTGCTGGACGGGGATTCGAACAGCCTGACCGCCCGCGTCTACGCGCTGCCCCACGGCGAGGGCGCGATGAACGGCTATGAGCTGCTCGAGGGGCGCGCGCCGGAAAACGCGAGCGAGTGCGTCGTGCAGGTGGCCTCAGGCCGGTATGGCGGCGTGGCGCTGAACATAGGCGATACGCTGACCGTTTCGCACGAAAACGCGAATTACGACGCGCTGCTGGACGAGGCGGCCGCCGAGACGCTGACTGTGGTCGGCATTGTCGAGAGTCCGATGTGCATTTCGGTCGAGGCCGATTCCACCAGCATAGGCAGCGGCGCGATCGGCGTATTGGTCTTCGCGCATGAGGACTATATCGATCTGGACGTGTACACCGACGTGTTCGTCGCCGTGTCGGGCGCAAAGGCGCTCAACACATTCGCAGACGACTACGACGCGCTGATCGAGCCGGTTAAAGAAGCGCTGGACGCGCTGGGCGACGAGCGCGCCCCCATGCGCACGCAGGCGCTCAGGGACGATGCGATCAGGAGCGTGGACGATATGGACGCGCTTGTTTCCGCGCTGGAGAGCGAAGCGGCGGTTCAGCGGGCGCTCTCTGAGGACGCGGCCGCGCGGCTCGAGCAGAGCATGACGGTCGCCGCGCTGCTGGGCGATTCGCCCATCTCCCGCGCGATTGCCAGCACGGCCAGGGCGGTTGAGAGCGGCCTGAGCGCGCGCCGGAATGCGGCGGAGGACGGACAGGCGCGGCTCGACCGGCTGAAGGCACAGCTCTCCGATGCGCGCGAAGAGGCCGAAGCGATCGAGGACGGCTTCTGGCTGACGCGCGATCGAAGCGCGTCGGCGGGCTATGCCAGCTACAGCGACAATGTGGAGAAGGTCGCGGCGCTGTGCCGCATATTCCCGGTGTTCTTCTTCCTCGTGGCGCTGCTGGTGGCGCTGACCACAATGACGCGCCTTGTCGAGGAAAACCGCGCGCAGATCGGCACGCTCAAGTCGCTGGGCTTCTCGGACGCTCAGGTGCTGGCCGAATACATCATATACAGCCTGTCCTCGTCGGCGCTGGGCTGCGCGCTGGGCTTCGCGGTCGGCTTCAAGCTGTTCCCGAAGGTCATCAGCGCGGCCTACGGCATGATGTACACGCTGCCCGCGATTGAAACGCCCTTCCGGCTCGAGGTGGCGCTGCTGGTCGCGCCGGTGACAATCGGCGGCATACTGCTGGCGACGCTGCTCTCGTGCTGGGGCACCTGCCGCTCCTGCCCGGCGGCGCTCATGACCCCGTCCGCACCGCCCGCCGGCAAGCGGATACTGCTCGAGCGCATAAAGCCCCTCTGGAACCGGCTGTCGTTCAGCCGCAAGGTGACCTGCCGAAATCTCTTCCGCTATAAAAAGCGCTTCATCATGACGGTGGTGGGCGTGGCCGGATGCAGCGCGCTGCTGGTGACCGGCTTCGGCCTGCGCGATTCCATACACGACATCGTGGACAAGCAGTTCGGCGAGATCTATCTGTATCAGCTCACGCTGCGTCTGGACAAATCGGACGCGCTCGAGACCGACGACACGCTGAAGGAATTCCTTTCCGAGCCGGGTCTCTCCGCGCTCTCATTCGCATCGGAAAGCGGCCGCGTGGAAAAGGACGGAAGGAGCGAGGCGGTCAGCCTGAGCGTGCCCAAGGATGCATCGGCGTTTCCTGATTTCGTGACGCTGCGCGAGAGGAAGAGCGGCGAGAGCCTGTCGCTGGGCGGCGGCGCGATACTCACCGAGAAGCTGTGCGAGCAGCTGAATGTGCGCGCGGGCGACACTGTGACGCTGGAGGACAAGGACGGCAGAAAGGCCGCTGTGACTGTGGACGGCGTGACGGAGAACTATCTGACCGCGTTCGCCTACATGACGCCCGAGGCCTATGAGAGCGCGTTCGGCCATGCGCCGGACTACACGACGCTTCTGTGCCGGCTTGAGGACGAAGCGCAGGCCGACGCGGCGGTGGCGCGCGCGCTCAGGAGCGATCATGTGATATTCACGCGCTCGTCGCTCAGCCTGAAGGAGACGTTCGCCGATTCTGTGCGCAGCATCGATTCGATCGTGCTGGTGCTGATTCTCTCGGCGGGCATACTGTGCATGGTGGTCATGTACAATCTGACCAATGTGAACATCTGCGAGCGGCGCGGCGAGCTGGCGACGATGCGCGTGCTGGGCTTTTATGAGCGCGAGGTGGAGAAGTACATTTTCCGCGAGACCAACACGCTGAGTCTCATCGGCGCGCTGGCGGGTCTGCCGCTGGGGATCTGGCTTCATTCGTTCGTGGTCAAGACGGTCGAGGTGAACGCGGTGATGTTCGGGCGCACGATCAAGCCGATGAGCTATGTGTACGCGCTGGCGATCTCTGTGGTGTTCACGCTGCTGGTGAACGAGGTCATGCGCCGCAGCATCCGCAGGATCGACATGGTGGAGTCGCTGAAAGCCCGCGACTAAGGCCGGCAGTGCCGGCTTCCACTTGCTGCCGCGCAATGCCACACGACTTGCCAAACCATAAATTGGAGTTTGGCAAGTCTTCGATAGTGCG
>CAKUAV010000044.1 GCA_934636425.1 uncultured Clostridia bacterium
GTCTGAGCTTGTCAAAAAGACTTTTTTGACAAACTGAAAAACCGGCAGGTTTTCAGGCCTGCCGGAGAAAAAAGGCTCATTCCTGCATCAGGAACTGGAGATGCTCGCTGTCGCCCGCGCGGAACTGGAGGGAGTACAGGTCGTGATACACGCCGCCCTTCTTCATCAGCTCGTCGTGCGTGCCCATCTCGGTGATCTGGCCGTTTGCGATGACGCAGATTTCGTCGGCGTTCTTGATCGTGGACAGGCGATGGGCCACCACCAGCGTCGTGCGGCCCTTGCACAGCTCGTCCAGCGCCTGCTGGATGAGTATCTCGGTGGTGTTGTCCAGCGCGCTGGTGGCCTCGTCGAGTATCAGTATCGCCGGGTTTTTGAGGAACACGCGCGCTATGGAGAGGCGCTGCTTCTGTCCGCCGGAGAGCTTCACGCCGCGCTCGCCGATCTGGGTGTCGTAGCCGTCGGGCAGCGTCATGACGTAGTCGTGTATGTTGGCGCGCTTTGCCGCCTCGATCACCTCGTCGTCGGTCGCGTCCAGCCGGCCGTAGAGTATGTTCTCCTTTATGCTGCCGTTGAACAGGAACACGTCCTGCTGCACGATGCCTATGCTGCGGCGCAGCGATTTGAACGTCACGTCGTTTATGTCGTCGCCGTCGATCAGTATGCGCCCGCCCGTCGCCTTGTAAAAGTCGGGAATGAGGTGGCATATCGTGGTCTTGCCGCCGCCCGAGGGGCCGACCAGCGCCAGCTTTTCGCCCTTTCTGATGTTCAGAGAGACGTCCCTCAGCACTTCCTTGGAATTGTCATAGGAGAATGAGACGTGATCGAGCGTGATTTCGCCCTGCACGTTCTTGAGATCGTGCGCGTTCGGGCTTTCCGTTTCGGGGGTCTCGTCCATGATTTCGAGGAAGCGCTCGAAGCCGGTCACGCCGTTTTGATACTGCTCCATGAAGTTGATCAGCGTGGTCACAGGCCCAATGAACTGATTGACCGATACGATGAAGGCCGAGTAGTCGCCAAATGTGATCTTGCCGGCGTACATGAACAGGCCGCCCGCCAGCATGACGACGACGTTGAACACATCGGTGATGAACGATGTGGAGGAGAAGAACTGCGCCATCGCCCTGTAGGCCTTCTTGCGCGCCTCGACGAACTGGGCGTTGCCCTTCTCGAACTTTTCGGCCTCCTTGTCGGCGTTGGTGAAGGCCTTCGTCACGCGTATGCCGGAAATGCTGCTCTCAAGCGCCGCGTTGATCACGGCGATGCTCTTGCGGCTCTCGGCGAAGGCGTCGCGCATGCGCTTGCGGCAGAACAGCGAGACCACAGCCATGATCGGCACGCAGGCGAATATGATCAGCGTCAGCGGCACGGAAATCGTGCACAGATACACGAACGAGCCGATCACCATGATGCCGCTGATCAGCAGGTTCTCCGGGCCGTGGTGCGCCAGCTCGCTCACGTCCATCAGGTCGTTTGTCATGCGGGACATGATCTTGCCGGTCTCATGCTCGTCGTAGAAGGAGTAGGGCAGCGTCTCGAGCTTGTTGAACATATCCGAGCGCATCTGCGCCTGCATCCCCACGCCCACCATGTGGCCGTAATACTGCACGAAATAGCGCAGCAGCATCCTGACGACGTAGAGCGCCAGCAGCGTCAGGCCGTATATCACCACCATGCGCATATTGTGGTTGGGTATGAGGTCGTTGAGCATCGTGCGCGAGAATATCGGATAGATCATGCCGATCACCGAGATCAGCAGCGAGGCGAGCATATCCAGTATGAACATCGTTCTGTGCGGCCGGTAGTAGGCGATAAAGCGCTTCAGCATGGGAAAGCCCCTCCTTTGTTTGCGATGTGTGTCCTGCAGCCGACCTCCTCGCGGACGGCGCAGTCCTGCCGGCGGTCGACGCACTGCGTGGCGATGAGCGCGTCCAGCTGGCCGCGCAGCGCCGAGAGCGTCTCGCGGCGGAGGCGATAGTGGGTGTAATAGCCGAACTTCACGCCCTCCACCAGCTCTGCGTCCCTGAGCACCTTCAGGTGCTGAGACACCGCCGATTCGCTCATGTCGAGCAGCCGGGACAGCGCCCGCACGCAGTAGGAACGCCCGGCCAGCAGATCGACGATTCTGGCGCGCGTCGGGTCGGCGAGCGCCTTCAAGAGACAGACGTCCATACGTCCCCTCCTTTCAAAACGAACTCATTATACAGCCTTAATCCAGTTTAGTCAACGCTGAATTGAATCGGTCAACGTTAAAATAACATGGCCGTTGACAGCGCCCTGCGCGCAATGCTAAAATAGACGAAACCGCTGAAAAAACGGCGCGGCTCGTCCGGGTGCGCGCCGTGAAATCCCCTCTGAAAACCGCCGCGGCAGGCGCGCTCGTCCCTCTTCAGCGCGCCGCGTTTCGCAGCCTTCTTCCGCAAACACAGGCAAGGAACATCATGCGCACGACGCTTCTTTCCGTCCCGCCGACCGCATAGCGTTCTTTCCCAACTTTCCGAAAAGCGCGGAACGCCTCACCCCGGAAATTCCGAAGCGCGCCGCGTTTCGCAGCCTTGCCCCGAACACGGGCAAGGGATATCATGCGCACAGCGGCTCTTACCGTCCCGCCGCCGCAAAGCGCAGAACGCCTCACCCCGGAAATTCCGAAGCGCATCGCGTTTCGCCGCCTTGCCCCGCGAACGCAGGCAAGAAATATCATGCGCACAGCGGCTCTTTCCGTCCCGCCGCCGCTTTCCCAGCGCCGAAGCCGCGCCGGGCGGCGCAATCCTCGAATCCTTTTTCCCAAATGCACTCGAATACGCACTCAAAGCACACTCAAAACAGAAAAGACGGTGATCGACATGGACTACAATGCGATTTTCCTCGGCGCGACGGCCATGGCCTGCGGCGCGCTGGAGGCGGACAAGGGCGCGCTGGCGATCGGGCGCGGCGTACTGCTGGCGCAGGAGTTCTGCCAGGGCTATGTCTCGCCGCGCCTGAGCGAGGCGAAAACGCCGCTCGGGCGCGATTTGCAGCGGGAGCTGACAGCGCGCGGCCTGCTGGAAAACGGACGCGCGCATCTGCCGCCCGTCGCCGACGTGCTGGCGCGCCGCCTGCTGGAGAAAGGCGCGCATCTCTATCTGGACGCGGAGACACTCGACGTGCGCCCCATAGGCGGCGGCTTCGAGGTGGACGTTATGGCCGTCGACGGCCTGCGCACAGTGACGGCGGAGCGCGTGATCGATACGACGAGCGAGGGATTGTGGCGCTGCGCCCGTCAGCTGTCCAACTATAGAAAAGAGGCGCGCGTCCCGCTGCTCAAAACCACAGGCTTTCTGCCCGAATTGAGAGGCGGCGTTCACATGGAATACGGCCCTCTGCCCGACGAGGCGATACTGTGCGTGCCGCTTGACCGCAATGCCGGCTGGCAGGATGCGCGCTTTGCGCTGCGCGATGCGTGGCGCGCGCTGTATGCCGAAAACATCGGCTGGGAGCTGGCCGCCGAGCCGGTCGAGCCCGCGATTCTCTACGACGCGCCGGTGTGCGCGGTCCTCTCGCGCGGCTGGACGTTCAGGCCCTCCGTCTCGCACGGCGATCTCATGCGCGCCTTTGAGGAGGGATGCCTGTGCGTCTGATGACATTAAAGCACAATCAGAGCGCCGCTGCCGACGCGTTCCCCGCATTCAGCGCCGAGTGCGATCTGCTCGTGGCGGGACTGGGCACGGCGGGCACGGAGCTGGCGATACTCGCCGCGCGGCAGGGACTGCGCGTGATCGCCGTCGAAAAGGGAATCGCGCCGTGCGGACAGGGCGGCGTCGGCGCCGTGTGGGACTACTATTTCGGCACGCCCGGCGGCGCGTGGGAGGAGCGCGACCGCATAGAGGAGGCGCGCATGGGCGAGGGCTATGCCCATCGCGGCGTTGTGCGCACGCTGGTCTCGGACGAGGCGCTGCTTGATTCGGGCGTGGACGCGCGCTATGAGACGGTCGTTCTGGGCGTGTGGCTGAGCGGGAATCGCGCCGAGGGGCTGCGCGTCGCCTGTCATGGCCGCGCATACGACATAAGGGCGCGCATCACCGCCGACTGCACCGGCAGCGCGCGGCTCGTCCGCATGGCCGGCGGCGCGTTCACGGCGGGGCGCAGGTGGGACGGCGCGCAGATGGCGTTTTCGAAGGCGATCACCCGCGCCGAGCCGGAGCGCCCCGTGCAGAGCCGCTACAGCTTCTGCGGGCGCATGAACGGCTTTCCGGACGAGGAGACGTTCACTCGAATGGCGCTGACCGCCGCGGCGCTGCCGCCCTGTTTGTGGGAGGAGCAAAGCGGCCGCGTGTTCATGGAAGCGCCCATGCTCGGCCTGCGCGAGGAGGGCAGCATCGTCGCCGAGGAGGGCGTGACGTTCGAGGACGCGCTCCGGGGAAAGCGCACCGATAAGCCGATATTCTATTCCTTCACGACGCAGGATCTCTCGAATGTCGACCGCGACTACGCCTTCGAGGACGACGCGCTGCAAAACTGGATGGCGATCTGCACGCTCGACCGCTACGGCTACAGCGTGGCCATCCCCTTCGGCGCGATGATCCCGCAGGGCTATGACGCGCTGCTGGCCGTCGGCAAGCATTTCGGCGTGGATCACGATCTGGCCGGCGGTCTGCGCATGAAGCGCGATCTCAAAAAGCTGGCCGAGGCCGCCGCGTACGCCTGCGCGCTGGCCGTTAAGCACAATATTTCCGTGCGCGATGTGGACTATGGCGCGCTGGCCGGTATGCTGCGCGCCACCGGCTGTCTGGATGCGCGCGTCGATCAGGGGATCGGCGATCTGCGCGTCGATCCCGATCGGCCGGATGCGCGCGTCGATCTGCCCGATACCGTATCGGCCTTCCGCGCATCGCTCTCTCAGCCGCTGCCGTTTTACGGCTGGAGCATGCCCGGCACCGTCGCAAAGCGCGAGGAAAACAGCCCCGCGCTGGCGCTCATGGCAGCGTGGCTTGCGCCGAACGCCGAAATCGCCGACGCGCTGGCCGCGTGGATCGCCGCGGACGAACCCTACGCCGACAACTACGCCCTCGCGCTGGCGCTGATGGGGGACGAGCGCGCCTGCCCGCGCCTGCGGCGGATGATCGCGCGGCCCTCGCAGCAGGGCAAAATCGTGTCGCTGCCCGTGCGCGCGGCCTGCCTGCTGGGCCGCATCGGCGCGTCGGAGGACGCAGAAGCGCTCCTTAAACTCGTCGAGGACGACGCGAAAGAGTGCGCCGCCGCCATGCCGCCCTGCGAGAAGTATCCCACGGAAAGCGCGCGCGCCTACGCCATGCTGTCCATGGCGATCATGAGCCTTGCGCGCATCGCGCAGCGCCATCCCGCGCTGTACGAGGGCATTGCCCAGCGCCTGCAAATCTGGGCGCAAAAGCCCCTGACCTGCGCGGCAGGCTATCGCCCGCACGACTGCGCGCCCGCACTGCGCGGCGCGGTGCATCGCCTCTTCCCGTCATAGCGCCCTATCCTGATGAAAGCGCGGCCATGCGCGATATTGGCCGCGTTTTTTTGCCGTCGGGGAGGAGGATATTCTGTGCGTTATGCGGCCTTTCGAGTTTCCATGGCCGTCATGAGCCGAGCCTTGCGCGCATTGCCGCGCGCCTGCGCGTAGACGCAGAAGCCCCTGACCTGCGCGGCAGGCTATCGCCCGCACGACTGCGCGCCTGTACTGCGCGGCGCGGTGCATCGCCTCTTCCCGTCATAACGCCCCATCCGAACGAAAACGCGGCCATGCGTGTCATTGGTCGCGTTTTTTGCCGTCAAGGGGGCGTTAATTGTCATTTTCTGAGCGCTTGTTTACACAACTCGCATTTTTTTCTTCAAAATTGCGTGGTATAGTACATAATCATATCCTATATATGTCACTGTGGGGCGGCTCGTCCGCTCTTTCGGAGGTAGTCCATGAATTATCCGCTCTCTCTGGGCGTCGACATCGGCTCGACCACGGCCAAAGTGGCGCTGATGGACGGCGACAAAATCATCTATCAGAAATACGAGCGCCATCTCTCTCAGGTGCGCCAGAAAACCTTCGACATGGTGCGCGAAATCGAGCCGCTTTTGCGCGGCAAAAGCTTCACGGCGGCCATTTCCGGCTCGGCGGGCATGGGTCTGGCCGAGGCGGCGGGCATACCGTTCGTTCAGGAGGTCTACGCCACCGGCGAGACTGTGCGCGCGCTGGAGCCGGACGCGGGCACGGTCATCGAGCTGGGCGGCGAGGACGCGAAGGTCATATTCTTCAAGGGCGGCGTGGACGAGCGCATGAACGGCTCCTGCGCGGGCGGCACAGGCGCGTTCATCGATCAGATGGCGACGCTGCTCGATATGCCCGTCTCGGAGATGGATCGCCTCAGTCTGGCGGCCGACCGCATCTATCCCATCGCCTCGCGCTGCGGCGTGTTCGCCAAGACCGACATACAGCCGCTGCTCAATCAGGGCGCGCTCAAGTCGGACGTGGCGGCCAGCATCTATCAGGCCGTTGTCAATCAGACCATCGCCGGCCTCATTCAGGGGCGCACGATCGAAAAGAAGGTGCTCTTCCTCGGCGGGCCGCTGCACTACTGCCTGGGTCTGCGCCGCCGCTTTGTCGAGACGCTCAATCTAAAGGACGACGAGGCCGTTTTCCCGGAATACGGCCGCTTCGCCGTGGCCATCGGCGCGTCGCTCTACGCGCGCTCCACGGCGGGCGCGTTTACCTATGAGTCGCTCGCCTTCGCGCTGGAAAAGGCGCTGCACGCCGAGTCGCACGCCGGCACGCTGCCGCCGCTGTTCAAGTCCGACGCGGATTATCGGGCGTTTGCCGAGCGCCATGCCCGCGCCAGCGTGCCCGAGGGGGATATCGCGTCCTATACGGGCAAGGCCTATCTGGGCATAGACTGCGGCTCCACCACCACAAAGCTCGTGCTGCTGGACAAAGACTGCCGCATACTCTACAGCTATTACGGCTCCAACCGCGCCAATCCCGTCGAGATACTGCGCGAGCAGCTGAAGATCATCTATGAAAAGTGCTTAGGCCGCATTGAGATCGCGGGCAGCGCGGTCACGGGCTACGGCGAGGAGCTGATCAAAAACGCGTTCGGCGTGGATATCGGTCTGGTCGAGACCATCGCCCATTTCACCGCGGCGCGCTTCTTCCGGCCGAATGTCGATTTCATCATAGACATAGGCGGTCAGGACATAAAGTGCTTCAAGATCCGTGCCGGCGCGATCGATTCCATCACGCTCAACGAGGCCTGCTCGTCGGGCTGCGGCTCGTTTATAGAGACGTTCGCGCGCTCCATGGGCTGCGCGGTTTCGGATTTTGCAAAGCTCGGCCTCAAGTCAAAGGCGCCGGTCAATCTGGGCAGCCGCTGCACGGTGTTCATGAACTCCTCGGTCAAGCAGGCGCAGAAGGACGGCGCGACTGTGGAGGACATCTCCGCGGGGCTGTCGGTCAGCGTGGTCAAGAACGCGCTCTACAAGGTCATACGCGCCAATTCGCCGAAAGAGCTGGGCGAGAACATCGTCGTGCAGGGCGGCACGTTCCTCAACGACGCGGTGCTGCGCGCCTTCGAGATGGAGACCGGCTGCGAGGTCGTGCGTCCCGCCATCGCGGGGCTGATGGGCGCATACGGCGCGGCGCTCTCCGCCATGAAGCTAAACGGCAGCCAGATCATATCGGCCGAGGCGCTGAATGTCTTTTCGCACACGGCGCGTCAGGCCATCTGCAACGGCTGCACCAACCACTGCCATCTGACCGTGAACACCTTCGCAGGCGGGCGGCGCTTCATCTCCGGCAATCAGTGCGAGAGGGGCGCGGGGCTGGGTCTGAAGGCCGAGTCCACGCCCAATCTTTATGAGTTCAAGCGCAAGGCGATCTATTCGCTGCCCGAGGGAAGCGGCTCGCGCGGCACGATCGGCCTGCCCATGGCGCTGGGCATGCTGGAGCTTGCGCCGCTGTGGCACGGCATACTCTCCAATCTGGGCTTTAAGGTGGTGCTCTCCGGCCCATCCAGCCGCCGTATATACGAGATGGGTCAGTTCTCGATCCCCTCGGACACGGCCTGCTATCCCGCCAAGATCATGCACGGCCATATCGAAAAGCTGATCGCCGAAAAGGTGGACGCGATATTCTATCCCTGCCTCAGCTACAATCTCGATGAGGGCGGCGACAACCACTACAACTGCCCGGTCGTGGCCTACTATTCCGAGCTGCTCAAGGGCAACATGGACAGCCTGAAGGGCGTGCGCTTCCTCTATCCGTTCCTCAACATCAATTCGGAGAAGGAGCTTTCAAAGGAAATCCACGCCGCGCTGTCGCCCCTCTGGCCGGATATTACCCGGGGCGAGGCGCGCCGCGCCGTGAAGGCCGGCATGCAGGCGTTCCATGCCTATCAGGCGTCCGTGCGCAGCGAGGGCGAAAAGGCGCTCGCCTATGCCCGCGAGCATGGAAAGCGCGTCATGATACTGGCCGGCCGCCCCTATCACATCGATCCGGAGATCAGCCACGGCATAGACAAGCTGGCCGCGTCGCTGGGCTTCGTCGTTGTGAGCGAGGATTCGGTCTTTCAGCTGGCGGCGCTGCCGCGCGTGCGGGTGCTCAATCAGTGGACGTACCATTCGCGGCTCTACCGCGCGGCGCAGTACGCCTCGGAGCATCAGGACACGCAGCTGGTGCAGCTGGTGTCGTTCGGCTGCGGCGTGGACGCGATCACGACCGACGAGGTGCGCTCCATACTGGAATCGCACGGCAAATACTACACGCAGATCAAGATCGACGAGATCACCAATCTGGGCGCGGTCAAGATCCGGCTTCGCAGCCTGATCGGCGCGCTGGAAGAGCGGGGTGAATGAGCATGGCCGAAGAGCGCTATTACGTCCCCTTTACGAAGGAGATGAAGGAAAACTACACAATACTGGTGCCGAATATGCTCACGCTGCACTTTCGGCTGCTGGTGCAGGTGTTCAAAAACGACGGCTTCAACATGGAGCTGCTCGAGACCGACGATCCCTCGATCATAGAGACGGGGCTTAAATACGTCCACAACGACACCTGCTATCCGGCGATACTGGTCATCGGCCAGTTCATCAGCGCGCTTCAAAGCGGCAAATACGATCCGCACAAGACCGCGCTGATCTACTTCCAGACCGGCGGCGGCTGCCGCGCCAGCAACTATATAAACCTGCTGCGCAAGGCGCTCAAAAAGGCGGAGCTTGAGTATGTGCCGGTCATATCGATGAGCCTTTCTGCCCTCGAGGATCACCCGGGCTTTAAGCTGAGCGTGCCGATGATGGTGCGGCTTTTGCACGCCGTGCTGTTCGGCGATGTGCTCATGTCGCTCAAAAATCAGGTCAAGCCCTACGAGCTCAACCCCGGCGAGACGGAAAGTGTGGCCGCAGAGGAGACGCAGAAGCTGGCCGAGCTCATGAAGCGCGATCCGTCGTTCGTCGCGCGCACGCCGGCGATCTACCGGCAGATCATAGAGGCCTTCGCCGCCATACCGCGCCGCGCGGAAAAGAAGGTGCGCGTGGGCGTGGTGGGCGAAATCTACGTCAAGTTTTCGCCGCTGGGCAACAACCATCTGGAGCAGCTGCTCGTCGACGAGGGCGCGGAGGTGGTCATGCCCGGCCTGCTCGACTTCCTGATATTCGGCATCTATGTAAAGCTGCGCGACACAAAGCTCTACGGCGTCAAGAAGCTGCGCTATCCGGTGATGAAGCTGATCTACAAATTCCTCCTGCGCAAGCAGCGCCAGCTCATCGGCGCGATCAAGGCGGACGGCCGCTTCCGCGCGCCCACGCCGTTTGAGCACACCGTCGCGCTGAGCCACGAGGTGATCGACACCGGCGTGAAGATGGGCGAGGGCTGGCTGCTGCCCGCCGAGATGCTGGAGCTCAACGACAGCGGCGTTCACAACATCATCTGCGCCCAGCCGTTCGGCTGCCTGCCCAACCACATCTGCGGCAAGGGCATGATGAAGCCCATCAAGGAAAAGCATCCGGAGATCAATCTGGTCGCCATAGACTACGATTCCGGCGCAACCCGCGTCAATCAGGAAAACCGCATCCGCCTGATGCTCTCGAACGCCAAAAAGGACTGATCGCATCCAAAAAAACCCCGCCGCGCGTCGGAAAGCACATCCGCCGCGCGGCGCTTTTTTCATCTATTCTCCAACTTCTCAGCAAGGTTATCCCGAACCATTCGCCAGCCGTTCGGCGCAAGATGAACCCCATCAGGGAAAAGCACCCGGAGATCAATCTGGTCGCCATAGACTGCGATTCCGGCGCAACATACGTCAATCAGGAAAACCGCATCCGCCTGATGCTCTCAAACGCCAAAAAGGACTAATCGCATACGAAAACCCCGCCGCGCCTCGGAAAATATCATCCGATGCGCGGCGGGATTTGTGTTTACGGGGAAGCACTGCGGGGTAGGGGGGGGGCTGCGCCATGAAGCCGGAACACGGATTTGCGGCGAGAGCTTGCAGCGCGCGTGCGTGCCATAAAGCCTATGCGCGGTGAGTCTGCGCGGCGTGATGCCTGCAGGCGGCCATGGGAGGCGCGCGGTGTGCGGGTTTGCGCGGCGAACGTGCGCCATAAGTCTGCGCGTGCGGAGATAAGCTGAGAATTTGCGATAATAAAGGCGCTTCGTCCGAAATGAGGGCGAAGCGCCTTTGCGATTGCGCGGGGCGAAGGAAGCCGCCGGTATAAGCGCGGATTGTAATGCGCATCCAAATGCGGTTGTCCGATGGGCGGGTGTTCAGCCGCTTGCCGAGGACTGCATGCGCCGCGCCTTATCCCAGCCTCTCCAGCATGGCGCGCAGGAAGTCGCCGCAGTCGGCGATCACACCATAGCGCGCGTAGTCGAATATCGGCGCGTCGGGGTCGGTGTTGACCGCGACGATGGTTTTCGCCGCCACGCCCGCCATGTGCTGCATCGCGCCCGAAATGCCCAGCGCGATGTATATCTTCGGCGCGACCGTCTTGCCCGTCTGCCCGACCTGACGCGCATAGGGCATGATGCCCGCGTCCACCAGAGGCCGGCTGGAGGAGAGCGCGCCGCCCAGCCTGTCGGCCAGCTTCTCGGCCAGCGCGATGTTCTCCGCGCCGCCGATTCCCTGCCCGATCGACACGAGAATATCCGCCGCGCCGACGTCCGCGCCCTTTTCGCGGGCGATGCGCTCGATCAGCATAACCGGGCTTTGCGCGCCGCACGGCGACTCGAAAACGACGCGGCAGGGGCGCTCAGTATTGCGCGCGGGCACGGGGAACACGCGCGGCCGCACGGAAGCCATCTGCGGGCGCGCCTGCGGGCAGAGTATCGTCGCCATGAGATGCCCGCCGAACGCCGGGCGCGTCTGCATGAGCAGCTTCGTTTCGGGATCGACTGCCAGAGACGTGCAGTCGGCGGTCAGGCCGGTGTCCAGCCGCGCGGCCAGACGCGGCGCGAGCGAGCGTCCCAGCGCCGTCGCGCCCAGCAGCAGCGCCGAGGGTTCGTGCTTTTTGATCAGCGCTGCCAGCTCGCCGGTCAGCGTCAGCGCGTCGGCGTCTTTGAGCGAGTCGCCGCATACGGCCAGCACAGCGTCCGCGCCGCTCTCGCACAGCGCTTCGAACACGCCGCTTTCGGGGCGCGCGCCCACATAGACCGCGACCGCCTGCGCGCCCATTTCGGGAGCCAGACGCGCCGCCTCGCCCATCAGCTCGAGCGAAACGCCGCGCACGCCGCCCTCCTGCGCTTCACAGAACACCCACAGCCCGCCCGTGCGGATTATGTCGCTTTTTGCCGAAAAATTTGCGTTTTTTTCAAGTTTTGCCGCTTTTTGATCGGCGCGCGCGGGGGCTGATTCGGCGCTTCCAGCCATGAACGGCGCGAGCACGCCATTTATCAGCGCGTCGGCCTGCGCCTCGATCGAGCCGCTCAGGAAATCGCAGGCCCGCGTGAGGACGGGCCGCTCGCTCTTCACGACGCGCGTGTGCGAGCCCTTCAGGCCGACCATATCGGGCGCAATGTCCAGCGCCTCGCGGTTCAAGACGCGCACATCGGCTTCCACGCCGCGCAGTATCCCGGCGATGGAGGGCAGGCGCGGCACGTTGATCTCCTTGAGCACGGTGACGAGCGCGGGCAGCGGAACGCAGGCGCGCTCATAGCCGTCGTCGGTCAGGCGGCGCACTGTGAGAGCGCCGTTTTCGAGCGACTCAATGCGCGTCACGTCGCTCACATGGGGGATGTGCAAAAGCTCTGCCAGCATCGGCGGCACCTGCGCGGTATCGCCGTCGGTGGCCATGCGCCCGCACAGTATGAGATCGGGCAGGCCGTCCTTTGCGATGGCGGCGGAGAGCGCGCGGGCGGTGGCGATTGTGTCCGCGCCGGCAAACGCGCGGTCGGAGAGGAGATACGCCTCGTCCGCGCCCACGGCGATCACGCGCCTGAGCATCTCGGAAACGGCCGGTATGCCCATACTGAGGGCGGCGATATGTCCGCCGAAGCGCGATTTCAGGCGCACGGCCTCCTCGACGGCGAACGCGTCGAAGGGATTGAGTATGGATTCCGCGCCCTCGCGGACGATGGTGTGTGTGACCGGGTCGAGACGGGTTTCGTTCGACGCGGGCACCTGCTTGACACAGACGCAGATTTTCATGCTCTATTCCTCCGGTATGCCCATGCTGAGGGCAGCGATATGTCCGCCGAAGCGCGATTTCAGGCGCACGGCCTCCTCGACGGCGAACGCGTCGAAGGGATTGAGTATGGATTCCGCGCCCTCGCGGACGATGGTGTGTGTGACCGGGTCGAGACGGGTTTCGTTCGACGCGGGCACCTGCTTGACACAGACGCAGATTTTCATGCTCTATTCCTCCGATATGACGTTGCCGGGGCCGAGCAGCCCCCTGGGGTCGAAGGCGCGCTTGAGCGCGGAAAGCGCGCGCATTTTGTCCGCGCCGTACATGATGAGCGCCAGCTTTTTCTTGATCTTGCCCGCGCCGTGCTCGGCCGATATGCTGCCGCCCATGCGGTGCACGTCCCGCGCCCATTTTTCGAATATGCGATGCCCTTCCTCATACTCGGCCTTCGTGCGCGCGAGTATGTTGGGGTGGACGTGGTTCTCGCCGATGTGGCCGAATATGATCCACTGGAGATTCGTCTGCATGAGATCGCGCTTGTAGATGTGGAACAGCTCGTCGAAATGCCGGTCGTCCACGGCCATGTCGGTGGAGAGTATCGTGATGCACGGCTCATTTTTGCGGTTTTCCTCGACGATCAGGTCGATTGTCTCGGGCACGCTGTGCCGGAAGAAGAGCAGCTTGTCCAGCTCCGTTTTGTCGCGCGCCACCCATGTGCGCTCTATGTCGCCGCCCACAGCCTGTATGACCGCCGAGAGCGCGCGCAGCGCCGGGATCATCTCGCCCGGGTCGTCGTCGTTAAACTCGACGTAGACGGCGCAGCTGTAGTTTTCGGGCAGCTCCTGAAGCTGGTGAAAGGCCGGCGTGACCGCCTTCTGGCGCGCCACCATGTCCAGCGCGTTTTTGTTGAAGAACTCGATCGACGCGGGCTTGTGGGCAAAATCCGGCACGCCCGCGTCGGAATGCCCCTTCATGGCGCGGACATAGGCGAGCGCGTTTTCGTCGTCCGGGAAGAACGCCGTCAGTCCCCACAGGTGCCGCGGCGCGTCCATGAGCTTCAGCTCCAGCTCTGCGATCACGCCCAGCGTGCCCTGACTGCCCATGAACAGATCGACGAGATCCATGTTTTCGCGTATGAAGAAGCCCGCGTCCTTTATGGGCGGCGTGTCGAAGGCGGGCAGATCGCACTCGAAAATCGTTCCGTCCTCGCAGGCAAAGCGCACATGGCGGCCAAGGGCCTTGTCGCGCCCGCGCATGAGGGAAGCGACGCGCCCGTCGGCGAGCACGACGCGCAGCGCGTTTATGTGCGCGCGGGTGCAGCCGTAGAGGAACGAGCGCGCCCCGCAGGCGTTGCAGGAGGCCATGCCGCCCAAACTGGCGGTCGGCTCGGTCGGGTCGGGCGAGAAGAACAGCGCGCCGGGCTTAATGCCCTTGAGCGTCTCGAGGGAGGCCTCGTCCCAGCCGCGCACATCGAAGCTCCTGGTTTCGAGCGCTTTCCGAAGCTGCGCGAGCAAGAGCCCCGGCTGAACGCGCAGGCAGTATCTGCCCCGATCGTCGCGCTTCAGGCCGAGGATTCTGTTCATGCGCTGAAGGTTTAGCGCCAGTCCGCGCGCGGGGCTTGCGCCGCCGGCCAGTCCGGTCAGGCCGCCCTGCGCGGTGAGCGGCACGTCATGAGCGGCGCACCAGCGAATCACGTCGCCGATCTCTTCGGCGCTGGTCGGGAAGGCGACATACTCGGCCGCGCCCATGACGCGCGATTCGTCTGAGAGATAGCGCTCGTCGCCGGCGGTCATTTTTCTGACAAGTTCCAAGCGTGTTTTTCCTCCTTTTCATTCGCCGCCGGATGTGCTATACTTGAGTGTGTTTCTAAAATTCCCCTGACTGCAATTTCGGCGTCTTTTCCGCCATTTCCGCGCCCAAAGCCCTTGATTTAGCGCCGCTAAACCTGCGGACTTTCGCCTTGGGGCCAGGTTGGAATCCTTTAGGATTCCAAGTTCCCATCGGGAACTGCGACGGTTGAATCCCAAGGATTCAAGCGCCGCGCCTTTACGAAAAATCCACTCGAACTTGCAGCCACTCCTTTTGGCAACACACTCTGACCATGCACAAGCGATTGTTTGAAAGGCGGCCTGTCGGATGAACGGATACGATTTGAACGCGTTGATAGAGCGCTATGAGGAATTTAAGGCGCGGGGGCTGCATCTGGATATGTCGCGCGGAAAGCCGGAGGCGCGCCAGCTCGATCTGTCGCTGCCCATGCTGGCGCCGATGGACAACTTCATCTGCGAGGACGGCGTGGACGCGCGCAATTACGGCGACCCCACCGGCATTCCCGAGGCGAAGCGGCTCTTCGGCGAACTGCTGGGCGTGCCGGCGGCGCAGGTGATCGTGGGCGGCAATTCGAGCATCAACATGATACACGACGCGCTCACCCGCGCGATCATCAACGGCCCCATGCCGGGCGATACGCCGTGGGGTAAGCTGACGGGCGTAAAGATCCTCTGCCCCGTGCCGGGCTACGACTGGCATTTCGCCATGTGCGAGACGCTGGGGCTGATCCCCGTGCCCGTGCCCACAAACGGCGAAGGGCCGGATATGGATCAGGTCGAGACGCTCGTGCGCGACCCCATGGTCAAGGGCATGATCTGCGTGCCCATGTACGGCAACCCCTCGGGCGTGACGTTTTCGGACGCGGTGGTCGACCGGCTGGCCGCCATGGAGACGGCGGCGGATGATTTTCGCATCATCTGGGACAACGCCTACTGCGTGCATCATCTCTATCCCGACCGGCGCGACCATCTCAAAAACATGTACGAGGCGTGCGATGCGGCGGGACATGCCGACCGCGTGCTGATGTTTACGTCCACATCGAAGATCACGTTTGCGGGCGGCGGCGTGGCGGCCATGGCGGCCAGCCCGGCCAACATCGCGCGGCACGCGGCGCTGCTCACTTATCAGCTGGTGTGCTACGACAAGGTCAATCAGCTGCGGCACGCGCGCTTTCTGCCCGATTTGAACGCCGTCGAACGGCACATGGCGCGTCAGGCGGAGATCATCCGCCCGAAATTCGACCTTGCGCTCTCGGTGATGGAGAAGGAGCTGTCCGGCATTGCGGCGTGGAGCCGTCCGAACGGCGGCTACTTCATCTGCTTCAGGGCGCCGCGCGGCTGCGCCCGGCGCATCGTGCAGCTGTGCGCCGACGCGGGCGTTGTACTGACCCCGGCGGGCGCGCCCTTCCCCGGCGGCAAAGACCCCGAGGACAGCGTGCTGCGCATCGCTCCGACCTACCCCGACATGGACGAGCTCAGGCAGGCCGTGGAGCTGTTCGTGATCGCCGTGCAGTTGGCAGAGGCGGGCCGCGCCCCCAGCCGCTACTGAAAAATCCGGCCGCGCCTAACGGCCTCGGACTGCCGAAACCCATCGGCGATCGAGCTTGACGAAGCTCCGAGGGCTTTTAGCCGTATCCGGCGGCGTGTGCCCGGCGGCGGAGCCTGCTCTCCCGTCCATCGGCGCGTCGCCTGAATATCGAGAACATCCCGGGCTCGCCGTTGAGCGCCGGGATGTTTTTTCTCTTAGCCCTTCACGGAATAGCTTTCGAGGAAGCGGCGGGTGCGCTCGTTGGCGGGGTGATCGATCACGTCGGCGGCGCGGCCGTATTCCACGACGACGCCCTTGTCCATGAACAGCACGTCGTCGGCCACCTGACGGGCGAACTGCATCTCGTGCGTGACGATGACCATTGTGGTGTTGCGCGCGGCGAGCGAGCGGATGACGTTCAAGACCTCGCCGGTCAGCTCGGGATCGAGCGCGCTGGTCGGCTCGTCGAAGCAGAGTATGTCCGGATTGAGCGCCAGCGCCCGCGCGATGGCCACGCGCTGCTGCTGGCCGCCGGAGAGCTGATGCGGATAGTTGTCCATGCGCGTTTCCAGCCCGACGCTCTTGAGCAGCGCGCGGCCGTTCTCGTGGATTTCGTCGAGTATGGCCTTTTTGCGCGATTTGTAGTCGGGGCGCTCCCTGGCGAGTATCTCTCCGGCCAGCACGACGTTCTGGAACGCCGTGTACTGCGGGAAGAGATTGAAGGACTGGAACACCAGCCCGAAGTGCAGCCGGTTTTTGCGGATCTCGGCGGGCTTGAGCGCGCTCGGGGCGGCCGCGTCGAATATCACGTCGCCGCCGACGCGGATCGTGCCCTGATCCGGCGTTTCGAGATAGTTGAGGCAGCGCAGCAGCGTGGTCTTGCCGCTGCCCGAGGAGCCTATGATGGCCAGCGATTCGCCCTTCTCCATGGAAAAGCTGATGTCCCTGAGCACCTCGACCGTGCCGAAGCGCTTGCCCAGATTGTTGACCTCGAGGATTGCCATGACGTTTTTTCTCCTTTCAAAGGGCGCTCAGCAGCGGAAATAGTCCATCTTGCGCTCTATGCGGCTCAGTATCACGGTCAGCAGGCCGTTGAAAAGCAGGAAGTACAGCCCGGTGGAGAACAGCGGCCCGATGAGCCCCTGCTTCGTGAAGCGCTCGGCCACCATGATGATCTCCGCCACGCCGATGACGCGGGCGAGCGCTGTGTCCTTGGCCAGCGTGATGACCTCGTTGCCCATGGAGGGCGTGATGCGCTTGACCACCTGAAGCAGCACAACGCGGAAGAATGTCTGCGCGCGCGTGAGCCCCAGCACGGCGCCGGCCTCGTACTGACCCTGCGGAATGCTCTCGATGCCGCCGCGGTAGATCTCGGAAAAATAGGCGGCGTAGTTGATCACGAAGGCGATGAGCGTGGCCATCATGCGGTTGCGAATGGGAAAATCGAGCAGCAGGCCGGGCGCATAGAGCACGACGAACAGCTGCAGCATCAGCGGCGTGCCGCGTATGATCCACACGAATGTCTTTGTCAGCCAGCGCAGCGGCGAGAAGCGGGACATGGAGCCCAGCGTGATGATCAGGCCGAGGGGAATGGCCAGCGCCAGCGTCCAGAAGAATATGACGATGTTTTCATAAAAGCCGCCCATCAGCGTTTTTGCGATCTCAAGCATGGGGAACATCCTTTCCATCGATCCTGTGAAAATCGATATGAAAAACAGTATAGGCGCTGCGCCGCGCCCGCTCAAGCAGTGTTTTGCGCTTTATTGTTTATGGATTTTGAAAAGGAGAATACAGAAGTCGAACCAGGCCGCGCGCGGGGCGAGGCCTGGCTGAAGGTCGACGGGGGAGCGCGTTATTTGGCGTCCACGGGCACCAGCATATCGGTCAGGCCGTATTTCTCGGCGATCTGGGCGACGGTGCCGTCCTTGGTCAGCTCGATGATGGCGTTGTTGACCAGCTCGGTGACGTCGCTGCCCACGCGGAAGCCGATGCCGTACTCCTGCAGGCCGAAGTTGTTGTCCAGATTGACGGTCAGATCGTCGTAATCGGTGCCCTCGCCGACCATGGCCAGCGCGCACACGCTGTCGACCAGCGCGACGTCCGCGATGCCGCTCTTGACCTCCATGAGCGCCTTGGCCATGGAATCGACCGGCGTGTAGTTGGCGTCCTTGAAGTATTCCTTGGCGCTCACGACCACGGTGTCGTCGTCCGCGATTGTGCCCTGCAGCTTGCCCTCGCCGGTGGAGCCCTGCTCGGCCACGACGTACTTGCCGGAAATGTCGGCCATGATGTCCGCTTCCTTATCGGCCTTCATGACCATGGCCTGCGTGTTGTACAGATACGGGCGGGACATGCTCATGTTC
>CAKUAV010000045.1 GCA_934636425.1 uncultured Clostridia bacterium
TCCAGCGTATAGGGCGCGTCCAGCTCGAATTTCTCGCACCAGCCGGGGATGCGCACGGCCAGCCTTCTGCCGTTCAGGTTCTCGGCATGAATGCGGATCGCGCCGTCCGCCGGATAGTCGGTCGCGACCTGAACGCGCGCGCCGCTCACGTCTGCATCCGCGCCCATGAACTGATGCAGATACACCGTGTTTTCGTCCTCAGTGAACATGAAATCGCCGATCGAGGCGACGAAGCGGGTCACGTTGGGCGGGCAGCAGGAGCATTCAAACACCTTCACGCGCTGCGTGATGGGCAGCCAGTCGCCCTTCTCGCTGCTGGGATGCGCATAGCGGCGGCTCGCGTCGATCTCCATGGGATTGGTGTAGAAGAACCTGTCGCCCGACAGCGACGTGCCGGACAGAAAGCCGTTGTAGATCACGCGCTCGATCACGTCGGCATAGCGCGCGTCGGGAGAGAGCGTCAGCATCCTCAAGGCGAAATACGCCAGCGCGATGGACGCGCAGGTTTCTGTGTAGGCCGTCTCGTTGGGCAGGTCGTAGTCGATCGTGAACGCCTCGTTGTTGTGCGTCGAACCGACGCCCGCGGTCAGATACATCCGGCGCGATACGATGTTGTCGAAGATCTTCTCGCAGGCCGATTTGAGCGCCTCGTCGCCGTATTCCCGGGCGACGTCCGCCATCGCGGAATAGTAATAGCAGGCGCGCACGGCGTGTCCCTCCGCCGTGGTCTGCTCGCGGGGCGGCCTGTGGCTCTGGTCGGCATAGCGCGCGGACATGGGCACGGTGAAGCCCGCGCCGCCCTCCTTCAGCGCGCGCCGGGCGCTGCCGTCGCGGTCGCCGTACTGGCGCAGGTATTCCTCGGGATCGACGTCCTTTTTGTTGTCGCCGCGTAGATCGACGAAATGGCGGCTCAGCTCGAGATATTTCTTCACGCCGGTCGCGCGATAGAGCTTCACCAGCGCCAGCTCGATTTCCTCATGGCCGGGCGTGGCGAAATGCGCGCTGTTCTCTTCCACAAACACGCGGTAGATATAGTCGGCATAGCGGCGCATGATGTTCAGGAAGCGATCGCGGCCGGTGGCCTCGCGCCATGCGACGGCGGCCTCGATCAGATGCCCCGCGCAGTACAGCTCGTGCGCCCAGCGCAGGCTCCAGCGCTTGCCCGGCTCCACGCTGGTGAAGTAGCTGTTCACATAGCCGTGCTTGTCCTGATTGATCTCGATCTGATCGATGGTCTCCTCAACCACGCGCTCCATTTCGGGCATGGGCTGCTTCTCGATCAGATAGGCGACCGACTCCATCCACTTGGCGATGTCCGAATCCCAGAAGATGTGCGGCATGCCCGCCTCGCCCTCGCGCCAGTCGCAGCGAAGCGCCGCAAAGCGCCCCGTCTCCATAAAGCGCTCCATCACGGCGCGCGCCGTCACGTCGCGGTTGAGCGCCTGCCGCTTCTGCCAAAATCCCATATTGATGTCCACGTTGGAAAAGGGCACCGTCTTGTACGATTTCATTGCGTCTCCTCCTTGAAAATCGTCAGAAAATGCGCTATAGTAGTATAGATGAGCACGTCCCTCGCTACCCATAGTGTAGCAAGCCGCACTCAGTCGCGCAATGGGAAAAAACTCAGAAAACAGGAGAAAATCCGAGATGAATGACGTCATATGCTGCCCCGCGCGCTATGAATACGCCGGGCTGTTTCAGTCGAGCGAGAGCTGGATCCATCCCACGCGCGTGATCGACACATTCGAAATCGTGCTGGTCACAACGGGCACGGTCTGCCTGTTCGAGGAGGAAGCGCGCCATGAGCTCCACGCGGGCGAAATGATCGTGCTGCGCCCCGGTCGGCGGCACGGCGGCTTCCGGGAAAGCCGGGGCGAGACCGGCTTTTACTGGATTCACTTCAAACTGGACGTTCCCGACGCGCTGCCCGACGCGCCGCTTAGAGCCGAGGACAGCGCGCGCATGGGCACGCTCTGCCGGCAGCTTTTGCACGTCGCCAACGCGCCGGGCTATCCGGCCTACGCCGCGCAGTCGGCCTTCGCGCTGCTCTACTGCGAGCTGAAGCGCGAGGCCGACGGACAGAAGAGCGCCTCCCGCGCCGCCGACGAAGCCGCCGAGTGGATCCGCATAAACAGCGCCCGCCGCCTGACCGCCGCCGACGCAGCCGCGCACGCCGGCTATCATCCCGACTATCTGAGCGCGCTGTTCAAATCGGCCTACGGTCTCACGCTGAAGCAGTACATCGCGCGCGAGCGGCTGAAGCTCATCCGCAATCAGCTGCTGACCACCGCCGATCCGCTGCGCACAGTCGCGCGTCGGCTGGATTTCGACGGCGAGGAGCAGCTCATCCACTATTTTCGCTATCACGAGGGGCTTTCGCCCACGCAGTACCGCAATCTCTACGACCACACGCACCTCAACAAGGCGTAAGAAAAGCGCCCTGCCGCATCGCGCGCAGAACGCTTTCCAAATGACAAAAAAACGCGCAGATACGTCCTCGCGCTGCCAAAGACAACCCCGTTTCCAGACTCTCACCGCGAATCCCCGCGCCGTCATATCAGCGCAGGGCACGGCGTCTGTCGCATTTCCCCGGCAGCGAACGACTTTCCTTCCGCAAAGCGCGTCGGCGCGCTCACGCCTCTTCCGTCTCCTGCAAATTGAGCACGGCATTTTCACAGGGCGCGCCGGTCTTGAAGCTGATGTGCGGGAACTCCGTCGTCGCCTCCGGCGCGAAATTGACCCAGTAATCGGGCACCTGATAGACAAACCCACAGATCGGACACTTGTAGTAATATGTTTCCATGGCGTTTTCCTCGCTTTCTTCGCGCATTTTTCTGCGCGGTCTGAATTATTCCCTGATGACTGAATGCAGCGCTCTGAGCGCGTCCACAACGTACTTTCCCCAATGATGGTTCAGGCCAAGCTTCCATACAAACGCGGCGCTCACCCCGTTCCCCGAACCATAGTCCTCTATGCCGCGCTGCAAATCCGAGGCGACGTCGGCCAGATCATCCACAAGATTTCCGCAAACCGCCTCGTCCGGACATTTCGGATCATATATTTCCCAATAATCTGGAGAGATCCGCGCGTCCAGCCGAATCGCAAGCTCACTGTTCAAATCCGTTTGAGGCGCTTCCTCTCCGTCCATCGCCAAATCAGGCAGCGCCTGAGCGGACATATAGAGCCTCATCAGGAGCGCCATCAGGAATGGGATTGAATCGCGGGAAGATGCAGCGCCCTCCACCTCGTGGCCAGCAGCTCGGCGCATTTCCGCGCATCCGGCAGCCCTCGGCGCGCGCAAACAGTCGCCGGACGAGTTCAAACGCCGCAATTCCCATTGTTCACGCCGCCCGCAGGCCGAGCCGCCGATCATCAATGCGGCGCAGCTCAGTGCCGCGGCCATCCGCTCTATGCTCACGCCTCTTCGCGGTCGAGATTTTTCCAGCCGAATCGGACGATCGACAGAATCATCGAGCCTTCCGTCACCGCCTCGTCCAGCAGACCCGCCCACGAGCCGACGCAGACGTCATAGATAATCCACAGCGGCGAATTAATGCACATTCCGGCGATTCGAATCTTGCGCGGATTGTGCGTATAGCCGCCCAGCGTCGCCGCGATGTTCGCCGCAACGGGCAGTATTGAGATCCAGCCCGACCATGTGAGCGCCAGCGCCGCAAGCTGCATTATGCATATGATCGCGCACATTGCGCGGCTGTGCGCAAATTTCCAGCGGCTGCCCAGACAGAACGAGCGCAGCGTGTTGATCATATAGCTCACGCCGCCGGTCATCGCGCCCAGCAGCAGCAGATGCGCCGTATAGAACAGATAGGACAGCAGCTGCACCCGGAAGAGATTTCGATTGCTCCTGCACTGATAGGAGAGAAAGAACAGCAGCGTGCCGGCCACGCCGATCAGCTGTATCAGCATATGTCGTTTTCACCCTTCGTTGCCTGGTCAAAAAGCGCGGCTCGCCCGGCGGCGGAATTTCGTCCTGCGCCCGGGCGAGCCGTTCAGTTCTTCGCGCCGCTCAGAATGTCGCCGTCATGCCGTCATAGCACGGAATGAAGGGGGCTTTCAGCTCGGCCTCGAGCTGCTTTTGAGGCACGTGCAGCGTGCGCGCCATGTGCGTGAGGTAAACGGGCGCGTTTTCGCGCAGGCGGCCGGTCTTGAGCATTGTGGCGGTCATCAGGCGCACCATGTCGATCGAATTGTGCTCGAATATGCGGAAGTCGCCCGGCGCGCAGTCGCCGATGGTCGCGTCGAACACCACCGCGTCCAGCGTCCTTTTGCCGATGATCTTATGCTCTTTGTTCAGCAGCCACGCGCCGTCGGTGGCGTAGAGCAGCGTCTGGCCGTTCTTTTCGATCAGATAGTGCAGCGTCGTCTCGTAGTCCTTTCCCGTCGAGTGGTTGGACGGCATGGGCGTGACGGTAAAATCGCCCGCCTGAACGCTTTCGCCAATCCTGAGCGGCACGACGGTCAGTCCCTCGCCGGTGATCTCGCCCGCCCAGCTCTCATGCGCGTACACGCGAACAGGCGCGAGCGCCCGCAGCGCGTCCAGATCGAAGTGATCGTCGTGGCTGTGGGTAAACAGCACGTCGGTGATCGCCGCGGGGGTTTCAATCATGTCGTCCACTGTGTGCGTCACGTCGATCAGCAGGCTCTCGTCGATCAGCGTGCTGGTCAGCCTGCGGTATTCGCCGCGCGCGTCCGGGCCGTTCCAGTCGGCCGCGCCGGTTCCCAGAAAAGTCAGCTTCATAGTGCTTTATCCTCCGTTGTTCAAGCGCCGTCCGCGACGGCCGCCATGAAATACGCCCCCACCGCGCCCAGCGCGAGCGGTATGATGTAGACAAGGCTCTTCGCCTCCAGCGGCACGGCGGGCAGAGACGTGATGATCGTGCCGGCCATCAGTCCGATCACCGCCATGTACACCCAGCCGGGAAAGCGCCTGAGCAGAGAACGCACAAAGAAAATCAGCGCCGCGCCCGATAAAAGCGCGCCCAGCCCCGCCCAGAAGAGCAGCGCGATGTTGAGCGACGAGAGCGCGTTCATCATCGGCGCATACCAGCCCAGCCGGATCAGTATGAACGATGTCGACACGCCGGGCAGTATCGAGCCGGCCGCCAGTATCGCGCCGGAAATCGCCGCCTGCATGGGGCCGACGCTGGCCGCCTCCCCGCCGCCGCCCTCGCGCTCGATAAAGAGCAGCAGCAGGCTCAGCGCAAAGCCGAGCGCCGCCATGCTCCAGTATCGGCGTTTGATCTCGCCGCACGCGCGCTTCGTCTCGCGCATGAGCGAGGGCATCGAGCCGGCCACAAGGCCGCAGAAGAGGAATATCAGCGGCGTTTCATAGCGCGCCATCGCCTTATTGAGTATGACCGCAAAGCCGTACAGCCCCGCCGCGCCGCCCAGCAGCACGGGGAAGAGAAAGCGCGCGTTGCCCTTCACATCCCTGAAAAACGTCGCGATCGCGTCGAGTATGCGCTTGTAGAGCCCAAACGCCACGGCCAGCACGCTGCCGCTCACGCCGGGCAGTATGCCGCCGACGCCGATCATCACGCCGGCCAGCAGCCGCTTAAAAAATACGCCGAATGTTTCCTTCATGTCCGCTCCTTTTTGAGATAGCTCTGCGCTGTTTTGGTGTTCAATCGCCGCGCAGACCGGCGGACCGCCCGCTACGCCTTCTTCATGCGGCGGCGCACCCTGCGCGCGGCCAGATGCTCGCGCACGACCGGCGACATTGTCTGCACGATGATGGCCACGATCAGTATCGCGCCCTTCACTGTGTCGTTGAGCAGCGTGTTCATCTTCAGCGCCACGATGATCTTGTCAATCACGGTATACGACATCACGCCGAACAATATGCCCACGCACTTGCCGCTGCCGCCCGCCATGCTGATGCCGCCCAGCACGACCGCCGCGATGGCGTACATCTCATAGCTGCCGCCGGTGGTCGCCGGATCGACCGACGCGTTCATGCTGATCCACAGAAACGCGCTGATGCCGGTCAGCACGCCGGTGATCACGAACACCGCCACGCGCACATTGTCCACATTGATGCCCGACAGCCGCGCCGCGCGCTCGTTGCTGCCGGCGGCGTAGAGCTGCTTTCCGAATTTCGTCGATGTGGTCACATAGACGATGATCGCGGTCAGCACGATCAGGAACAGGCCTGTAACCGGAATCGTCAGGAATTTGCTGTTGCCAAAGCTGTAAAAGGGCTTGTAGAGCGAATTGGAGGAGAGCAGCTTAAACAGGCTGTTGCTGCCGCCGGAAATGCTCACAGGGATCTCATGGCAGACAAAGCGCGTCAGCGATCGGAAGATCAGCATCGTGGCCAGCGTCACGATGAACGCCGGCATCTTCGCCTTGCCCACCAGCACGCCGTTGATCAGGCCGCACACAGCGCCCATCGCCATGGCGGCGAGCAGCGTCAAGACGATGCTGTTGGTCGTGTTGAACACGATCACCGCAAAGCCGCCCACGAACGCCAGCATCGAGCCGACCGACAGATCGATCTGCCCGGTAATGACCACCAGCCCCATGCCCAGCGCGATGATGCCCACCACCGCGGAGTGCCTGAGGATGTTCATGACGCCCACCCACGTCAGGCTGGCGTTGACCAGATAGTAGGCGATGAATATCGCCGCGAATATGAATATGAAGCTGTATCCCGACCAGATTTTGCCCGCCGACAGACGCGGCGCGTTCTTTCTCTTCTCGCTCATTGCTTAACGTCCTCCCATGGCTTCGATCGCATTGGTCGAATACATCATGACCGTCTGCTCGTCGATCTGATCGTGATTGAGTATTGTCAGAAGCCGCCCGTCGTAGAACACGGCGCATCGGTCGGCCACCTTCTGTATCTCGCTGATTTCCAGCGTGTTTATGAGTATTGTCTTGCCCGATTCGGCCAGCTTCAGTATCAGCTGATAGATCTCGGCCTTCGCGCCCACATCCACGCCCTGCGTCGGGTTGTCGAGCAGCAGTATGTCGCCGCCCGCGCACAGCCAGCGCGCCAGAAACACTTTCTGCTGATTGCCGCCCGACAGCGACGTGACCGCCTGCGCGCCGCTCTCGGCCTTGATGCCCAGCAGCGTTTTCATCTCGCCATAGCGCGCCCGCTCCGCGCGCCGGTCGACATTCTGCCGCCGCGCCGAGAGCGTGTGCTCGGACACAAACATGTTCTCGAGTATGTTCATATCCGGAATGACGGAATTCTCCTTGCGGTTGGCAGGCAGCATGGACAGCCCCGCCTTCATCGCCTGATGCAGCGTGTGGCCGGACATCCGCCTGCCCTTCACGGTCATCGCGCCCGCCTCTATGGGCGACGCGCCGAAGAGCCCCTGCATCAGTTCGCTGCTGCCGGCGCCCTGAAGGCCGGTGAGCGCCAGAATTTCGCCCTTTCTGACCGAAAAGGAGACGTTCTCAAAGCCCACGCCGGTCAGCCGGTCGAGCGAAAGCACCTCCTCGCCCAGCTCCCGGGCGCGGTACAGCCCGCGGTCGACATAGCTCTCGCCCACCATGAGCCGCGCAATCGCCTGAGCGTCGGTCTCAGCGATCAGCCCGCTTTTCACAAACTCGCCGTTGCGCAGAACGGTATAGCGGTCGCACAGCTCAAAGACCTCCGGCATCTTGTGCGATATGAATATGAACGATTTGCCCTTCTCCCGCAGCGCGCGCAATATGCCGAAGAGACGCTCGATCTCCTCATTGCCCAGCGCGGTGGTCGGCTCGTCCAGTATGAGGAGCTTTGCGTCGAACAAAAGCGCTCTGGAGATTTCCAGCAGCTGCTTTTGTCCCATTTTCAGCTCGGAGACCAGCGCCGTCGGCTCGATGTCCACGCCCATTTCGTCAAACAGCGCGCGGGCGCGCTCGATCATCGCGCGCTTTCTCAGCGTGCCGAAACGATTCGTGTATTCGCGGCGCAGGAAGAGATTTTCGTAAACGCGCATCGTCGGGAAGAGATTCAGTTCCTGATGCACAAAGGCGATGCCCATCTTCTCGCTCTCGGTCACGCTGGGCTGATCGACGCGCTGACCGTCGAACACGATATCGCCCGCATCCATGGGCACAACGCCGGTGAGTATGTTCATCAGCGTCGACTTGCCCGCGCCGTTCTCGCCCAGCAGTGCGTGGATTTCGCCCTTCTCGACGGACAAATCCACGTTTTTGAGAACCGGCACGCCGTCAAAGGCCTTGCAGATGCCCCTCATGTCCAGTATATTCATAGCCACACTCCATAAAAAACGCGCCGCCGCGCCGGCTCTGAGCCGATCCGCGACGGCGCGTCCTTATTCGTCAGACGGGAATCATCCCGGCAGAAGATCGATTAGAAGCCGATGTAGTCCTTGACGTTCTCGGCGGTGACGATCTCGACCGGCACGACGTAATCCTGCGCCACTTCGTTGCCCGCCAGATAGTCGCTCATCAGCTTGACAGCGTCCTGAATCATCGCCGGGCTGTAGGTGGCCACGGCCAGACCGCCGAAGTTGGCGGCCAAATCGGCCTTGTCCTCGCCGCGGATGACGCTGTAGAGCGCCTCGGAACCGCCGGCGGCGGAGATCACGATCTTGTTGTCCAGAATGGCCTTCTTGGTCTCGTCGTCAATGGCGGAGCCTTCGAGGGCTTCCATGATGCCCAGCGCGAACTCGTCGTCCTGAGAGTAGAACC
Source organism: uncultured Clostridia bacterium (assembly GCA_934636425.1). Lineage (GTDB taxonomy): Bacteria > Bacillota > Clostridia > Christensenellales > Aristaeellaceae > Firm-10. The sequence goes on from CAKUAV010000045.1 coordinate 8,674, forward strand.
ACTTGATGGAGGCGTTCTTGCTGTCGCTCATCAGGTTCTCAAAGTATTCCTTGGCCGCGGAACGGCTCCAGTTCATCGCGCCGCTGAACGTCAGCTTGGCCAGATCATCCTCGGTCCACTTGAGATCGTCGGCGATCTTCTCGCCCTTGTACTCGGCCTCGCCCAGCAGATAGGACTTGAAGCCGTCGTCGCGGTTGGTGGTGACAGAGGAGGTGTCGCCCTCGAACACGACCACCTCGTCGCCGGGCTTCATGCCCTGCTCGACAAAGTAGGCGGCCACGGCCACGCCGACGCCGGTGTTGTCGCCGGAAACATTGGCGACCGCGTCGTCCTTAACCTCTTCGATGATGCGGTCAAAGGCCACATAGGGGATCTTCGCGTCCACCAGCTGGCGGATGGCGAACTCGAGCGTGTTGTCCTGAGGCAGTATGACCACGCCGGCCACCTTGGCGGCCTCGTTGGCCACGATGTCCTCGATCTGGGTGATCTGCTCGGCGGGATCGCCCGCGGTCACGACCTCGGCCTTGTATTCGCCGGCTTTGTTGATTTCCTCAGCGGACATCTTGGCGAACGTGGCGACGGAGCCGGTCCAGCCGTGATCCTCTGTGGGGGTCAGAATGTAAATGGTCTTGGCGTCCTCGGCGAGCGCGCAGAAGGGCAGCGCCAGCAGAGCCAGGCACAGTACGATGGCAATGATCGATTTTTTCATAACGAAACAACCTCCTGATCATTATGTGGATTCCCCTTTGAAATCCTTGCTCTTATTTTATCATGCCTCGCGCCGTTTTGCAACCGTATTTAACGCGTTTATATGCGTGCATATCAAATTTTTTTACGCTGCGATGGACGCCCGGCCGCATCTGTGCTATACTCAATAAAAACATCGACGGAGGGATGGCCCTATGAAAGTCATCGACCTGACGCACGCCATAAAAGAGGGCATGCCCGTCTATCCGGGCACGCAGGCGCCCTCTCTCATACCGGCCGCCGATTATGAAAATGACGGCTTTCGGGAAACGCTGCTCAACATGACCACCCACACCGGCACCCACATCGACGCGCCCGCGCACATCGTTCCGGGCAGGCCGACGCTGGACAGACTGCCCGCCTCCCAGTTCATCGGCAAAGCGCTGGCCGTCGACTGCCGGCGCCTTCGCGAAGGAGAGGCCGTGACAATGGCCTGCCTTGCCCCCTATGGCGAGAAGGCCGATCGGGCCGATTTTCTGCTGTTCAATCTCGGCTGGGACAGCCGTTGGGGCTCGGACGCGTATTTCGGCGATTATCCCTGTCTGGACGACCAGGTGATGGACTATATCATCGCCGGGCGCTACAAGGGCGTCGGCTTCGACGTGATCAGTCTGGATCCCGTCGGCGGAAGCGTCGCGCGGCACAGGCGGCTTCTGTCCGTGCGCGACGTCGTGATCATAGAAAATCTGACCCGCCTCGATCAGTGCGGACGAGATCTGTTCAATTTCAGCTGCTTCCCGCTCAGTCTGGAAAACGCCGACGGCTCGCCCGTGCGGGCAGTCGCGTGGTTTGACTGAGCAAAAAACGTCCCCGCGCGCAGCGGAGACGTTTTTTTATAGATCCATCAGTGTATGGCCGCGCCGCTGTCCTCCATGGGCGAAATGACATTGCGGTAAAGGCGCATGAACAGAATCAGCGTCACGGCGAGCGAGAACACCTCGGCGATGGGATAGGACAGCCACACCAGATCGTTGTTGCCGATCGACAGCCCCCAGCGCGCCAGCAGATAGGCGCAGGGCACCAGCACGACCAGCTGGCGTATGAAGGAGACGATCATGGAATATGTGCCGCGCCCCAGCGCCTGAAACACGCTGCCCAGCGCGATGCACACGCCCGCGAAGGCGAAGCTGGTGCTGATGATGCGCAGCGCCGGCACGCCGATTGAGAGCATCTGCTCGGACGCGTCGAACAGGCTGAGCAGCAGGCCGGGCACGCTGAGGAAAATCAGCATGCCGACAATCATCACGCCGAAGGCCAGCATTGCCGAGAGCTTTATGGCGTGCAGCATTCTATGCTTGTTGCGCGCGCCGTAGTTGTAGGCCACGATCGGAATCACGCCGTTGTTCAGGCCGAATATCGGCATGAATATGAAGCTGTTGAGCTTGAAATACACGCCGAACACCGTCGCGGCGGTCTCCTTGCCGGCCGTGTAGGCGATGAGTATCTTGTTCATGCAGAACGTCATTACCGAGCCGATGCACACCATGATGATCGAGGGCACGCCGATGGCGTATATCTCGCCGATCATCTTAAAATCGGGCTTGAAGCCGCGCATATTCAGCTTCACGTCGGCGTTGAAGCGGTGATTGAGCATCACGGCCATGACAAACGCCACGATCTGGCCGGCCACGGTCGCCGCCGCCGCACCCGCGACGCCCCAGTCAAAAACGAAAATGCAGATCGGGTCGAATATGATGTTGAAAATCGCGCCCACGCCCTGCGTGAACATGGTGTAGATCGTCCGTCCCGTCGACTGCATAAGCCGCTCGAACATGATCTCGCCGAACAGGCCGAACGACACGCAGCACACGATGTTCAGATAGACCGTGCCCATGTCGATGATCTCGGGGATTTTTGTCTGAGAGGCCATGAATGTGCGGCTGAAAAACAGCCCGAACACGAGGAATATCGCATAGCCCACCAGCGCCAGCAGCACGCCGTTTTCCGCCACCTTGTTGGCGCGCTCGCCGTTCTTCTCGCCCAGCGCGCGGGAGAGCAGCGCGTTCACGCCCACGCCCGTGCCGGTCGCCACGCCGATCATCAGGTTCTGCGCCGGGAACGCCAGCGACACCGCCGTGAGCGCCTGCTCGCTGATGCGGCTCACGAACACGCTGTCCACAATGTTGTACAGCGCCTGAACGAGCATGGAGATGATCATCGGCAGCGACATTGTGATAATCAGCCTGCCGACGGGCATTGTGCCCATCTTGTTTTCCTTCTGCATGAAAGCGTCGTCCATCCTTTCGTTTTTCAATGCGTCTCTGAACGCGTCTCAAAAATGCCGTCAAGCGGCAATGACGTCGGGATCAACGCATTTTTTGAAATACACCCTTATATACGTGTTTCCTATTATAACACGGAGTCTCCATGCATTGTTACGCCCTGTTTGACGGCGCGTTATCATTGCATTGATCGCCCATCCAAAATACACTCTTTTTCTCTGCGCCGTTCCGACAAAAATATAAAGGGCTTTGCACTGCTTTGTACAAAAGCCCTCTGATTATTGCCCGGATTTTTTCATGGGGCGCGGTCATATCATGCGCGCTGTCCGTCCCGGTCTTCACCGCCGCGCGCCGGGAAAATCGCCCTGTGCTGCGCGCCGTCGTCGATCAGGCGGACAAAGCCGTCCTCAAGCGTCTCTCCGTCCAGCCGCGCCCTGTCGCAGTCGCGGCTCGATACCAGCGTATAGCAGGCCCCGCCCACGCGGATTGTCGCCGATACGCTGTCCCAGCCCTCGGGCAGCAGCGCGCACATGCTCACAGCGCCGCCGCGCCACTGAAGGCCGCACAGTCCGTTTCTCACCGCGCGCAGCATCCAGCCCGCCGCGCCGGTATACCACGTCCAGCCGCCCCGTCCCGCGTGCGGCGCGCCGTCGTAAATATCAGCCGCCATGACGTAGGGCTCGACGCGGTAAATCGCTTCCTTCTCCTTCGTGTCGCCGTGGCTGGTGGGCAGGAGCATTTTTGCCGCCGCCCACGCTTCCTCGGCGCGTCCCAGCGCGGCGAGCGCCAGCACGACCCAGCAGGCCGCGTGGGTATACTGGCCGCCGTTTTCGCGCACGCCGGGCGGATAGCCCCGGATATAGCCGGGCGCGCTCTCGCCGTCAAAGGGCGGAGTCAGCAGCCGTATGACGCCATTTTTTCGGTCGATCAGGCTCTCTGAGACGGCGTTCATGGCCGCCTGACAGCGCACACGATCCAGCCCAGCCAGCACGGCCCAGCTCTGCGGCAGCGAATCGATGCGGCATTCTGCGTTTTCATGCCCGCCCAGCTTTTCGCCCCGGTCGTCGTAGGCGCGCAGATACCAGCCGCCGTCCCAGCCCTCGCGCTCGATGTTTTCGCGCAGCTTATCCGAGAGCGCCCTGAGCCGCTCCCTTTCGGCCTCGCCGCAGCAGGGCGCAAAGGCCTGAATGACGGCGATCATGAATTCGCTCAGCCAGACGCTCTCGCCGCGCCCCTCGCGCCCCACGCGGTTCATGCCGTCGTTCCAGTCGCCCGTGCCCATGAGCAGCAGGCCATGCTCCCCAAAGCGCGCCGCGCGGTCTATGGCGCGCAGGCCGTGCTCGCGCAGCGTCGCGCTTTCGCCGCTCATGCGCGCCTCGCCGTACCAGTCCTCGCGCCCCTCGGGAATCGTCTCGTCCTCGAGGAAGGGAATTTCTTCATCCAGTATCGTTTCGTCGCCGGTTTCCCGGACATAGCAGCCCGTGACATAGGGCAGAAACAGCATGTCGTCCGATATACGCGTGCGCACGCCCCGCCGCGGCGGATGCCACCAGTGCTGAACGTCGCCGCTCCTGAACTGATGCGCGGCGCTCTCGAGTATATGGCGCCTCGCCTCCTGCGGCGCGGTCTGAAGCTGCGCGAGCTGATCCTGCAGCTGATCGCGAAAGCCGAACGCCCCGCCCGACTGATAAAATCCCGCGCGCCCCCACAGCCGGGCGCAGATCACCTGATAGGGCAGCCAGCGGTTGATCTGCGCGTTGAAGAGCGTATCGGGCGTTTCGATTTCCAGCCGGCTCAGCCGCTCCCGCCAGAAATCCAGCGTGCGCCGCAGATAATATGCGCCGCCCACATCCGTCCACCGGCCGATCAGTTCGCGGATCGCTTCCATTGTATTGCCGCAGCCCATCAGCAGCTCGAGCCGCTTCTCGCCGCCCGCCGGAATGTCGCATTCCAGCGTCAGATGATCGTCCTCGGCGCGCGCGCTTTCTCCGGCGAATGTCATAAACGCCGCCGTGCCGATCTGTCCGCGCGCCCAGATGAGGCCGTTTCCGCCGCCCAGTCGCACAAAGCGCTCGTCCTCGCGGTTTACGCCCATAATCCAGCGGACGCGCGCCTCGATTTTTACGCGCATCGGCCGCGCCTGAGTATTTTTGAGCGTCAGAATGTGCGCCTTGACCGGCAGCTCCCGGTCGACGAACACGCGCGACTGCCACGCCATGCCCGCGAGCCGCCCCTCGTAGACGCTTTCGCCCTGCGTGTGCGTGATGCGCGCCGCCATGCCCTCAGGATCGGTCGCCAGCCCTGAAAAGCTCAGGCGCAGCCGTTCGCCGGGATTGTCGCGCAGCAGATCGTTGTCAAAGGGCGTGAGCCGCCCCTCCCGGCTGTTCATAAACCACGTGAAGCTGCCGCCCTTTTCGGTCACCATCGTGCCGAAAATTTCGTTGCAGAGTATGTTGCACCAGGGCGCGGGCGCAGGTGTTTCTTCTATTATATAGCGCTCGTTATGCGCGCCCTCAAAGCCGCCCCAGCCGTTGAACGCGTTCGTCATAGCGCCATCGAGCTTTTCTGAGGGCGTGAGCGCATCCGCCCTCTCTGCATGGCCGCCGCGCGTCTCGAGCGCCGATTTGAGCAGCGCGCGCAGCGAAGAGACGTCGCAGTCGACCACCAGCGCGGACGATCGGCGCAGCAATCGCCGCTGATCGGGCGTAATGAGCGCGCCGTCGAGCAGCGTGACCGGCGACGAGGACGCTGCGGCGAGCGCCTTCAGCCGATCCAGCACGGGACAGTCGTAATCGTTGCCATAGTCGTTTACCAGAATCAGATCGTAGCAAAGCCCCATGGCGCTGTGATATTCGTACAATCGCATGAGATCGCGCGCCGTATCCACGCCGCTTAAGCTGCGGCAGAATCCCGCGATCATCGCCCGATCGCCCGAAACGCCCAGCGGCCAAAGCAGAGAGGCAGGCTCATCGCCGTCCGGCAGCGCGCGCAGCCCTCTCTCGCCCGGCTGAGCGTCGATAAACAGCGCGCTCGATCGGTCGATCAGACTGCCCAGAAGCGCGGGCACGGCCAGATGGCGATACAGCGCGCGCGATTGCGTCGCGGCCAGCTCGAATGCGCGCTCGTCGCCCGACACGTCGGCATGGCGCGCCATAAAGGCGTTCACATCGCCCGTCAGCCCCGCGATAAAGCCTGTCTCGCGCGTTTCGCCCGGATTGAGCCGCAGCGTCAGCCGAATGGCCGCACAGGGCGTGAGCGTGTGTCCCGCCGTTCCGGAAAGCGTCTCTGCCAGCGCGGCGGGGTCGGCCATGCTGCGGCCGCGTTCGGTCAGGCGCAGCGCGTCGCACTCCCATGAGATCGACGCGCCGATTGTCTCGTGCGCCATGTATACCAGTGCCGGCCAGCTTTCGCCCTCGCCGCGCGGACGACGCCTAAACGCCAGCACGCCCGGCTTTATACATTCGCTTTCGACGAACAGATTCTGGAATGCGGGATGCGCGCGATAGTCGCTCTCCCGCGCCAGCGCCACCGGGAAGCAGCCGGTCAGCGTCACGTCGAGCGGCGCGCCGGTTCGGTTTTCGAGCGTCACGCGCTGACAGAGCGCGCCGTCCTCGGGCGACACGCCGCTGACGCACAGCGCGCGCACCGCGTCGTTCTCGCTCGCGCTGGCCACGCAGCCCTCCCTGAAGCGCACAGTCTGCCGCGCGGGTGAAACGTCGCCGCCGCTTAAAAGCATTGAAAACGCCGCCGAGCGCAGCTGCACATAAAAGCCCGAGCGCGGCGCGTTGATCAGCAGTCCCTGCGAGACGGCCTTTGCGCCGCCCTGCGCCGTCCAGACCAGCGAGGTTTCCGCGCCGTGCATGATATGCGCGTCGCAGGCCGAGGCGCGCGCCGTCCGCTCGATCGAACGAGGCGCGCGGCGCATCGGCTCTTCATAGCGCTTTCTCGGCGCGATGTGTACGCGGGAGGGCGCTTTTTCCTGAAGCAGCATTGTCAATGCCCGCGCCTGTGGCCGCGCCATGAACGCGCCGACCAGCGCATTGCCCCGAAGCGCGTTGCAGATCGAGGCGAGTATCATGCCCTGATGATGCGCCATGTGGCTTTTGACCAGCTTGTATTCCGCGCCCTCGGGAATGCGCCGTCCGTCGTAATCGGCCGCCTCAAAAAAGCCCTGCTCGTCCAGCCAGCCCATATCGCGCATGCGCAAAATGTTCCCGCACGCATCCGCGTCGAAGGGCAGCGCCAGCGCGGAGGCATAGGGCGCGATCACGTCGCTCTCGCAGTCGCCGCGCAGCGCCGCCTCGCGCAGGCCGAAGGCGCGGTACTGGTAGTTGAGCGCGCGGTCGAATGCGTAAAGTCCCGATTCCGACACGCCCCACGGCCTGCTCGCCGCCTTCTGCGCCGATATGACGCGCAGGCAGCTTTCGCCCAGCAGCGTGTCCGGCCACAGCGGCAGCATCAGGCAGGGCATGAGATATTCAAACATCGTGCCGCTCCACGAGATCAGCGCGCCGCCCTCCCCCACGCGGGCGCAGGCGCGGCCCAGCCGCGCAAAATGCTCGACGGGAATCTGTCCCAGCATGATCGCCGTCACGCTCAGCAGCCGCGATTCAGAGGCCAGCAGATCGTAATGCGAGGCGCTCATTCGATCGTTCGACGTGTCAACGCCGATCACGAACAGCCTGCGCTCCTCGTCGTAGAGCGCCCTCAAATCCATGTTTTTCGCCAGCGCCTCCATGCGCCGCGCGAGCGGCTCCTCCGAAAGAGAGGCGCACAGCAGCAGCGACGCGGCCAGATTGCCCGAATCGACCGAGGAAACATAGCGCGGCGGCATGGGCTTTTCCGTGCGGATGTCATACCAGTTATAGAACTGCCCGCGCCACGTCTCCAGCCTTTCAAGCGTCGAAACGGTCTTTTCAAGCCGGCGCGCGCACTCCGCATCGTCGATCAGCCCCATGAGCCGCGCCGCGACGCACGAGACCATGTACAGCCCGATGTTTGTGGGCGACGTGCGCTCAGCCGCACCGCGCGGCGGGTCGAGCTGCACATTGTCGGGCACAAGCCCGTTTTCCGGCGTGTTTTCGGCAAAAAAGCGCCATGTCCGCGCCGCCAGATCATAAAGCGCGTCCGCATCGCCGCCCTCATAGGCGACCGGCGCAAAGCGCGGCCTTTCCCAGACGGCCGATCGCGAGGCCGCCGTGCCCCACAGCGCGGCCAGCACCGCCGCGAAAAGGATCATCGCGGGCTGATGGAACACGCTCAAAAGCGCCGCAATCGCCGCGGCGCCCCCGCACACCGGCGTAATACGGCCGGCTCGGCGCTCGCTGTCGTCCGCCGTCGTCCATTCGAGCAGACGCCGCCTGCTCACGGCCATGCGGTAGAGCGCGCGCGCCGTCGCGTCCAGCTGAGTCAGCGCCTGATCGGGCAGTAGAGAAAGCCGCATGACGAACGCCTCCAGCGATTCGCGCGTGATTCCATACAATATCGGCGGCACAGCGAGCGGCGCAATGCCGAAAAATGCGAGCAGCGGACTGCCCCGCCACAGCCCGGCCAGCAGCGCGATGAGCGAAGCGGCCGGCTCGAGCGCGCGCACCCAGTTGGCCATGATTTTCCAGCGGTCGAGCGCGTGAAGGCGCTTATGGAACAGAAACGGCAAAAGCTGCCAGTCGCCGCGCGTCCAGCGGTGCAGCCGGTCGAGCCATGCGCGCGCGCGGCGCGGATGCCCCTCGTAGAGCGCAACATCGTCTATAAAGCCCGCGCCGGCAAACAGCCCCTCCAGCAGGTCATGGCTGAGTATGCAGTTTTCAGGCAGACGCGCCTCCGCCATGGCCGCGTAAAAGGCGCGCACGTCGATCACGCCCTTGCCGCCGAAGCTGCCCTCTCCCGCCAGATCCTGCCACAGATCGGACTGCGCCGAGGCATAGCCGTCCATGCCGCCCGCGCCGCCCATCGCGCGCGCAAAGCGGTTTTCGGTCGCCTCGCTCGTCAGCTCCAGCTTGGGCGTCAGCATCGCATAGCGCGCCCGATTGACCGGCAGCGCCAGCGTGCCCACCAGTTTGTGCGCCGTGCCGGGCAGCATGCGCGTGCCCGCGTCCAGCGTGACGATATAGGCGTAGTTTTCATCGGCCAGACGCGCCGCGTCCGGCTGCTCGAAGGGATTTTCGCCCCCGCAGAGCAGCGCAATCAGCGCATTGATCGCGCCGCGCTTGCGCTCATGGGCAGAAAAGCGGCGCTCATTCGGCACAGGACTGCGCCTGCGGGTGAGCAGCCGGTATTTGCCTTTTCTCCCGCCGCGCGCGTCGATTGCGGCAATCGCCTCCCGCGCCGCGTCCAGTATGGCCTGATCCTCGGGCATAGCCGCGTCCTCCGCGTCAGGCAGATCGCCCAGCAGCGCGAACGTCAGCATGGGATCGTCCTCGAGACACCCCAGTGTTTCCAGCTCTTCGGCCAGCGCCTTCGCGCGATCGGGCGACGAGAGCAGCGCCGGCACAATCACCAGCGTGCGCATATCCTCGCCCAGCCGCTCGAGCTTATAGCGCATCAGCCGCCGCGGACGAACCAGCCGCGCGGCGATGCGCGCAAAAATCATATTC
>CAKUAV010000046.1 GCA_934636425.1 uncultured Clostridia bacterium
GCGGATGACCACGCCCATCGTCTCCAGCAGGCCGCGCAGCATCGCCGCGACCGGGAAGTACACGCGCCGGTCGAGCTGCTGGGGCAGAGCGCCGCGCGAGGCCTGATCGTGCGGGAAGGAGCCGCGCATCCACGCAAGGCGCCCCGCGCGCGCATGATCGTTGAGCGTCGCATAGACGCGCGCGTTCCCGAACTCATCGCGCACAGTCGCCAGCACGGCCGTGCCCGGCAGCGCGATTTCGCCCACGCCGCCGCCGGAGAGCAGCGAGACATGGCGCAGCCTTTTCGGCAGCGTGAAGCCGCGCGATACGTCCTTCACAATGTCCGTGTCGATCGTCAGCTCGCCCTCTATGGGCGCATCCTCCGCCACGCCGATCAGCGCGCGCACATCGTCGGATGCCCACGCGGCGCTGCCGTAGAGCACGACGCGGCAGCCCGCGTCCAGCGCCTGGAGAAGCGCCGTCTCGGCGGGCGTGTCGGCGTGCGGCACGGGCGCAATGAGTATTCTGCCCGCCCAGAGCGCCTTGTCCGACTTGACGAACAGATCGTCCGCGATCACCGAGTTGAGCGGCAGCCCCTGATCAATGGCGTTCTCGATCAGCCAGTCGTCCATGAATATATCCTGCATACTGCCCGCATAGAGGCCGAGGCGCACATAGCTCTCGAACGGATAGAGCCACGTGACAAGGCCGGGCGCGTCGGGATAGTGGCTGTACGCGTCCAGCAGATGCGGCGTGACCTCGACGGGGCAGCGGCGGGGCAGCTGGCCGTAGGAATCGTCGGCGGAGAGGAAGCTGACGCCCTCGGGCGGCGTGACGCGGCCGTTTTCGTCCAGCCGCGCGACGCTCAGCGGCAGATAAATATCGTGCGGCGTGCGGTTATAGCGGTCGAACCACGGGCTGTTGTGCCACCACGGGTCGTGCGTATAATATCGGAAGAGATAACCCTTTTCGGGCAGATGCGCCATGCGCGACATGAAGCCGGCCAGCTCCAGCCCGAAGCGGAAATCGAGCGCGGCCCACGGCGAATTGGGCGGCGCGACCAGCGTCTTGACGCGGTAAATGTCGTCGATCGGGCAGCCGTGCGCGGCAATGTCCATGCCGGCGGTGAGGTTGCTGCCGCGCGTCTCGATGCGCGTGTCGCCCGTAACGGCGGTGAACTCGCGCCAGAACGTGCGGATATTCTCACGTATGGCGGAGGCGTTTGCGTCGTCAAAGCGCTCGCCGTCAAACAGCTCGCCCTTCCAGTTCCAGGACTGCAGCGAGAAGCCGAAGCCGTTGCTCAGCCAGATATAGTCGAAGCCCACGTCGCGCTTGAGCGCCATGAACTGCTCGCCCAGAAAGCGGCCGAAATGCGTGCCCTCGGGAATGCCGTCGGGATAGGCGGCGTAGCGATAATGGTCGGCGTGCAGCCGCGCGGCGCAGTGTATCCACAAACTGTCCATCAGGCTGCCGCGGTTCATCTCGGGATGGCGGTGGAATTTGAAGTCGGAATAGGCGAACTCGGGGCCAGGATCGAACGTTTCGCCCACCTCGACGTCCAGCTTCAGCATTTCGCGCCCGACCCGCTTGAGCGCGGCAATGATGCGCTTCAGATCGCGATAGCGCATGGCAGGCGGGTTGTCCATGTAGAGATACGGCCGATGGTGGATTTCGTCGCCGTTCGGATCGCCTGCGGGCAGCTCCTTTTTCGGATTGCCGATGCCGATATAGCGCGCCCAGTCGAACGAGGACTCGAGATCGCCGTCATATTCGAGGATTTCGCTGCCGTCGCTCGTCCACATCAGCACGGACACGGCCTGCGCATGGCCGATCAGCTCGCGCCAGCCGTCGAACAGCGCGCGGCAGGTGTCTTCAATGCCACGATCGCTCATGTCCAGCCCGAACGGCTTCAGGCTGACCTCCAGCCCGACGCGCCCGACGGGCATATACTCAGGATATTCAAAACCAAACATGGCTATTTCCTCCCCAGCGCAATATCTGCTTCTATTTTACGCCGTCTTTCGCGCCGTGGCAAGGGATAAAACATCTCCGTAATGGGAGAAAACAAACACACCGCCGCGCGAGAGCGGCTTGCGCATGGGGAGTGGGGCGCGCTGGCAGGGCAGTGGGGCTTGCGTTTCATGCATTTGTCGGCAGTGGCAGGGCGACGGAGGCTTCCGTTTTGGACGTTTGTCCGCGCTGGTGCGGCGGTGGGGCTTGCGTTTCAGGCGTTTGTCCGCGCTGGCGCGGCGATGCGTCGGTATTTTTCATATGTGCGTGAATGGTTAGCTGGCGCAGCGTTTGTGCTGGCCGGTTATAGCTCCGGCACAGGCGTTTGTGCGCGCGGGGAAACGGCGGAGAGGGCAAAAGCAATGCAATACCTTTCAGGAACAGCAAAGGCTTGCTTTTTGCGCGTCCACGCCGCACAAAACTCGGGTACACGGAAAGACCCGCCCGGCTCTAATTTATGGCCGGGCGGGTCGGGCTGTATTGAGATGTTACCTACACGCGCCAACGTCCAGACTTGAGCTGTCCCCAAGCGGCGCGGAGTCGGGTTGACACGCGCGGAGCGGAGAGGAAGCCGGCACTGCGGCCGCGAAGCGGTGTGGAAGCGGGCACTGCCGGCCGTCACCCGGGTACACGGAAAGACCCGCCCGGCTCTAATTTATGGCCGGGCGGGTCGTGCTGTATTGAGATGTTACCTGCTCGCTCTATCGTCCAGACTCGAGCCGCCCTCAAGCGGCGCGGAGTCGGGTTGACACGCGCGGAGCGGTGTGGAAGCCGGCACTGCCGGCCGAAACCCGGGTACACGGAAAGACCCGCCGAACTCCAATTTATGGTTCGGCGGGTCGTGTTGTATTGAGATGTTACCTGTTCGCTCTATCGTCCAGACTCGAGCCGCCCCCAAGCGGCGCGGAGTCGGGTTGCGTGCGCGAAGCGGTGTGGAAGCCGGCACTGCCGGCCTCAGGGGATTTGGCGGGTGTCGCCCAGGCCGTGACGCAGGCGCTCAAGCGCCCACTTTGCGCGCTCGCGGCGATCCAGCTTCACGAGCATCGCGCCGTAAATCGCCTCGCCCAGACGCGCGCAGGAAATATCCGGCATGCGTCCCGAATACTGCATCTCCTCGATCAGCTCGGCAAACAGCGCAAAATCGCGCGGCGCTTCAGCCTGAGAAACCACGCGCCGTGCAAACGATACCGGCGTCTCGCCGCCGTCGGGCGACAGACCGCGCCGCATCAGCAGCGTCAGTATCGCGCGGTACCAGATCAGCGCCCGCTCGCGCTCGTCCGCGGCCTTCGCCGCCCTGTATCCCGGCTCGCTCAGAACCAGCCTGCGCTTCACCCACAGCGCGGCGCACGCGCAAAGCGCCGCTATCAGTATCAATATCCACCACAGCGTGCGCCGCTTCTTCGGCGGGTCGTTCTGCTGATCGCTGTCCGGCTCGGGAGAGGGCGTCGGCTCGTCCGGCTGATTGTCCGGCTCGGGCGTCGGCTCATCGGTTGGCTCGCTGCTCGGCTCGCCTTCGGGCTCATCGCTCGGCTCGGGCTCGTCCGGCACGGGCGCTTCGGTCGGCTCGGGCGTGGGCTCGGGCGTGGGCGTCGCGGTGGGCGGCGGCAGCTGACTGTCCTGCTGTTCCTCGCCCGGCGGCACGATGTGGCGGGAGGAATACGCGGTGCCCGGCGTTACGTCGAACTCCAGCCAGCCGATTCCGTTAAAGTACAATTCCGCCCAGGCGTGCGCGTCCTCGGCGAGCACCTCGATCGTGCCCGTGCCGTCGTCGACCGCGCAGTAGCCCTCGGCGTATCGGCTCGGTATCCCCGCCAGACGCGCCATGACCGCCATGGCCGATGCGTAATATGTGCAGTAGCCCTTCTTTTCGTCCAGCACAAACCACGACACGAAATCGCGCCCCTCGGGCGGATACGCGCCGTCGAGCGTATAGACAAAGCCGTCGCGCAGATAGTCGGCGATGGCATAGGCCTTCTCGATGGGCGTTTCACAGTCCTTCACGACGTCCATCGTCAGCCAGTACAGCTCGGCCTCAATGCCGGCGGGCAGCGCCATATACGCATTGCATACGTCCAGCCAGTGCGCGTCGGACGCGTCCGCAGCCGCGTTCACGGCGCTGATCAAATCCTCGCGCGTCGCGTCGACAATCCAGCCGGATATGCCGTAGCTGTCGCCCGCCTCCACGTCGCGCGTTATGAAGACCTCGCCGGTCTCGTTGTAGTAGGTCACAATGTCGAGCGCCACATTCAGGCTGTCCAGCCGCGCGGGCACAAACAGCGTCGATGTGCCGCTGCGGTTGAATGTCACTGTCGCCTCGATTTTCTTCAGGCAGCCCTTCAGGTTTTCGTTCAGGTCGGCGTTGAACGCGGCCTCGAGACGCTTGCGGCGAGTCGGGTCGACCAGCAGATAGCGGCTGTTGACCGCCTCGTCCACCCAGTTCGCGCCCGTGTATGTGCGGCTGATCGAGCCGCGCAGCAGCAGCGTGTCGCCCGATTCGACCGTCATGATGCTGTCGCTGCGCGGCTCGGCGCGCCCGCCCAGCATATCGCTGCGGGGCTGATAGCCGTCGCCGGACACCGAATACACCGTGCGCGGATCGTCAAAGCGGAAATAGTCGTTGAACAGCTCGCGCACCTTGTCGGCGCAGTCCTGAAGCGGCTGGAATGTCGAGCCGGGCGCGGGCAGCAGCACGAGCGTCAGCGCCGCCGCAATGAGCGCCGCGGGCAGAGCGCGCAGTATGGCGCCCTTCTCGCGATAGGCGCGGGCATAGAGCACAGCCAGCGCGATCAGGCCGGGCGCCAGCGTAACCGCGGAAAACTCCGCGTCCATAATCCAGTGCCCCAGGAGCACGAACACGAACAGCAGAAGCGCCGGATACACGCCGCCGCTCATGCGCACCAGAAAGAGCGACATTATGCCGAACACCAGCGCCAGCAGCACGCACAGCCCCAGCGCTTCCGGCGCGGCCATAGCGCCCTGTCCGGTCAGCACGGCGCTCATGCTCTGCACAAGGCGCGTGAAAAAGGCCACCGGCGAGCGCGTGAGCGCCAGATACACCGCCAGCATGGCCGCCGCCGCGAGCGAAAGCGCCGCCGTCAGCCGGTTAAACAGCATGAGCGCGCCGAAGAGCGAAAACGCAAGGCACAGCGCCGCCGCCGTCCACACCGACACGGGCGCTGAAAACGACTCCAGCACCGCCTCGGTCAGCGACAGGCTCAGCATCAGTGCAATCAGCACGGACGCGCCCAGATCAGTCAGTTTTGCACGAAGATTCATCTCATATATCCTCTCGGAAGCCGCTGCCTCCGGCGTTGCTTCAATAATGGCCTACGCCCGATCGCCGGCGCTCTTCCCCCGCGCGGGAGCGCTCTGCCAGGGATTGACCGTCTCAACGTCTATGCCGGCAAGCTCCAGCCGCTTTTTGAGCGTCTCGTGATCGGCGTGAACGACCTCCGCCACCCAGATATAGCGCACCTGAACGCCCAATTGGTCAATGCGCATCGCCAGCTCGGCCAGCGTCGGATTCATGCGCGTGGTCACGACGATCAGCGCGCCCGTGCGCTGAAGCCGGCGCATTTCCAGCGCGATGACCTGCTCGAACGAATACGGACTGTCGAACGACAGCGGCGTGAGCACCTCCAGAAAGCGGCCTATGTCCGCCACCGACTGGCCGACCGGCTCGGTGGGCTTCGTCGTATTGAGCGGCATGCGCACTGTGTAGCCGGCCGTCATCTGGCTGAGCGCCGCGCCCGCCGCCGCCTCGCACAGCACGTCCTCTATGGTGCGCACGTGCGATTTGAGCGCGTTGACCGGCGCGCAGTCCATCAGTATCAGCACGTCGGGGCGCGCCGATTCCTCAAATGTGCGCACGAGCAGCTCGCGGCGGCGCGCAGTCAGTTTCCAGTGGATGTTCTTCATGCTGTCGCCGTCCTGCCAGGCGCGCACCGACGCGGGCGACGCGCGGTCCTCCGTCATGCGCACGCGGCCCTGCGGCCCCATGTCGCCGGGGCGTATGCTCATCGGCGCGATTGAACGCGGCCTGGGCACGACCATGACGCGCGCCGAGCTGCCCTTTATGTGCTTTGAAAATGTAAACAGGCCGAACACGTCGGTCACGCTCACGCGCGATACGCCCACCTCGTAAAGACCCCTGTGGGCGCAGCGTATGTTGTAGCGGTACTGCCTGCTCTTAAGCGGCGGCACGCTGACCGACATCCGCCCCACATCGCGGTTCTCGCCGGGCGTGGACACCTCGAGCTCCACGCTGCCCACCGGCATGAACGACCTGCGCCCCACCGTCAGGCTGATGCTCACGCTGTCGCCGCGGGAGACGCGCCTTCTCTGCGCGGTTGTGGTCACATGGAGCGTCGCAAGCGTCGCCAGCACGCTGGCCAGCGAGAGCAGCGCCATCATGGCCGGCATGATGGCGAGCAGATAGTATACGGTCGTCCCGGTCGAGAGCGCAATGACGGCAACGGTCAGCGCGACCAGCACGAACACGGCTGTGCGGGCGTTCACGCTGTCCTCACCGGCACCTGAACGGAACCGATCACCTGCGAGAGCACGCGCTCCGCCGTCATATTGCGCATGCGCGCCTCGGGGCTGAGTATCAGGCGGTGCGCCAGCACGGGCGCGGCCATGTACTGAACGTCCTCGGGCGTGACGTAATCGCGGCCGGAGAGCAAAGCGCGCGCCTGAGCCGCCTTGAGCAGGAATATCGCGCCGCGCGTGGACACGCCCAGCTGGAGCGCGCTGTGCTTTCTCGAGGCCTGCGCAATGAGCGAAATATAGCTGCGCACCTCGCGCGAGGAATACACCTGCGCGACCAGCTGCTGCATATCGACAATGTCCTGCGCCGAGCAGATGGGACGCACGGTCTCCATGGGACGCGCGCCGCTCGTAAAGCGCTCGAGTATGCTGATCTCCTCGTCGCAGGTCGGATAGCCTATGGCGATCTTCATGAAGAAGCGGTCGAGCTGCGCCTCGGGCAGAGGATATGTGCCCACAAAGTCGAGCGGGTTCTGCGTCGCCAGCACGATGAAGGGCTGCGGCATGCGGTAGGTCACGCCGTCGACGGTGGCCTGTCCCTCCTCCATGACCTCGAGCAGAGAGGACTGCGTCTTGGGCGATGTGCGGTTGATCTCGTCGGCCAATACGATCTGGCTCATGACCGCGCCCTGATGAAACTCCATGTCGCCGGTCTTCATGTTGATCATGGAAAAGCCGGTCACATCGCTGGGCGTCACGTCGGGCGTGAACTGTATGCGCTTGAACGAGCAGTCCAGCGAGCGCGCCAGCGCCGATACCAGCGTGGTCTTGCCCACGCCCGGCACGTCCTCGATGAGCACATGCCCCCGGCAGATGAGCGCGCACAAGAGCAGCTCCACCGCATTTTCCTTGCCGACCATCACCCGCGCGATGTTGTCCTTCAGCCGGGCGACCATTTTATCAATGTCCTGCATGATATGACTCCTATCTCTCAAGTCGATTCGCCTTGAATCTTGTCCTTTAGAAGCGCGCGGGAGCGTTTTCGTTCCATTCCCCGCGCGGCGCATATACGCGACTCTTGTCCAGTATACAAATATGACGTAAATAATACAAGCACTGACGCGCTTTTTTCACATTTTGGCGCCGGTTTCGAGCGGTATGGGCTGGAAATGCGCTCAAAAGCGCTGTATAATGAACACAGCCGTCCCCCGCCGCGAATATGGGGGCAAAATATTGTAACGGGAGACTGACCCATGGATCAGGAAAAGCTATTGTCGCTGCTCATGCAGCGCGACCTTGTCTCCGGCAGCGAGATCGCCCGCCCCATGGGCGTCACGCGCGCCGGCGTGTGGAAGGCCATCGACGCGCTGCGCGCGCAGGGCTACAACATCGTATCTGTGCCCCGCAGGGGCTATCACCTCGAGCCGCCCGAGAACGCCGTCTGGCCGTCCTGCATACGCGCTCATCTGAAGGCGAAATGGATCGCGCAGCGCATCGACTATTACGACGCGACCGGCTCCACCAACCGCATCGCCCGCACGCTGGGCAGCGAGGACGCGGCAGTCGCGCCGCACGGCACGCTGGTCATCGCCGACGAGCAGCAGTCCGGCCGCGGCCGCATGACGCGCTCCTGGATCTCCAAAAAGGGCGACGCGGTGCTGATGAGCCTGCTGCTGCGCCCCGAAAACACCGCGCCGGAGGAGGCCGCCCAACTGGTTCAGGTCACGGCGCTGGCCGTGTGCGAGGCCTGCCGCTCTCTGGGCGCGCCCGCGCTGATCAAATGGCCCAACGACGTCGTCGCGGACGGCCTGAAGCTGTGCGGCATGCTGCTCGAAATGAACGCAGACATGGATCAGGTGCATTACGCCGTGGCGGGCATGGGACTCAATGTCCTCGGCAGCCCCCGCAGCGCCGACATCCCCCACGCCGGCTGTCTGGCCGAGGTCTGCCCCAGCGCGCCCGGCCGCGCAGAAGCCGCCGCGCGCATACTCGAGCAGTACGAAAAATACTACGATCTCTGGGCGGAGGGCGGCGCGTCCGCCATAAGGCCGTTCTACGAGGAGCGCTGCGTCACGCTCGGGCGGCGCGTCCGCGTCGTCGGGCTGAACGAGACGTTCGAGGGCACGGCGCGCGCGCTGACCGCGGACGGCTCGCTCGAGGTTGCAACCGATGCGGGCGAAAGCCGCGTCGTGCGCGCGGGCGACGTGTCTGTGCGCGGCGTCATGGGCTATGTCTGACGGGAGGGAACAGGTATGATTCGCGGTCTGGGCGTCGATCTCATGGACGTTGAGCGCATAAAACGCGCCCTCGAGCGCCATCCGCGCTTCCTTGCGCGCGTCTATTCGCCCGTGGAGCAGGCGGCGATCGCGCAGCGCGGCGCGGAGACGGCGGCCGGCTATTTCGCCGCCAAGGAGGCCGTCGCCAAGGCGCTGGGCACAGGCTTTCGCGGCTTCACCACGCGCGATATTTCCATAGAGCCGGACGCGCTCGGCCGCCCCGCCGCACGGCTTTCGGGCGGCGCGCTCGATCGGCTTCACGCGCTGGGCGCGCAGAGCGTCATGATCTCCATAACGCACACGGGCGGTTTCGCCGCCGCCGTCGCGGTGATCGAATAGCGCAGTCCAGCCTCGCAACGTTCCGCATACGGTATGCGCCCAGCTTCGCCGTGATCAACCGTTCGCGCCTCTGCGCGTCCACAATGCTTTCCGTTTTCCACTACCTCGGCGACCGAACAGCACAGTCCAGCCTCGCAACGTTCCGCATGCGGTATGCGCTCAGCTTCGCCCCAGTCGGTGTCCGCGCTTCCCGCCTCGGTGGCCGAACAGCGAATTCAGCCTCGCGGCGTTCCGCATGCGGTATGCGCTCAGCTTCGCCGCAGTCGGCTGTCCCCGCTTTCCGCGTCCGCAATGCTTTCCGTTTCCCGCCTCGGTGGCCGAACAGCGAATTCAGCCTCGCGGCGTTCCGCATGCGGTATGCGCCCAGCTTCGCCGCAGTCGGCTGTCCCCGCTTTCCGCGTCCGCAATGCTTTCCGTTTCCCGCCTCGGTGCTGGAGCAGCGGCTCTCACCCCTGCTTCCGTGCGCGGGTTTTGTTCTTCTTGACAGCGATGAGCACCGGCGGATCGCCCGCCTGATTGAGATAGGCGCGCGTCATCACGTCGTATCTTTCGCCGGGCAGGGCGCGTCCCCACGCGATCAGCTTTTCCAGCTCGTCGCGCCCCTCGCTGTGGCCGGGATAGACGCAGATCGTCATGATCGCGCCCTCCTTCAGCTTGTCGAGCGCCGCGTTCACGGCGGTGAGCGTGGTCTCGGCGCGTGTGCGCAGCGCCTTGTCTGTGCCGGGCAGCCAGCCCAGATTGAACACGACCGCGTCCACCGGCTCGCGCACCAATTCGGCGATGTGCTCGTGCCCGGCGTGAAACAGCGTCGCGCGGCCTTCAAGCCCCGCCGCCGTCAGGCGCTCGCGCGTGCGATTGACCGCCTCGAGCTGTATGTCGAAGCCGTAGACATGGCCGCTCTCGCCCACCAGCTCGGCCAGCCACTGCGTGTCGTGGCCGTTGCCCATTGTCGCGTCGATCACCCGCGCGCCCGGCTCGACGGCCTGACGAATCAGCGCCTCCGCCCAGTGCCGCGCGCTCTTAAAGTCAAAATTCATCGCTTTACGCTCTCCTTTGCTTTCATGTCCGGAATCGGTTTTGCAAGCGCCGTTCAAGGCCATCATGCCGGATTCAGACTCCCCGCGCGCCCGAGTCTATTGAAGGCGACCGCCGCATTGTCCCGCGCGCTTCAGCCCCCGATCGGCTCTTTTTCCGACAAGATCGAAGCGCCCCTCCGGGCGGCGGCTCTAAAAAAACATCGACAGGAGGAAACAACCATGCGCACGCTCGTCACGCCCGAGGGCATGTATGATCTGGAAAGGCGGTATTTCGCAGCCGGCGCGCCCTCGCTCGGCCTCATGCGCCGCGCCGCCGACCGGCTGGCCGAGGCGTTTCAGGCGCACTTTGGCGCGTTTGACGGAAAGACCGTCGCCGTGGCCTGCGGGCGCGGCAACAACGGCGGCGACGGCTATGCGTTCTCCGCGCTCGCGGCCAGATCGGGCGCGAACGTCACGCTGCTGGCCGCCTGCGACATATCCGCGCTCCGGGGCGACGCGCTCACCTGCGCCCGGGAGGCGCTCGCGCTGAATATCCCCTGCCTGCGCGCCGATCAGATCGACGAAATCGCGCGCCCCGACGTGTGGGTGGACGCACTCTTCGGCATCGGGCTGAACAGGCCGCTCGACGGCTTTTACGCCGCGCTCATCGATCGCATCAATGCCGACCGCGCCGCGGGCAGCCGCGTGATGGCCGTCGACGCGCCGTCCGGGCTGAATCTGACCGGCGGATGCGTGATGGGCGCGTGCATCGCCGCCGACGTGACCGTGACGTTCGAATATGCCAAAACCGGCCATTATCTCGCGGACGGACTGGAGCGGTGCGGTGCGCTCGACGTGCGTCCGCTCGATACGGGTCTTGCCCCCGCCGAGCCGGTTCAGCTGATCGAGCCGCGCGACGCGATCGCCGCGCTGCCCGTGCGCCGCCGCAGCATCCACAAGGGATCGTGCGGCCATCTGCTGATCGTCGCCGGATCGCCCGGCATGGCCGGAGCCGCGCATTACGCCGCCCGCATGGCGCTGCGCATGGGCACAGGGCTGGTCACGCTGGCCTGTCCGCGCTCGATTATGCCGACATTGCAGGCGCTCGTGCCGGGCGCAATGGCGATTCCGCTGCCCGAGGAAAACGACGCGATCGGCAAAGGCGCGCTGCCCGCGCTGGAAGAAGCGCTGCGCGGCAAAACCGCCGTGGCCATCGGCCCCGGTCTGTCCAGACGCGCCGCGCCGGAAATCGTGGAGGCGGTGCTGAAGTGCGGCCTGAGCGCCGTGATCGACGCGGACGCGCTCAATCTGATCGCCGAAAACGCGCCTCTTTCGGCGCTTCTCAGGCCGCATCACGTCCTCACGCCGCATCCGGGCGAGGCCGCGCGGCTCATCGGCGCGCTGAGCAGCCCCGTCGAGGACGCAAAACGGCTCCGCGCGCTGGGCGCAACGGCGCTTTTGAAGGGCGCGTCGAGCGTCATAGCGGGCGAAACCGGCCTGTATCTGAGCGCGTCGGGCTGCGGCGGCATGGCGACCGGCGGCAGCGGCGACGTGCTCACCGGCATGCTGGGCGCGCTGCTGGCGCAGCCGGAAACGGCGGCCTGGGCGGCCAGCGAGCTGCACGGCCTCTCGGGCGAAACCGCCGCGCGCGCCCTGACCGAAACCGCCATGACCGCCTCCGATCTGATCGACTATTGGCCTGAGACGCTCCGGGCGCTCAGCGGCGCATACGGCCTGCATCTGTAACATAAAACCACGCGGCCGCTCCGGTTTCGTTTTGCGCGCATCCCACCGCGACGCTTCGAATATTCAGCGCCGCTCGGTCGATGTTTTCCGGCCTGAAAGCCAGTAAAAAACCGCCGCAGCGCGCTTCCCAATCGCCGCGCTCTTTCAGGGCGCGCCAGACAGCCAATGCGCGCGTCGCAACGCGAAACCACGCGGCCGCTCCGGTTTCGTTTTGCGCGTCCCACCGCGGCGCTTCGAATATTCAGCGCCGCTCGGTCGATGTTTTCCGGCCCGAAAACCGGCGAAAAACGCCGCGTCACAACGCGCTTCCTATCGCCGCGCTCTTTCAGGGCGCGCCAGACGGCCAATGCGCGCGTCGCAGCGCGAAATTTCATGCCGCTCCGGTTTCGTTTTGCGCGCGTCCCACCGCGACATTTCGAATATTCAGCGCCGCTCGATCGATGTTTTCCGGCCTGAAAACCGGCGAAAAACCGCCGCGTCACAACGCGCTTCCTATCGCCGCGCTCTTTCATGACGCGCCAGACGGCCAATGCGCGCGTCGCAGCACGAAATTGCATGCCGCTCCGGTTTCGTTTTGCGCGCGCATCCCACCGCGGCGCTTCGAATATTCAGCGCCGCTCGGTCGATGTTTTCCGGCCTGAAAACCGGCGCAGCGCGCCTTAACGCTGCGAAAGTCACGCTCTGCGTCACTCGATACAGTGCCCGCACCGCCCCAGCGCGCAGGTCACGCGCTGAAGCAGAGCGCCCGCAAACCCGGACAATCGCCGCGTATTGCAGATGATCCGGCAGCACAGAGGCAAACATTGCCGCCGCATGGCGTTTCAGCCCCGCGGACGCGTCATTCCTTCTGAGCGCCCAGCACGCGCCTTGCAATCTGCCGCGCCATGGGCGCAGCGGCCACGCCGCCCTCGCCGGTCTCGCGCAGACAGGCCGGCATCTGATCGCCCACCGACTGCATCGCGTCGATCACCTCGTCGGTCGGTATGGGGCTGCGCAGCCCGGAAAGCGCCATGTCCGCCGCTGAAAACGCGTTGGCCACGCCGCCCACATTGCGATAGACGCACGGAATCTCGACCAGCCCGGCCACCGGATCGCACACCAGCCCCATGCTGTTCATCAGCGCGAACGAGCAGGCCTGCGCGCACATATCGGCCGTGCCGCCGCGCAGCTCGACCAGCGCCGCCGCCGCCATGGCCGCCGCGCTGCCGCACTCCGCCTGACAGCCGCCCGCCGCGCCGGATACGCTCGCCCGGCGCGCGATGATCTGGCCGAACATCGCCGCGGTGATGAGCGCGTCGGAGAGCTCATCGTCGCTGAGTCCGTATTCCTCCTGCGCCGTCAGAAGCGCCGCCGGAAGTATGCCGCACGAGCCCGCCGTGGGCGCGGCCACAATGCGTCCCATGGCCGCGTTGCACTCGGCCACAGCCATGGCGCGCGCCGCCGCCCGGCCGAGCAGCGAGCCGCCCGCCGTTTTGCCCTGCGCCGCCGTCTCGTAAATATGCGCCGCCTGCCCGCCGGTCAGCCCGGAGAGCGAACGCCGCTCGGCGCTCATGCCCTCTCTGACCGAGTCGCGCATGACGTCCAGATAGCGCGCCATGCGCGCGCGCACAGCGGCCGCATCCGTCCTGTCCTGCTCGGCCTGACACTGCGCCGCCACGCGCGATATTTTGCCGTCCCCCGCCTTTTCCAGCAGGGACGCAATGGAATCGTCCATAGTGATTGTTCTCCTTTCGGTGGGTTCGTGGTGGAAAAAAAGCGATCCGTTCAGCCGCCGTTTCTGAAAAGCGCGCAAAGCCGCGCCCCGCTCCGGACAAAATCCGAATGCCTGACGGCGCCAAACCGGCGCTTCAGTCTCCTCGCGGTTCGCAGTCTGTTGCGGGCAGACCCCGCGCGCCTCAGTCGGCCCTGAGCATCGTCACCGATTCGACGCCCTTCATCACCCTGAGCGCCGCAATGATCTCGTCGGGCGGCAGCTCGTCCAGCTCCATTGTGGTCATGGCCTTGCCGCCCGCCGCGCTGCGCGACACCTGCATCGTGGCGATGTTGACCGGCGCGCCCGCCAGCAGGCTGCTCACCCGCGCGATGATGCCGGGCGTGTCGCGGTGCGCGATGATCAGCGTGTGCTTCTGCGCCGTGACGCGCAGGCTCATCCCGTCGATCTCGCGAATCTCGATGCTGCCGCCGCCCACCGAGGCGCCGATCACCTCGATCTTCCTGCCGGTCACGCCCTTCAGGCGCAGGCGCGCCGTGTTGGGATGCGCGTCCTTCAGCTGTATCTCCTCGAACGTGACGCGCAGGCCGCGCCTTTTCGCCTCGTCAAGGCTGTCGCGCAGGCGCGCGTCGTCGGCGGCGATGTCCATCAGCCCGCCCACAATGGCGCGGTCTGTGCCGTGGCCGCGCCACGTCCGCGCGAACGAGCCGCACAAGCCCACGCGCGCCTCGGCGACGTCCTCGCCCAGCAGCAGTCTGGCCACGCGGCCAATGCGCGCCGCGCCCGCCGTGTGCGAGCTGGACGGCCCGATCATCACCGGCCCAATGATGTCAAAGAGGTTCATTTCCGTATCCATTCTTCCGGCCTCCCGCCCGTTGATTTCAAAAAAGCAATGCGCGTTTTCCCCATTATATCACGACTTTCGCCGTCCGGCAACCGCAGGAATCGGCGCTTTTCAAGGAGGATGCACACCATGTTCCACACGACCATTATTCCCGCAAGCTCGCTCGAAAAACCGTTTCTCGACCGCGCGCTGCCCCGCTGCGACCGGGGCGAAATGTTCAAAAACGAGCTGTTCTCGTTCCAGTTCGCATTCAGAGCCGATCCCAGAGGCGCGTCGAACAACCCCAACTTCATCGAGGCGCGCTTTGAGATCGACTCGCCGCTGCGGCCATGGCTCACGCTCGGTCTGGTCGGCCATGTCGGCGTGACAATGCCCTGCTACGCCCGCTATGATCAGGATTACCTCGGCCACGCGCCGGGGCTGTATCCCGACCCGATCGAGCCGCTCTGCGAGGGCGACATACACGTCTATGTCGGCAAGTGGCGCTCGATCTGGGCGGCCGTTCAGGGCACGGACGAGCTGGCCGCGGGCGAATATCCGGTCACGCTCTCGCTCTATGAAAAGAAGGGCGACGCGCTCCTCGCCCGCGAGACGTTCACCGTGCGCGTGATGAACGCCAGCCTGCCCGCGCAGACCTTCCCCTGCACCAACTGGCTGCATTTCGATTCGATCGCCGACGCGCACAATGTCCCCATGCTGTCCGAGCCGTTCTGGGCGCTGCTGGAAAAGTATGTCGCGCTGGCCGTGGCCGGCGGCACGAATCTGCTGCTCACGCCCTGCTTCACGCCCCCTCTGGACACGCCGGTGGGCGGAGAGCGCATGACGGCGCAGCTGGTCGGCGTGACGGTGAGAGGCGGCGCGTACTCGTTCGACTTTGCCAATCTCGAGCGCTTTATCCGCATGGCGCAGCGCCACGGAAACGTGTATTTTGAGCACAGCCACCTCTTCACGCAGTGGGGCGCCTCTCACGCCCCGAAGATCATGGCCGATGTGGACGGCGTTAAAACGCGCATTTTCGGCTGGGAAACCGACGCGTGCGGCGACGAATACCGGCTCTTCCTCGAGGCCTATCTGGCGGCGCTCACAGCCTTCCTCAGGGCGCGCAATCTCACCGACCGCTTCTATTTCCACGTCTCCGACGAGCCGGAGAAAAAGCATCTGCCCGTCTATGCGCACGGATACGGCCTGCTCTCCCGCTTCGTCGATCCCGCGCACATCATAGACGCGCTCTCCGACGTCGATTTCCTCGAGGAGGGCGTGATCCAGACCCCCGTGGCCGTCACCACCAGCGTGCCCGATTTTCTCGGCAAAACCGACAGTCTGTGGGCGTATTACACCGGCGGGCAGAGCGTCAATCTGCCCAACCGCCTGATCGCCCTGCCGCAGCGGCGCAACCGCACGCTGGGCTTTCAGCTCTACGCGCTGGATATAAAGGGCTTTTTGCACTGGGGCTTCAACTTCTATTATAATCAGCTCTCGAGAAAGCCGGTCAATCCCTTCGTCTCGCCCGACGCGCTGGGCGATTTCGTCGGCGGCACGTCCTATCTGGTCTATCCCGGCGAAAGCGGCCCCGTGCCCTCGCTGCGCTATTACGCCTTCGCCGAGGCGATCAGCGATCTGCGCGCGCTTCAGCTGCTCGAGTCGCTCTCCAGCCGCGAGGAGGCGCTTAACGTGCTGAAAGACGCGCTGAACGTCAGGGAGATTACGTTTGAGACCTGCCCGGCCTCCGAGGCGGCCTTCATAGAGCTGCGCAAAGCGATCAACCGCGCCGTCGAATCGCACTTGAAATAATAGGACGGCTGAGATCAAATCGGCGCTGCTGAGTACAACGAAGCGTTGACAGCCGCCCGCCCGCTGCGATACTATATTAAGGAGAATACGCCATGAAAACACTCGAAACTGCCCGGCTGGTGCTGCGCTCGTTCCGCGAAAGCGACGCCGAGGACTTTTACGCCTATGCGCGCGTCGAGGGCGTGGGCGAGGCCGCCGGCTGGACGCACCACAGAAGCATCGACGAATCCCGCGCCATACTGGCCGATTTCATCAAAAAGGGCGACGTTTACGCGCTCGAGCTGAAGCAGACGGGGCGCGTGATCGGCTCATTGGGGCTGCATGCCGTCAACAACGGCGAAGAGTACGACCCTCAGCGCGAGCTGGGCTATGTGCTTTCCCGCGACCATTGGGGAAAAGGGCTGATGAGCGAGGCCGCCGCGCGCGCCGTTTCATACGCCTTTGAGGACATGGCGCTCAATACGCTCTGGTGCGCGCACTTTATCGGCAACGACCGCTCCCGCCGCGTGATCGAAAAGACCGGCTTCTGCTATCTCAAGCCGTTTTTCTACGACACGCGCGACGGCCGCCGTCTGGAATCGCTGCTCTACATCCTCACGCGCGAGGATTATGAAAAGAGAATCAAGGGAGAGTGAAAACTATGATTTCCTACAACAGAGACGAACTGCGCGACCGCATATACGCCTGCTGGCTGGGCAAGAACATCGGCGGCACAATGGGCACGCCCTATGAGGGACAGCAACAGCTCAACGACATCAAGGGCTTCGTCACAAAGCCCGGCGAGGTGCTGCCCAACGACGATCTCGACCTGCAGATGGTCTGGCTGCGCGCCATGGACGAGATCGGCCCCGATGCGATCGACTCGAAGGTGCTGGCCGAATACTGGATCAGCTTCATCGGCCCCAGCTGGAATGAATACGGCCTGGGCAAGAGCAATCTGCGCGCGGGCGTTGTGCCGCCCATGAGCGGCGAGCTCTACAATGAGGAGTGGAAGAACTCCAACGGCGCGTGGATCCGCACAGAGATCTGGGCGTGCACGCATCCCGGCAGCCCGGACAAGGCCGCCCGCTGCGCCTTTGAGGACGCCTGCGTCGATCACGGCCTGGCCGAGGGCACATACGCCGCGGTGTTCGTCGCCGCGATGCAGTCGGCCGCGTTCGTCATCAGCGATCTGCGCACGCTGATCGACATCGGCCTGTCGAAGGTGCCGGAAAACTGCCATCTGGCCAACTACATCCGCGCCACCGTCAAGGCCTACGACGACGGCATGAGCTGGCAGGACTGCCGCGAAATGCTGCTCAGAATGAACGAGGAAACCGGACTGGGCTGGTTCCAGGCGCCCGGCAACGTGGCCTTCACCATCCTCGGCCTGCTCTGGGGCGAGTGCGATTTCAAAAAGTCCATGATCATCGCCATCAACTGCGGCGACGACACCGACTGCACCGGCGCGACGGTCGGCTCTCTCCTGGGCATAATGTACGGCATGAAGGCCATCCCCGAGGACTGGCGCGCGCATCTGGGCGACGCCATCGTCACCGTGTCCACAATCAACGGCCACGGCTATTTCCCGAAATCCTGCACCGAGCTGACCGACTGCGTGCTCAGCCTGCTCGCCGCCACAATGCGCACGCCCAACGAAAAGCTGGCGCGTCACGGCGCTCAGTTCGTTCTGACCGACGGCGCGACCGATCTGGGCGGCCTGACCGCGCAGGATCTGGCCGGCGGCCCCATCGCCTCCGAGCTGGAGAAACGCGCGCGCTATTCCTTCACCGCCGACAACTGCTACGCCCACGCGCTGGTCGAGTTCGAGCATGAGCCGATCATTCAGGCGGGCGGCACGCTGACCTTCAAGCTCACCGCCACGCTGCGCACCACCATGGCCGATCAGAAGCTGTTCAATATCCACGTCTATCTGCCCGAGGGCTGGACGGCGCAGGGCCGTATGCACGTCC
>CAKUAV010000047.1 GCA_934636425.1 uncultured Clostridia bacterium
GCTCGCTCTCGCTCGCGCCCCTCGCGACAACATTGACTATTATACCCACTTCCCTCGCTTTTGTCAATACCTTTTTTTCATCTTTTTTCGGTTTTCTTCCTTCCTATTATAATGCGTCTAATTGTGCAGAATTTCAATTGTTAACTAACGGTAAAACAGATTCTCGTCGCCATAAATGAAGTGCAATCCTGCAATCTAACAATTAAATTGAATTTAATTCATTCGTTTCTGTGCGCGTTTTCTTGAAAAAAGGCGCAGAAACAGGCCATTTGCCGCCTCTGCGCCTCAAAAAAAACAGGTTTCTCTTCCATTAATTGAGCTCTTCAAGCAGGAAATCGAGCGGCTGGATCGTTCCCAGCGGCGTTTCATAGGGCTGATTTGAGAAATTGGCCGTCACGGCGTATTTGCCGTCAAACACCGTGCGCTGAACGAGCCGATCCTCCGTCAGCCATTCAAACGCCGTCATGGGCAGCAGTCCCACCCTTTCGGCCACGGCGGCCGCGCGCCTGTATGACGCGGCGACGACCGTGCGCAGCTGCCGCCACTGCGTCACATTCAGGCTGTAGAGCGGCGGCAGGCCATAGAGCGCGTTGAACAGATCGCGCACGGGCATGAGCTCCGGGCACCCGTTCGAGCTGTCGCCCCAATACCAGTAGCTCACAGTGCAGTCGTGATACACCATTTCCCACAGCGGCAGTCGGTGGCGCGGATTGAGCATACAATCAGTGATGATCGGCGGAATCTCATCGCCGTAATAGAGCGTGTTCATGCGCCGGCCCGCATCGGGGCCGCGCAGCCAGATCGGGCTCATCAGTCCCTCCGTAAAGGCAAGCTGCGACACATAGTCCTCCGAGCCGACCTCGCCGCCGCACGCCAGCCCCAGATCGAGCAGGAACTGATGCTGAGCGCGGATATAGCGGCGCATGACGCGGCGCGTGGCGGGATGACGCGGATCATAGCACTCGGCAAGTCCGCCGCCCGACTGCACGTCGAGAAGCCGCGCGCTGTAGCCCACATCGGCCACGTCGGCTGGCACGTCCTCCATGGTCATGCGCAGCGCGCACACGTCGCACACGGCGTTCTGATAGACCATCGTGCCGTCGGTGGTGTGCAATTGCCACGCGCGCGCCATATCGCCGTTTTGCTCGCGGCGCACGTCGTCCGGCCAGTATTTCGTGTGGCGCGAGCGCTTCACGCGGTAGGGAATGACAGAATTGACGGCGGTCGCGGGCACAACGTCGCGATAGATGTCGTATTTTCCCACCAGCCAGCCCTTGCCCTTCAGGTATTCGCAGTCGGCGCGCGTCTCGCCTTCAAACGAATTCCAGAGCAGCCGCTTCATGCCCAGCGCCTCCATATCGTCGGAAAGCGCGCGCACGTCGCGCTCAGGCGCGTCGCTTTGCTCGGGGCGGGCGTAGAGCCTGTTCATGTTGTTGTCGTCCCACAGCCAGACGTCCGCCGCGCCGATCAGCTTTTTCAGCTCGGGCGCGCGGGCGATCTTTTCCTTTAATGTCACGATTTCGCCCAGCGTCTCCCGCCAGGCGCGATAGGCGCGGCAGCCCTCGCCCAGCGTGGCGGCGACAAAGAAGCGCATCGCCCGGTCATAGCCCCAGCGCCCCTTTTCGCTCAGCCAGCGCGCGCCGCTCACCAGCAGACCGCCCTCGCGCCTGTTCACGAGCGCCGCGTCCGCGCCCTCCTCCGCCGCGCAGATCAGCCAGCTGCCGCCGCGCCGAATCACCCACATGGCCATGCCGCCGGCCGTCATGCCCCAGCGCTCGGGCAGCGGAAAGTCCTCGTCCGCCTCAAAGCACACGCCCTCGCCGTGGCCGAAGGCGACGAGATCGCCCTCGCGCGTTCGCCATGCGCCGGGATAGGCGATCTCCTCGGGCATGGGCGCGTCCGCGTCGGCGTGGAGCGCCAGCGTAAAGCCGTCGTCCGTCAGATCCAGGCGCACATCCACGTCTATCGCCGCGCCCGAAAGCCGTGCGAGCATCACATCATCCGCCGAACGGACATCGCAGAGGCGCAAATCCCCGGCAATCTCCTCAAAGCGCGCGCCCGTCCGCCTGTCGGTCAGCGCGAGCGCGCCGCGTTCCGTTACATCGAGCCGCACCGTCGCGTTTTCAATCATGGCATTTCCTCCCTTTTGCGGTTCAGAATCGTTTTCTTCCTTTATTATGGCAGCGATTCCCGCCGCGCGCAACGGTTTTGCCCAAAGCGTGCAATTTTTCAAAGGTTTCTGACCGTTTCACCGCATAAAAGGGCGGCCGACCCGCATGAAAGCGAATCGGCCGCCGGGGCTGCAGCGCATGTTGCAGCTATCAGTCGTATATTTCGCACAGATCGCAGATCAGCAGACCGTCCTCTTCATAGACATAGACGATCAGCGTGCCCGCGCCGTAATAGGTGAAGGAGAAATCGATGCCCGCGTTGTAATCGGTCACAATGGCGTCGTCCGAGCTGCTCACATAGCCGCCGGTAAAGCGATCGCCGTAGGTGCGCACATAGTCGAGCGTTATGCTGTCCACCTTCTTGGCCGCCAGATAGACCGTCGAGGCCACCTGCGCCACGCCGCCGCCGATCACCTTCACGCCGCGGCCGTTGAGCGCCTTGACATAGCCCGCGCCGGTCGTGCGGGGACCGACGATGTCGTTAAAGGAGAATGCGTCGCCATACTCGAGCATCGTGCCGCTGATCGCATAGGCCGCCTGAAGGATGTTCGTCCGCTGCGCCTCGTCGTCGGGCATGGGCGTTATGCCCTCGGACAATACGTCGTTGCTTTCCTCGCCGCCATAGTCGTCGCTGCTTTCATAGCCGCTCAGCGTGCAGTAGAGCGTGTTGTCCTCAATCCATGCGCTGATCATCACGTCGCCGGGATACCAGCTGGTGAATGTGTAGTCGTGGTCGTTGGCGTAGTCGGTCACGACCGCGTCCTCGCCGTCGTCCACATAGTTGCCGGTGAAGTTGTCGCCGTAGGTCATGTAATCGCCCGCTTCAGTCCAGCTGAAGTCTGAAACGGCCATGTTGAGCGTCGTCGCCAGCTGAGAAACGCCGCCGCCGCGCACATAGGTGCCGCGCCCGTTTATGGCGATGCGATAGCCCGCTTCCTTGCTGCGCTCGCCGACGGCCTCGTTGAAGGAGAACGTCTCGCCGCAGCCGACCACCCAGCCGTCGATCGCCGCGCAGGCCAGATGCAGATTGGTGATCTGCCCCTGGGACTCGTCGTAGATCGGCGTGTACGCCCAGACGGTATCGTCCGCCACGGAATAATCAGCCAGCGCGGGCGCCGTGCACAGGCTCAGGCACAGCAGCAGCGCCATGAAGCAGCAAAATCTCTTCTTCATGAAGATCCTCCTCCCATTAACGCCGTCCTCATTTGGTTTTTTCTGTGTATGAACACTTCTCTGACGGTTTGCCTCTTAATTCAGTTCCCCGCACACCGCCGCTTTTCCTGCCTGAATACGGTTTGCGCCGATATATTTTTTTACATTGGCGCGGCGAAACCCGAAGGCGCAATTTTGCGTCTCATAAAAGTGCCTGCGCTCTGATTTTTTATGTAAAATTGCCGCCGTTCCTTGCAGGAATCCGGCGGGTATGTTACACTATGCTTGGCTATTCCCGTTATTCTACAAGTGAGGCAAAATTATGCAGAACAGACCCAACCGCCGGCCGCCGCGCATTCGGCCGCTTAAGCAGATGCGCCCCGCTCTGATCGCGCTCATAGACATTCTGGTCATAGGGGTGTGCCTGTGCATATTCGCCCTGTTCGATCACGTCATTCCTCAGCCCTCGCGGCGCGTCGTATCGACCACGCCGCCCCCCGCGAGCGCCGCCACGCCCGCACCGGCTTCCACCGTCTCCCCCGACGCCAGCGTTTCGCCCGACGCCAGCGTTTCGCCCGAGGCGACAAACGCGCCCGCGGCTGTGGGCGACTTCAGCGCTCGCTTCGCCGACAAGTTTACATCCGGCGAGGTGATCAAGACTGAGACGAGCTATCAGAGTGCCAATGTCAACATCACGCTGAGCACGCACCGCGACGATGAAAACGACCAGACCTACTACATCGAGGACATATACATCCGCTCGATAGAGTGCCTGCGCACGCTCTTTGCCGACGACGCCTTCGGCAAGGCCATCTCCGAGGACGTGCTGAGCATGGCCAACCGCGCAAACGCCGTCGCCGCGATCAATTCCGACTACTACGGCTATGGCAGCGGCGGCATCGTCATACGCAACGGCGAGTTGTACCGCGACAAATGGGAGGACGGCGAGGAAGTGCTCGTCATATTCCGCGACGGCACGATGCGCGTCTACCGCGATCAGTCCGAGCTGGACATCAGTCAGGCCATGGCCGACGGCGCGTGGCAGTCCTTCAGCTTCGGCCCCGCCTTTCTGGACGGCGACGGCCAGCTGCGTCCGGAAGGCTATGCGCGCACCAATCATGATCCGCGCACCATCATCGGCATGGTGGAGCCGGGACACTATATGTTCATCGTCATCGACGGCCGTCAGAGCGGCTATGCGCGCGGCATGACATACACCGAGTGCGCCAATCTCTGCCAGAGCCTCGGGCTGACCACCGCCTACAATCTGGACGGCGGCCGCACATCCCAGATGACATTCCTGGGCGCGATCGCCAATCAGCCTTACAAGAACGGCCGCCCCACGAGCGACATCGTCTACATTGCCGATACGGCCGGCTGAGAGGACACCGCTATGAAGAAAATTATCCATTGGATCAGGCACGCCAGGCTGGCCGACTGGCTGAAGCTCGTCAAGAAGCTGCTGCCCCATGCGGCCATCGTCATATCGGGCATGCTGATTGTGTTCTTTGTCATAGACCGCTTCAATAAGCCCATGGGCTTCATGACCAACGAGTTCCACAAGCGGCTGACGTTCGCGCTGTCGATACTGGCCATTTACCTCGCCGTCAAGGCCATCGCGCTGCAGCGGCGCATGGAGCGCGCGGAGTATCAGCGCCGCGTAAAGGCCGCCGAGGAGCGCGCCCGTCAGGCCGGAAGCGCGCCGCGCCCGAGCCGGCCCGCGCCGGAATCGACGCGCCCGCCCCAGAGCCCGCGCAGGGATTCGAGGCCGCCGCTTCGATAGGCGCGCGCCCCGCGCAGAAATTCCGAAGCCGCGCCTTCAGGAACTTTCAAAACACGCTCACCAAATAACACGGAAGAGATGGTTGAATTTATGAATTACGAATCCGTCGCCGTTCTCATTCCCGCCTACAAGCCGGATCGCCGCCTCAACAAGCTGGTGGACGAGCTAATCGCCAAGGGCTTTCATCGCATCGTCGTCATTGACGACGGCGGCGGCGCGGCCTACGCCGATATTTTCCGCGATCTTGCCGGCAAGGCGACCGTGCTCACGCACGAGGTCAACCGCGGCAAGGGCGCGGGGCTTAAGACCGGCATCCGCGAGATCATGAAAACGCCGAACGTGGGCGTTGTCACCGCGGACGCGGACGGTCAGCACACGCCGGACGACGTGGCCAAGATCGCCGACGCGCTGATCGCCCACCCGGACGCGCTCATTCTCGGCTCGCGCGACAAAAAGGCCATGCCGCTGCGCTCCAAGGCCGGCAACACGCTCACCTGCGGCGTGTTCGGCCTGCTCACCGGCATGTGGATCAGCGACACGCAGACCGGCCTGCGCGGCCTGCCCGCCTGCGCGCTCGAGGCGTTCTCCAATCTCGAGGGCGACCGCTATGAATACGAGATCAATATGCTCATCAAGGCGAACGAGCTGAAAATGCCGGTCGAGGAAGTGAGCATCGAGACGATCTATATCGACAACAATTCCTCATCGCACTTCAACGGCCTGAAGGACGGCCTGAAGATCTACCGGCTCATGTTCCGGCAGGCGGGCCGGTTCTGCGCCTCGTCGATCATCGCCGCGCTGATCGACTATGCGCTGTTCATCATCTGCCATTACGCCGTGCATCTGACCGCCGTGCCCGCGCAGATCATCGCGCGCGTGATCTCCTCGCTGGCCAACTACACGCTCAACAGCCGCATGGTGTTCGGGCGCAAGGCCACGCCGCAGTCGTTCGCGAAATACTATCTGCTGGCCGCGTGCATACTGGCCTGCTCCTGCGGCGGACTGAAGCTGCTCACGCTCATCCATGTGCCCGAGCTGCTGGCCAAGATCATCGTTGACGCGGTGCTGTACATCGTCAGCTATCGCGTTCAGCGCGGCAGAATCTTCGACAAATAACCGTCTATGACAACCCGCCGGAAGCGTTCCAACGGCATGGAGCGTCTCCGGCGGGTTTTTGTATGCCTTTTTGATCAGAAGGGCCGTCTGGGCGCGCCCTCAACGTAGAACGTCCTCTGCGGCTCGCCGCGCGCATAGAGATGGCCAATATCGCCGCAGCATATCATGCGCGGCACAATATCGCGCCCCCATTCCTCCGAGAACTCGAGGATCGTAATGCCGGTGAAATGCACAGACAGCGTGCCGGCCAGATACTGCACGGGAATATGCAGCATATGCGAGAGCAGCACGCGCGTCATCGCGCCGTGGCAAAACAGCGCAATGTGCTTTTCCGTGTGCGCCTGCGCGCGATAAAAGCCCTCTTTGGTGCGCTGATAGCCGCAGCGCGCCAGAAAGCCGTCCAGCCCCTCCGCGCGCTCGCGGTATTCCTGCGGATAGCCGCCCTCACACATTCCCGGCAGGCCGCAAAGCGCGGCCTCCGTGTCCATACGGCGGTAGGCGGGGTCGTGAAAATGCGCCGGCTCCACGCGGAAGAGCCCCTTGAGCCGGCCGTCTGGATAAGGCGTCCACGTCGCCTCGGTCAGCTCGCGCGCCCACGGCTCGATGATCACCGGCAGGCCCAGCCGTTTCGAGAGCGGCTCGGCCGTCTGACGCGCGCGCCCCATGGGCGAGGCGTGAATTTCATCGATGCCGTCCACGGCCAGCCGCCGCGCCGCCAGCTCGGCCTGCTCCCAGCCGCAGGGCAGCAGCACATCCTTTGCGTAGTCCGGTTCGCCGTGCCGCACAATATACAAAAACATGGTGTTTTTCCGCCTTTCGTATGGCCGCGCGGACGGGCCGCCCGCACCGTTCTCGAATGAGTGCCGCCGTCAGAACCAGATGCTGAACAGACGCGCGTCGTCTGCGGAGATCACGTTGGTGCCCGAGGCGAAATCGCACACGCGCGTCTCCAATGCGCCCTCCGGCGTAACCAGCGTCGCCTTAAAGGCGCACTGATGGCCGAGCGTCGTATCGTCCTCCAGCGCGAGCGCGCACTCCCGCCCGAACACAGAGGGCGCGTCGAACATCTCCGCCCCGGTATTGCCGATCAGCTTGCTGCGGCAGAGCAGCATCGGCCCCATCGTCAGCGTGCAGCGCGGCTCAAAGATCATGTCCTCATAGCTCATGTTGCCCAGCCCGGTATCGGAGCGGCTGCAAAAGCGCACGCACTTCCACGCGTCCTCGGGCAGGCGCGGTGTCGGCCAGGGGAACGGATGCACGCGCGGCGTGTTGTCATAGGCGATCTCGATCAGATTGACGCTGTTGGGCGCAAGCGCCGCCTTAAAAAAGCCGCCCGCCGCGGGCGCGAACGCCTCGCCGTTTATGCGGATCTCGCTTCTTTCGCTCCAGGCCGGCACGCGAACGAGCAGCGTTTCCGCGCGCTGCGAGCGATGGTCGACTGTGATCAGGGCACGGCAGTCGCGGGTGTATGTGCCGCGGATGCTCACGCTGTCCTGACCGCCCGGGCAGGCGATCACCGCGTCGAATTCATCGAAGAGATTGATGTACAGCCCCTCGCCGCCGTTCATCACGGCCGCCTGAGCGCGGTTCATATAGCCGCGGGGCATATTGTTGACGCAGCAGTGGCTGTATTTGAGCCGCAGCTGATGCTCGACCAGATGCCGGCCGTGGCTGCGCACGCCGCGCGCCCCCCAGCGGCCGTCCTTGAAGGAGCCGGCGAGGAACGCGTTGTAGTAGGCCAGCTCGAATGAGTCCATGTATTTGCTCTCGCCGGTCAGCGTGAACAGCTCGTAGCACACGCGCATCCAGTGGATCACGTCGCACGGCTCGGTGATGCCATTGATTTGGCGATTTGCGCTCGAGAACTGATCGTTGAAGCCCACGCTGAAGAGCGGATTCAGCTCGTATTTCACCAGCAGATCGTACATCGCGCGCACGGCGGCGAAGTATTTCTCCGTGCCGGTCACGCGGTAAAGCTCGAGCAGACCGTCCAGACAGGACATCATCTCATAGGCCTTCGCCCATGTGTCGCCCGGATACCATTCGGTCACAGGCCTGCCGGAGAGCGCGTTGGCGATGATGTTCGGCTTCTTTCCGTCCGCGCGATCCCAGTCCTCGGCCATGTCGACGCACAGCTTCAGATAGCGCGGATCGCCCGTGCGGCGGTAGAGCAGCAGCATGGGCTTTATGATCGAGCCGCTGGGCATGCCCGCGAATGTGCCCGTCTCGCCGAGCGTGAGATTCAGCCGCTCGAGCTGATCGATCAGGTGATCGGCCAGACGGCGCGCGCCGGTCAGTATTTTCTCATCGCCCAGCAGATCGTACAGCTCGATCAGTCCCCAGAGCGTATACTTGCGGCACCAGATGTTCCAGCACCAGCAGCACTTCCAGCCGACCAGCTTTTCGGCGTCCTCCGCGGCGGGCGGGCAGACGAAATCGTGGTTTCTGTATGTGCCGAGGTAGCCGTCCGCCTCCTGAAGGGAGAGCATGGTTTCGGCCGACTTTTTCAGGAAGGCGTACAGCTCATGATTTCCGGTATAGCGGCACACGCGCGCGGCGCTGATGACCAGCTTGCCCCAGAATTCGCCGCGCCAGTAGCCGATGATGGTCTGGTCGTCCAGTTTTTCGCGAAAGGCGTCCTCCGCCTCCTTGAACACGCCGTTGAAAGCTTCCTCGGAAAATATGCGCTCTTCAAAAAAGCGCGCGCTCAGTATGCCCGCGTAGCCGCCCAGGCGCGTGTCCTGCAAAAGCGGCGCGTTGACATTGTTGAAAACAGCGTCCGTCATGGCAGTGTTCCTCCCTCACAGCGTCAGTATGTTGTGGAAAAATCGGGGCCTGCGCCGCAGCGCACGCAGTAAATGCGCCGCGCCGCGCGATCGACCGTAAACACCGAGAACGCGCTTTCCTCGCCGGAACCGCGCGTCTTGAGGTGCAGCCGCCCGTCCCCGCACACATGCGTTTCAAAGTTATCGCTGGCCGCAGACATGCAGACAATGATGGGAATGCCGTCCGCCTTCCATGTGAAATCGCAGTGATGATGGCCGCAGAAAAAGCCGATCACATCGCGCGGGCCCTGCGCGGTATAGTCGCAATGCACGTCATAGGAGAGCGCTCCGCACCGCGCGGACGCAGAGTAGGCCGTCCCGCGTTTGCAGGCGCAGATGATCTCCCACAGCGCCTCCCCGCCAAAGACCCGCTCGCAGCCGCCTTCAAACGGCGCGGGCAGCGGCGTGGTGTGGGCAAAAAACACAACGCCCCATTCCGGCGGCAGCGCGAGCGCCCTTTCGGCCACCCATTGCAGCTGGCGGCCGTCCAGCGCCGCGCCGACCGGCTGACCGCAGGAAACGAGTCGACCGTCCCTGATGCGGTAGGTCAGATCGAATACATTGAGGAACACCGCGCGCAGCTTCGCCTCGGGCACGTCGTAATAGCCGTACATTCCCTTTTCGGCCTGATCGTCGCATACAAACCGCGCTTTATGATGGCGCATCACTATATCGTACATTTCGTCCGGCAGCACCGCGTTTTCCTCCGGGCCGAACATATTGCAGTCGTGATTGCCGTTGACCACCATCACCGGCGGCTGCGCATAGCTCTCCAGCAGATCGCCCAATTCGCGCAGCTGAGAAAGCGCTTTCTCCTTGCTCGTGCGCGCGTTGTTGCACAGATAATCGCCGCCCAGACAGGTGAACGCCACACCCGCGCGCCGGTCGATCTCCCGCAGCGCGTACAGCCCGCGCCCGGTCAGCGTCGTGCAGTTGTGCGTGTCGGTCATAAAGGCGAAGGACACGGTATGCTCGTTTTTCAGATTATCCAGGCGGCTGACCGCGCCGTCGATCATTTCTTCCACATAGGAAGGCATGGTTCTGCTCATAGACGCCGCTCCTCACTTCAGCACAATGGGCTGCGTCCAGCTGACCAGTCCCTGAAAATCGCTCACGATGGCGCGCACCTGCCGCGCGTCCTCAGGCAGACGGAACGTGTGCCGGGTGAGCTGCTGACCCTGAGCGGCGTGCGCGGGATGATAACAGGTTCGGCTGACGTTGATATGAATGTTGCGTGCCGGAGAGCATTCGACAATCGCCACGCCATCCTCAACGCGGAAGTCGTATATCTCGGGGGCCTTTTCACCCGCGCGGGCAAAGGAGGCGTAGAAGCTGCCGCGCTTTATGGCTCCAAGCAGCGCTTCATGCTTCAGTTCGGGCGCCTTGACCGTAATGTAGCCGCCCATATAGTCCGGCACATGACCGTGCGCATCGTCCGCGCCGAAGCACCACAGCCCGCTTCCACGCGCGCGCAGATATTCATAATAGAACTCGCTGACGCCGCTCTTCCATTCCTGCTCGCAGCTATAATTGATGATCTCCATGCCGGTCAGACCGCGCAGGCTGAACAGCAGCGCGGGATCGCAGTAGCTCCAGAACGGATGCGCATAGATCGCCATATTCCCATGCGCGGTCAGCTCGTCCACCAGCTCCTGCGGATGTGCGTTTTTTAGCCGCGTCCGGTCGAAGCGAAAGCCGTGCGCGTAGCCCGTCCCCTCAGGCGTGCCAACGCCCACCACATGATGAACGCCGCCCTGATAGACCGAATCGATCTCCGTGCCCGGGATCATCAAAAAATCGTCGTCATTCAGATCGTCATACACGCCATAGACGTTGTGATCGGTGATGGCGATAAAGTCATAGCCGTTGGACTTGTAGAGCGCCTTTGTGGCTTCGGGTGTCAGCTCGCCGTCCGAAACGGTGGTGTGAATATGCAGCGTGCCGCGATAGAAGCGCCCCTCGCGATCAAGCGTGCTTTGAATCATGTTTCATCTTTCCTTTCGCATCTGCAAAAAGAGAGGAGAAACCACTTTTCAAGACAGTTTCTCCTCTCATATGACAATGATATCAAAGTGTGTTTTCCAATGAGAGCGCCTGTAATCTCAAGCATGACTGTCCTCTCCCGCGTCAGGCTGTCCAGACGCGAAAGCTGCCGCCTTAAAATTGAAAAACGCTTTTAGTCCTGCTTGCCCAGGCTGATGTCCTCAAGCGCCGTGGTGTGGCCGGTCACATACTGATACACCGGCTGCGGGCGATACGCCCAGCGCACGGCGTTGGTGATGACCAGCTGCACGTTCTTGTCGTGATAGCTCGGGCAGGACTCATGGCCGGGCTGGAAGTAGAATATGCGGCCCAGTCCGCGGTGCCAGGTGCAGCCGCTGCGGAACACCTCGCCGCCGGGGATCCAGCTGACGAAGATCAGATCGTCGGGCTTGGGGATGTCGAAATGCTCGCCGTAGGTCTCCTCGATGGGCAGATCGAAGTGATCCTCCAGCCCCTGCACGATGGGATGCGCCAGATCCATGACCCACAGGCGCGCCATGTCGCCGTCCTCGCGCCAGCGCAGATTGCCGGTGTTGGTGCCCATGAGCTTGCGGAATATCTTGGAAGCATGGCCGGAATGAAGCACGATCAGACCCATGCCCTCCATGACGCGCTTGTATACGCGCTCCACGATCTCATCGCTGACCTCGCCGTGCGCCATATGGCCCCACCAGGTCAGCACGTCGGTGTTGTCCAGCACCTCCTGCGTCAGGCCATGCTCCGGCTCGTCCAGCGTGGCGGTGCGCACCTCGAAATCGGGCTGCTTCCTCAGAAACTCGGCGATGGTCTCATGCATTCCGTTGGGATAGATGGCGGCCACCTTGGGGCTGGACTTTTCATGGCGGAATTCATTCCAAACCGTAATGCGAATCATATCTCATATCCTCCCGTATACTCCGTTGTTCGTCATCGACGTTCAGTCACAGTTTATCATTTTTTGCCGCGCCGCGCAACATGAAAAATGCCGGCGCTTGCAAAAAACATTCATATTCCCTCACCGCGGTATGGTCACGATGATCTCCACATCCTCCTCGCGCTCCACCACGCGCCCCACCACGCGCGCATTGCTCCTTTGAAGCGCGCGCACCGTGTTCATCATGGCGTTGACGAACAGCCGGTGATCCCGGCAGAGCGACTTTACCGCCGGCGCGGCGAACGG
This sequence comes from uncultured Clostridia bacterium, assembly GCA_934636425.1. GTDB lineage: Bacteria > Bacillota > Clostridia > Christensenellales > Aristaeellaceae > Firm-10. The sequence goes on from CAKUAV010000047.1 coordinate 12,250, forward strand.
CTCGGTCAGCATCCGCGTCACCAGCGCCTCGCTCTCGCGCACGCTCAGCCGGTCTTCAGCGATCTGGCGAACGGCCGCAAGCTGCCGCTGTTCGCCATGCAGGCGGAGCAGCGCCCGGGCATGGCGCTCGCTGAGATTCGCCCTTTGCAGCGCGTCGCGCACAGAGGGCGGCAGCTTCAGAAGGCGCAGCTTGTTGGCCACAGCCGACGGGCTCTTGAGCAGCCGCTGGGAGAGCGCCTGCTGGCTGAGATGATGCTCGTCCATCCACGCGCGGTAGGCCTCGGCCTCGTCGAAGTAGCCCAGCGGCTCGCGGTGCAGATTCTCCACCAGCGCGAGCAGCGCCGTGTCCCGGTCGCCCGGGGGCAGAATCAGCGCGTCCGCCGTGTCCAGTCCCAGCCTTCTGAGCGCCCTGAGCCGCCGTGCCCCGGCGATCAATTCATAGCGCCCGCCCGCGCTTTCACGCACAATGATCGGCGAGAGCAGCCCGTAGCGGGCGATGGACTCGGCCAATTCGCCGATCGCCGCCTCGGAAAACGTCTTTCTCGGCTGATGCGGATTGGGATCCACCTCGCTCAGCCGCACGGCCGCCAGCTGCCGCGTATCCCGAAACCGTCTCGCCGACGGCCTGTCCATGCTCATCATCGCGCGTCTCCTCCCGCTCCCGTTGTCAATAGGCAGTATATTCGCCCGACGGAAGGATTTGCGCGCTCGACCGGAATTTCTTCCGCGCGCAGGACTGACGCGCATCTATGCCGTCACAGCGCGCATAGCGGTGGCGCGCTTCAGACTGTCGAAAACCCTTCGGAGAGCTCGAGAGGGTCGAACCCTTCTCGAATTTTCAACCGTGCCAGCAGCGAGTACGGGTGGAGCGGGACGATTTCTGCGGCGGAAAACCCTGTTTCCAGAGCAAAAACCGGAGAGAAGGGCACACGGCAGAGAGCCTGCGCCCCCGTTCATCAGCTTGTCAAGACCTTTTTTGACAAGCTGCAGCGCGCATACCGGCGGCGCGCTTCACATATGCTCGCGAATATAGCGGACGAAATGCGGCAGCTCCTCCCGCGCGTCGCGCAGCTCGGGATGCCAGGCCTTTTCCCACTCGAGCGACACATAGCCCGAATAGCCGTCCTTCTCCAGCAGGCGCAGTATCGGAATGAGCGGTATGTCGCCCGCGCCGGTATCGCACAGCGCATACGCGCCGTCCCCGCGCACGTGATCCTTGAAGTGAACATGGCGCACCAGCGGCCTTACCGCGGCATAGAATTCCTCATAGCGGTCGCCGTAAATCCTGTCGCTGTGCGCGACGTCCCAGAGTATGCCGTAGTTTTTGCAGTTCACGCGCTCCGCGACGGCCAGCAGCCGGTCGGCGCTGTTGAAATTGCCGTGGCATTCCTGAAGGACGGCCACGCCCGCGCCCTCCGCGTAGCGGCACACTTCACGAATCCCCGCCGCCACGCGCGCGATCACGGCCTGCTCGTCGTCCCCGGGCGCAATGCGGTCCCCGAACACGCGCACAAAGCCCATGCCCAGCGCCGCGGCCACATCGACCGCCGCAAACGCGTCGCTCAGCGCGTTTTCCAGATTGGCCGGATCGTGAAACGACGAGGACGCGCCGAAGCCGATCAGCCTTACGCCCTTCTCCTGCGCCGCGCGCCGCGCGTCCTGCTGCCTGCCAATGGCGAAGCAATCGATTTTATCGGCGCGCATCTCGCCGTCCACGCCGCGAATCTCCAGCCCCGCATAGCCGTCCCGCGCGGCCTCGTCCAGCAGCTGCTCATAGCTCCAGCCGGGGCAGCCCAGCGATGAAAATGCCAGCTTCACAACAATCCCCTCCCGTATTTTGGTTTCCGCGTCTATTCTATCACGCATCCGCGCCGCCCGCAAGCCGCGCTTCTTAACCGCGAATACGCTTGACAGGCCGCGGCGGCAATGCTATCATACAAATACATCACTTTTTCCGGAAATATCTCGAAATATCGGCGCAATTTGACGCTTTGGAGGGTTTCATCATGCAAAAATATCGTGTGGGCATCATCGGCGCGACCGGCATGGTCGGCCAGCGCTTCCTGACGCTTCTGGCGGATCATCCCTGGTTCGAAGTGACTGCCCTGGCCGCGAGCGCCCGCTCCGCCGGACAGACCTACCGCGAGGCCGTCGCCAGCCGCTGGGCGTTCGACTGGCCGATCCCCGATTACGCCGCCGACATGACCATACTCGACGCCGCCGACGTAAACGCGCTCGCCGAGAATGTCGATTTCACGTTCTGCGCCGTCGATATGCCCAAGGATCAGATCCGCGCGCTGGAGGATTCCGTCGCAAAGACCGAAACGCCGGTGGTCTCCAACAACTCCGCGCACCGCTGGACGAAGGACGTGCCCATGATGGTGCCCGAGGTCAACGCCGATCACACAGCGGTCATAGAATATCAGCGCCGCCGCCTGGGCACGAAGACCGGCTTTGTGGCCGTCAAGCCCAACTGCTCCATTCAGGGCTATGTGCCCGCGCTCAGCCCGCTGCGCGATTTCGGCGTCAGGCAGATCAGCGTCTGCACCTATCAGGCCATTTCCGGCGCGGGCAAGACGTTCAAGCGCTGGCCGGAGATGATCGACAATGTCATACCCTATATCGGCGGCGAGGAAGAAAAGAGCGAGATGGAGCCGCTCAAAATCTGGGGCCATGTCGAAAACGGCGAGATCGTCAGCGCCGACGCGCCGGTGATCAGCGCGCAGTGCTACCGCGTGCCGGTCTCCGACGGCCACATGGCCGCCGTGTCGGTGTCCTTTGACAAAAAGCCCCCGCGCGACGAGATTCTCGATCGCTGGAAGGCGTTTAAGGGCGCGCCTCAGGAGCTGAACCTGCCCTCCGCCCCGAAGCAGTTCCTGACCTACTTTGAGGAGGACAACCGCCCGCAGACCCGCCTTGACCGCGATCTGGAGCGCGGCATGGGCGTGAGCCTGGGCCGCCTGCGCGAGGACAGCATATTCGATTACAAATTCGCCGCGCTGGCACACAACACCGTTCGCGGCGCGGCCGGCGGCGCCGTGCTGACCGCCGAGCTGCTCTGCGCGCAGGGCTATATACCGCACAAGTAAGGCATTCCTTCATCCCTCCGTGCTGACGCGCGGAGGGGTTTTTGCGTCTTGAAAAACGTAATATAGTTTGCATTCTTCGGAACATAGTTGTTTACGAATCGCGCCGCGTGTGGTACTCTATGTGTGGATCACAAATCCAGCCAAGGAGGACACGATCATGACACGTGAAGAATATATGCTGAAGCCCTTTAAGGACAACGCCGATCTGATCGCCGAACGCTCGAAGGCCGGCATCGAAAACGGCCGCAAGGGCTTTGCCACAATCGCCCTGAAGGACGAAAAGGGCAATCCCGTCCGCGAGGCGACCGTCAGACTCACCCAGAAGACGCACGATTTCAAATACGGCGCGAACATATTCATGCTGGACGAATTTGAAACCGAGGAGAAGAACGCCGCCTACCGCGAGGTGTTCAAGCAGCACTTCAACATGGCCACAGTGCCCTTCTACTGGGACACGCTCGAGCCGGAGGAGGGCAAGCCGCGCTTTGCGAAGGACTCGCCCAGGGTGTACCGCCGCCCCGCGCCCGATCTGTGCCTTGAATACTGCGAGGAGAACGGCATCACCCCCAAGGCGCACTGCCTGCACTACGATCACTTCGAGCCGAAATGGCTGCAAAAGTACGACGAGCCGACGCAGTGGAAAAAGCTCGACAGGCGCATGGCCGAGTGCGCCGAGCGCTACGCCCGCCGCATCCACGGCTGGGAAGTAACCAACGAGTCCTACTGGCGCAGCTACACCACGCCCATGTACATCAATCCCCTGTTCATGGAGCGCTCCTTCCAGATGGCCGAGCGCCATTTCCCGATGAACGAGCTGATCTGCAACGAGGGCGGCGAGTGCTTCCGCGAGGATTTCCTCTACAACCGCTATCCCTACTTCATGCAGGTCGAACGCGCGCTGCTCAAGGGCGCGCCCATCGACACGATCGGCTTCCAGTATCACGTCTGGTGCGACGTCAGCAACGAGGCCGACGTGGTGAAAAAGCAGTTCAACCCGATCAATATGTACCGCGTGTTCGACACCTTCGCCGCGCTGGGACGCCCCTTCCAGATCACCGAGGTCACATTCCCCTGCCACGATCCCTTCAGCCGCGAGGCCGAGGAGATTCAGGCCGAGGTGCTCAAAAACCTCTACACCATCTGGTTCGGCGAGAGTAACATCGAGGCGGTCATCTACTGGAATCTGGTGGACGGCTACGCCTTCAACGCCGAGCCGGGCGACTTCAGCTGCGGCGAAAACAAGCTGGCCGGCGGCCTGATGCACTTCGACATCACGCCCAAGCCCGCGCTGAATGTGCTCCGCGATCTCTTCACGAAGCAGTGGCGCACGGGCGAGACGCTGACCGTCGGCGAGAGCGGCTGCGCGGCCTTCAAGGGCTTCTACGGCGAATACGACGCGGAGGTCACCGCAAACGGCAGAACCACGCATCACGCCATCCACCTGACCAAGACTCCCGACGCGAATCCGACATTCACGCTGACCGTGTAAAAGCGCATAAAGCGCCCGCCATCGCACGTCTGTCCGTGCGGCGGCGGGCGTTTTTGAGGCTTTCCTCTCTGCGGGAGCGGCGCACCGAAAGCAGCGGCTTTGTCATGTGTCAGATCACTGATTTATAATAGTTCCCGAAGTCGGCAAGCGCGTCAATAATGGGCAGCATCTTTCTGCCAAGATCCGTCAGCCCATATTCGACGCGCGGCGGCACTTCCCGATAATCGCGCCGATACGCCAGGCCGTCGTCGATCATCTGGCGCAGGCTGTCTGTCAAAACCTTCTGGGAAATGCCGTCCAGATCTCTTTGCAGCTCATTGAAGCGCCACGGACGCGCCTTCAGATTGCGCAGGATCAGCAATTTCCATTTCCCGCCAATCAGCGCCACGGCGGTTGCAACCGGGCACGCCGGCAGTTCGTCTTTCGTCTTCACTTCAGCCACCTCCCCCGCAAATTATAGCACATTCTTTTTTGCGTGTACAGTTACAAAAAAGTGCGTACTTGTTTTTCCGCGGTCAGTCCCTTAAACTATAGTCAGGCAGGGAAACCTGCAAATATCCCAGGAGGTTGAAAACCATGGCCAATTACACAAAGACGAATATCGGAAACGAAGGACGCTTCGAGCTTCACGAAAAGCTGGCTCTCACCGGCGCCGAGATCAGCGTCAACCGCTTCCCTGCCGGCGCGGGCGTTCCGTTTGTCCATTCTCACAGGAACAACGAAGAAATCTACGGCATCATTGACGGCAGGGGCAAGGCTGTGATTGACGGCGAAGAGATTGCTCTGACCGCGGGGGACTGGCTGAAGATTGCGCCGGCCGCAAAACGGCAGTTCTCCGCCGACAAGGACTCTGGCATGACCTATATCTGCATTCAGGTGAAGGAAAACTCTCTCAAGGGCTTTACGGCAGACGACGCCGTCATCGGATGACATACGCCGGCGGCACAGAGAAAGAAGCGCGAGACCATGCGCTTCTCAGACTGTCGAAAAACCCTTGGAGAGCTCGAGAGGGCCGGAGCTCTCTCGAGCTTTTAATCGTGCCCGGCGGCGTGTACGGCGGGCGCGGGACGATTTTTGCGGCGGAAAATCTTATTTTCCAGAGCAAA
>CAKUAV010000048.1 GCA_934636425.1 uncultured Clostridia bacterium
GAGGAGGCGGCCGTCCACACCATGCCCGAGGCGCAGCAGCGCTGGTACGCCATCAAGATCTTTGAGCGCGACGAAAAGGTGCTGGAGCAGATTTCCATTCCCGAGGGCGTGAAGGCGCACATCGAAGCGGACATAAAGGCCGCCGAGAAGGAGCTGGACGACGACGCGGAGAGCATCATCACCAATGAGCGCTATGTCTACATCGCCGACGTCATCAAGGCCTGCTACAAGAAGAAAAACTCCGGCAAGCTCTCCACTTCCGACAAGATCGACCGCGTCGTCACCAACCGCTGGCTGGGTCTGCCGATATTCATCGCGGTGATGTGGCTGGTTTACTACATCTCCATGAGCACCGTCGGCGCGACGCTCACGAACTTCACAAACGACTGCATATTCGGCGACGGCTTCCATCTCTTCGGCAACGGCTCCTCCGAATATGACGCGGCCGCCGAGGCCTACGGCGACACCGACGCAATCATCGACGCGTTCATGGCCGAGTACGGCACCGACGAAATGGCCGCCGCGCTGGACAGCGAGGCCGAGGATTACGACGAAGAAGCCGCCAGGGCCGCCCTCACCGAGCTGGTCGCCGCAACGCCCGACGACGCGAGCGTCACCTATGAAGTGCAGGACGAGGAAACCCTCAAGGTGACCAGGTATGAAGGCACCAAGAAGGACGTTCTGGTTGACGCCGTTTCTCAGTGGGAAAACACCGAGTATAAAAACGCCTACGGCGCGCCCGACACCTCCACATACGGCGTCTGGGTGCCCGGCATACCGGTGCTGCTGGGCAATCTGCTCGAAAAGGTCAACTGCGCCGAGTGGCTCAGCGGCCTGATTCTGGACGGCATCGTCGCCGGCGTGGGCGCGGTTCTGGGCTTCGTGCCGCAGATGCTGGTGCTGTTCCTGCTGCTGGCGTTCCTGGAGGCCTGCGGCTACATGGCCCGCATCGCCTTCGTTCTGGACCGCATATTCCGCAAGTTCGGCCTCTCCGGCAAGAGCTTCATCCCGATCCTGATCGGCACCGGCTGCGGCATCCCCGGCATCATGGCTTCCCGTACCATCGAGAACCAGCGTGACCGCCGCATGACCATCATCACCACCACGTTCATCCCCTGCGGCGCGAAGACCCCCTTCATCGCCATGATCGCCGGCGCTCTGTTCGGCGGCTCCGCCTGGGTTGCGACCTCCGCCTACTTCATCGGCATGGCCGCCATCATCGTGTCCGGCATCATCCTCAAGAAGACCAGGATGTTCGCCGGCGATCCCGCGCCGTTCGTCATGGAGCTGCCCGCCTATCACTGGCCGACGCTGGGCAACGTGCTGCGCAGCATGTGGGAGCGCGGCTGGAGCTTCATCAAGAAGGCCGGCACGATCATACTGCTGTCCACAATCGTGGTCTGGTTCACCACCTACTTCGGCTGGGTCGACGGCACGTTCCAGATGCTGACCGAGGATCAGATCGACGGCTCCATACTGGCCAAGATCGGCGGCGCGATCGCCTGGATCTTCACGCCTCTGGGCTGGGGCAACTGGCAGGCCGCCGTCGCGTCCATTACCGGCCTGGTCGCCAAGGAGAACATCGTCGGCACGCTGGGCATACTCTACGGCGGCGCGGAAACCTATCAGAACCTGGCGCTGGCCTTCACCGGCATCACCGGCTTCTCCTTCATGGTCTTCAACCTGCTGTGCGCGCCGTGCTTCGCGGCCATGGGCGCCATCAAGCGCGAGATGAACAACGCCAAGTGGACATGGTTCGCCATCGGCTATCAGTGCGGCTTCGCCTATCTGATCGCGCTGATGATCAATCAGTTCGGCAATCTGTTTACCGGCCACGTCAATGTGATCGGCCTGATCGCCGCCATCATCGTGCTGGTGGGCATGATCTATATGCTCGTGCGCAAGAATAAATACGAAAACGCCTGAAAGTGAGGTTTTGAGCAATGGCAACAATCATCGTCGGCGGCATACTGCTCGCCATAATCGGTCTGGTCATATGGAAAATGGTGCGCGACAAGAAGAACGGCAAGTCCAGCTGCGGCGGCGATTGCGCCCACTGCAAGGGGCACTGCCATTAGTCCACAGCCTTCATGGGGGATGCGAGCTCCGCATCCCCCGTTTTTTAGAAACAGCATGTGCGCGCGCCGCACATGCTATGAAAGGGACGTGACGAGCCATGTCGTATTCACTGATCCGCTGCCTGCTGGCCGTGCTGGCGCTCTCGGACGCCTATGGCACGGTGCTTTCGAAGAACGTGGCGCGCCTGCTGGGCATAAAGCGCCCGACCGTCCATCACGCGCTCGAAGCGCTTCAGGACAAGGGGCTGATCCGCAAGGAGCTATACGGCGACGTGCGCCTGACCGAGGAGGGGCGCGCGTTGGCCGTGGAACTGGAAACGCAGCGCGACGAGCTCTCCGTCCTGTTCTGCAAAAGCTTCTCGCTTTCGCCCGAGGAGGGCGTGAAGGCGGCGCTGCTGCTCATCAGCGAGCTGAATGAAGAAAGCGTCGATAAGCTGCGCGCAGCCTTCCGCGCCATGCCGCGCGAATCCAAATAGCGTCGGACATTAAAGGGCTCTCCCGATTCGTTTCGGGAGAGCCCTTTTTTACGGGTCATTCTTGCGCCTGTACTGAGAGGGCGGCACGCCGTATTTCCGCTTGAACGCCTTGCTCAGATGAAATTCATCGCAGAAGCCCAGCGTCGCGGCGATCTCGGCCAGACGCACGTCCGGCTCCAGCTCGATCTGCCGCGCGGCCATCTCGAGCTTGCGGTTCATCTGATACTTTGCAAACGACTGCCCGACGGCGCGGTTCATGGCGTTCTCGACGGTGCGCACGCTCACATAGAGCATTTCCGCAGCCTCGCTCACCCGCAGCGTGCGATGCGGCTCGGCGTTGATCAGCGCGACGATGCGCCCGGCCAGATCGCCCTCGTCCGCTTCCGCCGCGTCGCCGAGCGAGAGTATCAGCAGATTGACCAGCGCGCTCAGCCGCGCCTCCTTATGCGGCTTATCGCTCCAGTAGACCGATACGATCTGCTCGAAATAGCACCGAACCTCGGGGGCGGAGCGCGCCGACAGCCGCGTGGGCAGGCGCAGCGCGCGCGGATTGTCCTCCCTGTCTCCGCTCTCGCAGGAAATATGTATGCAGTATGTGCGCGTCCCCGGCTTGCAGGGCAGGCGGGTATAGTGGTGGTGTCCCGCCGTGAGCAGCAGCACATCGTCGCGCTCAAGCGGGTATTCCGTGTCGCCCTCGGTGATCGCCCACGCGCCCTCGCGCAGATAGATCAGATCGTGATGCGTCAGCACGCGGTCGAGATAGAGCGGCTCTGTGGCCTGCTCGTAATAGTGAGAGGCGGCCGCCGCCACGCGCCGGGGCTGAGACAGATCAAAGCTGATGGCCATAGCATTTCTCCTTGCCGTTTTGTACATGATTCCCGTTCAAAGCGCCATGGACGCGCGCCTGAAATCGCGCTATGATAGAGACAGGCCGAGCGATATAAAGCGCTCCGCCGCATCCCTATTATACATGATTGCATTCCGAATGACAAGCGGTTCGTCCGCTGAAATGAAAAAAGGAGGATTCATCATGCACGCCATACTGAAAGGTCAGGACGAGAAGCTCCATTGGACAGAAGTGCCCGATCCCACGCTGCGCGAGGACGACGTGCTGCTCGAAATCCACGCCGCCGCGCTCAACCGCGCCGATCTGCTCCAGCGCGCGGGACAGTATCCCCCGCCCCCCGGCTGGCCGGAATGGTACGGCCTGGAGGCCGCGGGCGTGATCAGGGCGCTGGGCGCGAAGGCGCAGGCCGAGGGCAAATGGCGCGTCGGCGACGAGGTGTGCGCGCTTCTGGGCGGCGGCGGCTATGCCGAATATGTGGCCGTGCCCGCCGATATGCTCATGCCCATACCGAAGGGGCTGTCCATGGAGGAGGCCGCGGCGCTGCCCGAGGTGTTCGGCGCGGCGTATCTTTTCCTGTTCATAGAGGGCAGGCTCAAGGCGGGCGACACGCTGCTGATGATGGCCGGCGCGGGCGGATTGGCCAGCGTGGTCATTCCCATGGCAAGGGCGTTCGGCGCGCGCGTCATAACGACGGTTCTCAACGACGAGCAGGCCGCAGCCATCGCGCCGCTGGGCGCAGAGCGCGTTGTCGTCACCAGCCGCGAGCGCCTTGAGGACGTGATGCGCGAGGAGCTGGACGCCGGGCATGGCGTGGACATCTGCATAGACTGCCTGGGCGGCGAAACGGTCGGCAAATGCCTGCCTTACATGAATCGCCTCGGCCGCTGGATCATGATCGCCACGCTGGCCAGCGACGTGAGCAATGTCAACCTGAAGGCCATGTATGTGCGCGGCACGCGCCTGATCGGCACGACGCTGCGCAGCCGCTCCTCCGAGGAGAAGGGACAGATCCTCAGCAGCATGGTCAGCATACTCTGGCCGAAGGTGGAGAGCGGCGAAATTCGCCCGACGATCTGCCAGGTGTTCCCCATCGAGCAGGCGGAAGAGGCGCAGGCGCTCATGGCGTCCGGCCGGCACGTCGGAAAAATCGTGCTGAAGGTGAAATAAAAGGAGGACATTCCCATGCGATTTGAAAACAGAACGGCGATCATCACCGGCGCGGCCTCGGGCATGGGGCTGTGCGCGTCTCAGGAAATGGCGAAGGAGGGCGCGATCGTCTACATGGCGGACGTGAACGAAGCGCGCGTGACCGAGCTGACGCAGGAAATCGTCAGCGCGGGCGGACGCGCCGTGCCCTGCCCGTGCGATGTGCGCGATTTCGATCAGATTCAGGCCGTTGTCAACAAATGCCTGACCGACGAGGGGCACGTCGATATCGTGATCAACTTTGCCGGCGGCTTTCCGGCGCGCATGTGCGGCTGCAAGGACGGCGCGTTCATCCACACGCCGCTCGATGTGCTCGACTGGGGCATCGCGGTCAACTTCCGCGCGCCCATGCTGTTCGCCCGCGCGGTCATGGAGCCTATGATGAATCAGAAGAAGGGCGTGATCATCAACATCGGCTCCGTGGACGGCGAAACGGGCGGCGCGGTCGATTATGCCGCCGAAAAGAGCGGCCTGACCTACGGCCTCACCAAGGCGCTGGCGCGAATCGGCGCGCCCTACGGCGTGCGCTGCTGCGCCGTCTCGCCCGGCCCGGTGCTCACCCGCGCGGCCATGAGCGGCATGAAAACCGCGCTGGGACGCGCCGCCGAGCCGATTGAAATCGTAAAGCTGGTCATGTATCTCTGCTCGGACGACGCGGCGTTCATCACCGGCACGAACTACAACATAGAGGGCGGCCGCGTGCTGCTCAACAACGCATGAAGCTCAACCATACGCGCGCGCTCATGGCGCGCAAGCTGAAAGAGAAGGCGCTTGACACATTCGCCGTGCGGGTCGGCCTGCGCGGCGACGAGGCAACACTCTATTCCGAAAACGCGAACGAGGACACGCTGTTCGACATGGCCAGCTGCGGCAAGGTGCTGCACACCTGCCCGCTCGTCTTTCAGGCCATCGGCGAGGGAAAGCTGCGGCTGGACAGCGCGCTGGACGATTTCTTCGCCCATGTGCCGGAGGAGAAAAAGCGCGTCACCGTGCAGCAGCTGCTCACCCACACCTCCGGCATCGTGCGCATACCGCTGCCCAAGGACGTGTGCGCGCGCGGCACGGACGCCATCGCCGAACATATCCTCTCCGCGCCGCTGGCCTTTGCGCCCGGCAGCGATTACGCCTATTCCTGCAACGGCATGAACCTTCTGGGCTTCATCGTCGAAAAGCTGTATGGGCAGACCATGGACGCTCTGTTCGAGGCGCGTCTGAAAGCGCCGCTTCACATGACGCGCAGCCGCTTTGCCATCGCCGTGGACGAGCCGAACGCCGCCGTGTGCTACACCCGCCGCGAGGTCGGCCCCCTGCGCTTTGACGACGCGAACGTGCTCAGCATGGGGCGCGTGTGCGGCGCGGGCGGATCGTTCTTCTCGCCGGGCGACGTCGGAAAGTTCGTGCGCGCCGTCATGGAAAAGGACGAAACGCTCTATCCCGAGCGCTTCTTCGCCCTCGCCGAAACGGACTACACGCCGCGCTTTGAAGAGGGCCGCGGTCTGGGCTGGCTGATCGTGGACGGGCGCTATCCGCAGACGGGGCGGCTCTTCCCCGCGGGCAGCTTCGGCCATTGCGGCCACACGGGGCAGTCGATCTACATCAGCCGCGCGCTCGATCTGTCCGTCGTCATACTGACGAACGCCACGCGCTTTTCCGCCATGAAGCACGATTTCAAAACCGACGACTACGGCGCGGTCGAAGCGCTGCGCGCCGAGATCCACAACGCCATCGCCGACGATCTGGCGATACAGTGAACTTTTTTTCAATTTATGGAACTGACGAAGCATTCTTTTCGTCTCTATTGACGTTACGAATGGTTTACTTTGGCAGTTCCTGTTTTTTATGCAAAGGTTCGATCTCCGTTAATCCCTGGCCGTGCCTGTTCGACGCCGTTTGGGAGGTGAGTCCATTGGTCTGACGCGCCTTGCAAGAGCTTTGGGGCGCATGCGTCTCGCGCCGACGGGACGATGCAGCCCTGATTTTCATTCGCCTGCACAACAAGCGCATTGAAACATCATGCCCGCCGCAACACGACAAGGAGGAGAAAACACATGAAGACCCTGCGCATGATTCTGTGTCTCATGCTGACAGCCGCTCTGCTCACCGGCGCGGCGCTGGCCGAAACCTACACCGACGACTGGGGCAACGGCATAACGCTGAATTTCGAAATCGACGATTCTCTGCTCCAGCCGCTCGACATATTCGACGCATACGATAAACTGCCGCTTGACAATGCCTCTGATGCGCAAATGGCCGCCGCAAAAGACCTCATTAATAAAGCGGCGGAAATCATCTTTAATGATGATACTGCTCTCGAACTCCACAAAAAGAACTCCTTAGGCGATGTTGTCATTTACGCCTATAATGGCGAAGAATGGGGAGACGGCAACGGCATATTGCTTAATTCCGCTTACATTAGCTCCAGAAAATTTGACGAAACCGATCAATATCTGTATATGGAATCTTACATTGATGCTGAGCTGTCAGAATATTATCCGCGTAATCCTGATCATCCCTATCCTGCGGAGCGAAAAGACTTTTATGTCGAGCATGACTACATGACGCACGAAGAAGCCGACGCCAAGGCCAGAGACTTCATGTCCACAATGCGCGGCGAAGACAGTCCGTTCGACGTCGTGCTCAGAGACTGGTATGGCATTACGCATGAACAGTTCTCCGACTTCTTTGACTGGGCGACCGAACACGATATGTTTAAGGAACCCGGCGTGCCCTCTTATTTTGCCGGCAATGACTGGACGGAAAAATACGACGCCTACTACCTTCTGTATTCCTATACCTATAAGGGATATCCGATCTGTGATAACATACGGACAAGCTATTTCGGCACGGTTGACAGTGCCGCCAACCCCGCCGGATATATTGCCGAAACCCTGATCGATCGCGACGGTTTTGTTTACTCCAATGAAGCCATGCTGCTGGAGTGTGACTACACGCCCTATCAGGACACCCCTGCATTGACGCTCTATGAGGCGCTGGACGTGCTTAAGAGCTATCTCGGCGGCATTAAAATGGCCAATCCCATCGAGATCAACCGTGTTTACGTCGAATATCTGCCGTACTATGTCCACGATGGTAATCCCGATGGGGCCGCTGTTCTGCTCACATTCGAGCCCATCTGGAGCTTTGTCACCGACATGACCACGAAATACGGCCGTATGGAGAACTACATGGTCTACCGCGTCAACGCCCGCACCGGCGCAATCATGACCAACGGCACCGGGGTGATTGAATGAACAAGCTCGGACAATGCCTCCGCGCAGACAGCTATGCCATGACCCGGCGGCGCACAATATGGCTGCTGCCGCTGTGCCTCATGGCGCTGATCATCATGGATTCAGCCGACGTCGCGGCATATATGCTCAAGGGCCATACCGTGGAAAGCATATGGTATTTTTACTTTCAGTCCTTCTCCTTCGGCGGACTGTACGGGCCTTATCTGGGGCCGATGCTGTGCGCGCTGCCCTATGCCGGCGCGCTGGCCATGGAACGCCGGACGGGAGCATACCGCAGCAGTCTGCCCCGCGCCGGACGCACGCCCTATTTCCTCTCGAAATATCTGTGCGCCGTGCTCTCGGGCGCGGTGGCCTACAGCCTTGGGATCGTCTGTCTCGTCCTGCTGGGGCGGCTGGCCGGACTGCCCTACATCCTGGAAGATGAGATTCAAGGCATGGAAAATTTTTACTATTTCACATTGCTGCAGACGGCCGCCTGGCGCTATTATCTGGTGGCGGCATGGTATGCCTTCCTCTTCGGGGGACTGTATGGCGGAATTGCCGCTCTGGTTTCCACCCGAACGACACAGACAGGCGTTGTCGTGGTTTCGCCGCTGGTCTTTACGTTCATCGTCATCCGGCTGTGTCAGCTGCTGACCATTTACGATCAGTATCGGCTCGATCGCTGGCTCGTCATGCGCACAATGCCGCCCGGACTCACCATCGGGCAGAGCATATTGCTGATTACGGCGCTGTGTCTGGCGCTCTCGGCGCTCATTGGCGCGGCCTGCGTTCTGAGTGGAAGGAGGGCGATGCGCAATGCGTAAAATCTGGGGCGTTGCGCGGCTGCGCTTTATGCAGCTGCTCGCGTCTGTACGCCTGCCGGTCGTGCTGGCGCTTGTGCTGCTCTATCTGCTGGGTATGTATCAGCCGCTGCGCCACTTTGCCGCCGCCTCGGAAATGAGCATAACGCCCTATTTCCTCATTTTCCTGATAAACAATCAAGGCGGGCAAATAACGCTCTGCGCGCTCTCTCTGGCGCTGTTTTCCAACGCGCCCTTTCGGGATGAGATGAACGATCTGATCATATTCCGCAGCGGTCGCGCCGCGCTGGCCGCGGGGCATTGCCTCTATATATTCATGACGGCTCTGTTCTATGTGCTGACGCTGTTCGTCATGCAGGCGCTGATTTGTCTGCCCTATTTCCGCTTTGAATCCGACTGGGGGAGTATGCTGCGCGCCATCGCAATCAATACCGTTCCCGAAAACATCATGCCGCGGTTTTATCCCAATAACTGGATTATGGCGCAGTTCTCGCCCATCAATGCGCTGATCTATGCCTGTGTGCTGGAGACGCTCTGCATATTCCTTCTTGGACTGATCGTCTATCTGGGCAATCGGCTTTCAGCGCGCCCCGTCGGGCTGTGGTGCGCCGGCACATTGGTCATGCTGGACATCACGATCTACAATCTCTTCTCCAGTATATGGGATCGCTATTCGCCGCTGGGGCTGGCGCGGATCGGGCTCTATCAGCGCATATCGCCGTCATACGGCTTCCGCTTTTTCGCCATAACGGCCGGCAGCGCCATTATGCTGCTGATTCTCATTGAAAAATTCGCGCCAAGGCTCGCCGCAAGGCGGCTTTGCATACGGAAAAAGGAGAGCAGGCCATGAATGCAACAGTTAAGGTTGAACACGCGGACAAGGCGTTCGGCTCGTTTCAGGCGCTGAGTGACGTCAGCTTAGAAGCGCCGCAGGGCGAAATCACCGGCCTGGTCGGCAACAACGGCAGCGGCAAAACGGTGCTGCTCAAGTGCATTGTGGGGCTGATGTACCTCACAGGCGGGCAGATAACCGTCTTTGACAAGGTCATCGGGAAAGATGCGGAATTCGCGCCCGATACCGGCTTCATCATTGAGCACCCCGGCTTTCTGCCCAGCATGAACGGCTTTCAAAACCTCAAATACCTTGCGCGGCTCTCCGGACGCGCCAGCGACGCCGATATCCGGACGGCCATCGAACGCGTTGGACTGGATCCAAAGAGCCGCAAGTGCGTCGCAAAGTACTCGATGGGCATGAAGCAGCGCCTGGGCATCGCGCAGGCCATCATGGAAAAGCCAAAGCTGCTCATATTCGACGAACCACTAAATGGGCTGGACGTCGCCGCCATAGACGATATGCGCGCGCTTTTCCGCGAAATGGCCGACGAAGGCATGACCATAATCATCGCCAGCCACAACCGCGATGACATTGCGCTGCTCTGTCATAGGGTCTATCAGATGAACGCCGGCCGCTTATCGCTCATAGACGCATAAATCCCATCATCAACACAAGCCTCGCACGATCAGCCCATGAGACTGTCGAGCGAGGCTTGTTTTATCGATTGAAACAATCCGGAAGCCGCACCAGCCGTCGCCCGGGTACACGGAAAGACCCGTCCGGCTCTGATTTATGGCCGGACGGGTCGGGCTGTATGCATCTGACACTTCTTGCTTTGCGCGGCAGCAAGTGGAACCGGCACAGCCGGCGAGCCGCCCCCTAAGCGGCGCGGAAAATGTGGAAGCGGCACTGCGGCCGGGTTGCGTACGCGAAGCGGAGAGGAAGCCGCGCTGCGGCCGTCACCCGGGCACACGGAAAGACCCGTCCGGCTCTAATTTATGGCCGGGCAGGTCGGGCTGTATACATCTGACACTTCTTGCTTTGCGCGGCAGCAAGTGGAACCGGCACTGCCGGCGAGCCGCCCTCAAGCGGCGCGGAAAATGTGGAAGCGGCACTGCCGCCGGGTTGCGTGCGCGAAGCGAAGAGGAAGCCGCACTGCCGCCGTCACCCGGGCACACGGAAAGACCTGACCGGCTCTGATTTATGGCCGGTCAGGTCGGGCTGTACAGAGATGATACCAACACGCACAATCGTCCAGACTCGAGCCGCCCCCAAGCGGCGAAGAGTCGGGTTGCAACGCGCGAAGCGGTGTGGCCGCGGGCACTGCCCGCTTAGAAGTAGCTGACCTTGACGCGCTTGCCCATCTGGCGCAGGCAGGAGGACAGCTCTTCGACCAGATTCATCTTGATGTTGAAGTTGATCGGCAGATCGGGGTTCTGATGCGCCGGATTGACCGCGCGCCCGACATAGAAGTTGATGTCGGTCGCTTCCTCAAAGAGCAGCCGGCAGATCAGCGACGCGCCGTCGCGGTTGACGCTCCAGTCGCCGTATTTCTCGTTCTTGTCCAGCGCGTCCTTGGCGTATTCGATCACCTTGTTGACCGTGATCACGCCCTCCGTCACCAGATCCACGCCTTCGATCTCGGCAATCGGCGGCACGTCGCTCGCCACAAAGTCCAGGCTTGCAATCAGCGGCTTGCCCAGATACTTCGCCACGATAGACGACGTCGTTCCGCCGCACACGATGTGCTTGCCTTCCTTGGCGAAGAACAGCGAGAGCATTCTGTCGCAGTCGTCGCGATTGCGCGGCGGGCCGAAGAGTATGTTCATCGGCTCGCGGCGGCGAATGCGTATGGCGCAGGCGGTCGCATCGTCGCCGGGCGTGTGCTCATAGAGGCGGTCGCACTCGTCTATGAGCAGCGTCGCCAGCGTCTTGGCCGTGTAGCCCACATGCGCGAACGTGGTCATGTAGTCGATGATGTCCTCGCGCTTCCAGCCGAAATTGTAGGCCGTGCCGATGCCCGCGTGCGGACAGCCGTCGCTCATGGCGATGAGTATGTCGTTCTCCTGAAGATTGATCACCGACTTGTATATGAGCTTTCCGTCGATGTTCAGCTCTTCCTCGCGGTATTCGTAGTTCTTGCAGTCGCGCAGGAGAATGACGTGCGGGTTGTCGTATTGTATCAGCTCGGCAGTGGTGTTGTTGATGAGGTGTATGATCGTAAACGTCGAATAGGCCACGCCGCGCACCGAGCAGACCGGCAGCGTCGCCGCGATCGTCTTGACGCATTCCTCCAGAGGCAGGCCCTCCGCCATCATCGTGGAGATGATCTTCGAGGTCAGCGTCGAGAGTATGCTCGCCTTCACGCCGCTGCCCAGCCCGTCGGCCAAAACGATGATCGTGGAATTCTCGTTCGGCTCCACAATGTCGACGTGGTCGCCGCACAGCTGCTCGCCGTCGTGATTGATGCTCTTCCAGCCGATGTCTGCGCACAGATTATTCATTGCTGATCGACTCCTTCAGCTTGGACAGCGCGATCTTCGTCTCAGCCGCCGTCTCGCCCAGCAGCGAGGCGATCTCCTGAACGATGCGCATCTGCTTGTCCACAACGCGGTCGGCAATTTCAACGGTCTGACGGCTGATGTTCTCCTTCTTGTCGCGCTGCACCTCTTCCTCGGTCACGTCGCGCAGTATGCACACCAGCAGTCGATACGCCTTGTCGTAAACAATCGTCTCATCGACGTACTTTTCGTATTCGGCCAGATATACGCGCTTGTTGTGAATGTCGCGTCCGGTGTTGAGCACGTCCAGACAGTCGTGCGGATCCATGATGCGCACCAGCTGATCGCCCATGACGTCGGTCGCAAAGCGCACGCCCAGTATCTTCTGAGCCGCCTTGTTGATCTGCTGCACCTCGAGCGATTCGTTGAGCACGATCAGGCCGTTGGGCGTATTGCGCACGATTGTGTCGGAGAAGTTCTCCGCCTTGTCCTTGAGATAGGGCAGGCACATCGACACCTCCGCCTTGCCCTGACAGATGGCGATCGCCTTCTCGCGGCAGGTGTTGTAGCCGCACGAGCCGCAGTTCAGCTCCATATCCGGCCGCACCTTGCCCATCTGGCGTAGCGCATCGCGAATCTCGGCCTCGCTGGGCATGGGCAGCGTCCGCTTGATCGCCGTGAAGTTCTTCTCCAGCGCCGGCGATTCGGGCTGAGGCACGTCGAAGTCCTTCTTTCCGGCAAAGCGCGCCACGGACATATAGTCCTGAACCGGCGCGCGATGGAATTTCTCCATGACCGGGCCGCCCACGCAGCTGCCCACGCAGGCCGACATTTCGATAAAGCAGTGATGGATCTTGCCGCTCTCAATGTCCTTGAGGGAGGCAATACAGTTTTCCGTGCCGTCGACGGCCATGCAGGTGTAGCTGGTGTCCTCCAGCGACATTGTCTTGAGTATGCCGCCGCAGGTCGGGAAGAATCGCGCCCGGCTGTTTTCATCCGGCTCGATGCGCTGCTCCAGCACGATGTTCTCTTCCTTGAGCCATTCGGTCAGCTCGTTGAATGTGAGCACGGCGTCGGTGAGCCCCTCGTAATAGGCGGCCTCGTCCTTTTTGGCGACGCACGGGCCGATGAACACGGTCTTTGCGTTCGGATAGCGGCGCTTGATGTCCTTGCAGTGCGCCTGCATCGGAGAAAGCACCTTGGCCAGATACTGAAGCTCGGCGGGGAAATACTTCTGAATCAGCAGATTGACCGAATGACAGCAGGACGTGATGATGATGTCCTTGTTCTCGGCGGCAAGCATCTTTTCATATTCGCGCTTGACGATGGTCGCGCCCACGGCGGTCTCCTCAACGTCGAAGAAGCCCAGCTTTTTGAGCGCCGTGCGCATCGCCTCGATGCCCACACCGTCATAGTTCGCGATGAACGACGGCGCAAGGCTGACGATCACCGGATCGCCGGTGCGCAAAAAGACCTTCACCTTCTCCGTCTCGTCGACGATCTGCTTGGCGTTCTGCGGACACACCACGAAGCACTGTCCGCACAGTATGCACTCGTTGCCTATGATATAGGCCTGATTGCCGGAGAAGCGAATGGACTTGACGGGACAGTGACGAATACACTTGTAACAGTTTTTACAGTTGGATTTTTTCAGAGTCAGACAATCCATCGAACCTGCTCCTTTCTCTCTCGCATTCCGCGGGACAAAGCGCCGCCGGCACATGCTGCCGCGCGCTCTCCCCGGCCGGTCACGAAATTTTCTTGCTCAAATAGGCCAGCGACAGCGCCATATTCTCATACTGGATCAGCACGCCCTCCGGCGCCGACAATGTGCAGGGCGCAAAGCACAGTATCGCGCTCACGCCGCTCTCGACCAGCTGGTCGCAGGCGATCTGCGCGCTTTTTTCCGGCACGGCAATGATCCCGATGCGCGTTTCATGCGCGCGGCAGTATTCGCTCAGCGCCGCCATCGGATAAACCGGCTTGCCCGAATCGCTCTGCGTCTTCTCGTCCACCGCAATGTCAAACGCCGCGGCGACGTTCAGCCCGTATGCGGCAAAGCCGCGGTAGTCGAGCAGCGCCCGCCCGAGCTTGCCCGCGCCCACGATCACGACGTTGGCGCACGCGCCCGAGAGATAGCTTTCCAGAGCCGTTATGAGATCATTTACATTATAGCCCGTCTTGGGGCGACCCTCGCCGCTGACCGCGCCCAGATCCTTGCGCACCTGAACCTCGCCCAGACCGAGCGTATGCGCCAGCTGCGTGGCGGATATGTTTTCAGCGCCGTGCGCCGCGCTTTTGAGATATTTCAGATAGAGCGGAATACGCCCCATCGTCGCCCGCGATACGCCCGCCCGCTTCACAACGCTCCGCCTCCCTTGCCGCTTTTTCCTGTATGAATTGCCGACAAGAGCCGCCCTCCGGCCATTGACCGAAAGGGCGACCCGCTGTCTATGTCAAAATCAGACCATCTCTTCGGGATGGAACACCTCGTCGAAGCGCTCGGGCGTCAAAAAGCCCAGAGACACGCAGGCCTCGCGCAGAGAGATGTTGTCGTGATACGCCTTCTTGGCGGTCTTGGCCGCGTTCTCATAGCCGATGTAGGGGTTGAGCGCGGTGACCAGCATCAGCGAGTTGTGCAGGTTGTGGTACATCTTGTCGCGGTTGGCGGTGATGCCCGTGGCGCACTTCCTGTTGAAGGACACGATCGCCTCGGCCAGCAGGCGCGCGGACTGCAGGAAGTTGTAGGCCGCAACCGGCATGAACACGTTCAGCTCAAAGTTGCCCTGAGAGGCCGCCATGCCGACCGCCACGTCGTTGCCCATGACCTGCACGGCCACCATGGTGACGGCCTCGCACTGCGTGGGATTGACCTTGCCGGGCATGATGGAGGAGCCGGGCTCGTTTTCGGGAATGTGGATCTCGCCCAGACCGTCGCGGGGGCCGGAGGCCAGCCAGCGCACGTCGTTGGCGATCTTCATCATGTCGCAGGCGGTCGCCTTGATCGCGCCGTGGGCAAACACCAGCTCGTCCTTAGAGGTGAGCGAGTGGAACTTGTTGGGCGCGGTCACAAAGGGCTTGCCGGTCAGCCGGGCCACCTCGGCGGCGACGGTCTCGCCGAACGCCTTGGGCGCGTTCAGGCCGGTGCCGACGGCGGTGCCGCCCAGCGCCAGCTCGTAGAGGGGCTTCACGGCCAGCTTCAGCAGCTCCGCGTCGCGCTCAAGGCTCGAACGCCAGCCGGAAATCTCCTGGCTGAACTTTATGGGCGTGGCGTCCTGCAGATGGGTGCGGCCGGACTTGACCACATCGTCATTTTCGGCCTCCAGGCGCTTGAACGTCGCGATCAGCTCCTCGATGGCCGGCAGCAGCTTGTCCTCAATGGCGAACACGGCGGAAATGTGCATCGCGGTGGGGAATGTGTCGTTCGAGGACTGGCTCATGTTGATGTCGTCGTTGGGGTGCAGCAGCTTTTTGCCCGCAATCTGATTGCCGCGGTTGGCAATGACCTCGTTGGCGTTCATGTTGGACTGCGTGCCGGAGCCGGTCTGCCACACGACCAGCGGGAAATGGCCGTTCAGCTCGCCGGAAATGACCTCGTCGGCCGCCGCGGTGATGGCCTTGACCTTTTCGTCGGTCATCTTTTCGGGCTTCAGGGTATGGTTGGCCAGAGCCGCCGCCTTTTTGAGCAGGCCGAAGGCGTGGATGATCTCGGCGGGCATGGTTTCAATGCCCACGCCGATCTCAAAATTTTCGTGGCTGCGCTGGGTCTGCGCCGCCCACAGGCGGTCGGCAGGGACTTTCATCTCGCCCATGGAGTCATGTTCGATGCGGTATTCCATTGTATGTGTTCCTCCTGTTTTGGATGCGGTTGCGTGAAATATACGACTCGGGCGGCGCGCTGACAGTCATCCGCCCGGTCATGCGCCATGCGCTCAGATGGTCAGGCCGCCGATGATGCCCTTGAGCACATCCGCGCTGGCGCGCAGGCGGGCGATTTCGGGATCGGTCAGCGGCACGAGCACCTTGCCGTTCACCTGCTTGTTGCCCACCAGGTTGAGCGTGCTCAGGCAGACGTCGTCGATGCCGTACTCGCCGTGCATCATTGTGGAGACGGTCATGGTGGTGTCCATGCCGTTCAAGAGGCTCTTGATGATGTGGCAGACGGAAATCGACACGGCATAGAACGTCGCGCCCTTGCGCGCAATGACGCGGCCGCCCGACTTCTTGACATACTGCTCGATCTCGTCATAGTCCAGCGCCGGATTCTCCAGCGGCGAATGACCCAGCACCTTCTGGCACTCGTCGATCGGCACATTGGACACGTTCGCCACAGACCACGGAATGAACGCAGAATCGCCGTGCTCGCCGAACACATAGGCGTGGACGTTGCTCTGGCTGATGTGGAAATACTCGGAAATGCGCGCGCGCAGACGGGCGGTGTCGAGTATCGTGCCCGAGCCGATGATGCGGTTCTCCGGAATGCCGGAGAGCTTGGTGAACGTATAGGTCAGTATGTCGACCGGATTGCTGACGATGATGTAGGTGGCGTCGGGCGCCTGACGGGTGATCTCCGGAATGATCGACTTGGTGATGCCCACGTTGATCTGAGCCAGCTCCAGACGGGTCTGGCCGGGCTTTCTGGCGATGCCGGAGGTCAGCACGACGATGTCGGAATTCTTCGCGTCCTCGTAGGTGCCGGCATAGACGGCGCAGGGGCCGAAGAACGGCGCGCCCTGACGGATATCCAGCGCCTCGCCCAGCGCCTTTTCCTGATTGATGTCAATCAGCACGATTTCGGAAGCCACACCCATGATGGCCAGAGAGTAGGCGATCGTCGAGCCGACACTTCCCGTTCCAATAATAGAAACCTTAATCATAAAACACCCTCCTCGCGTTATTAGGTCGTATATTGCCTATCCATCCGCTTGCTTATCGATAGATTTTCTATCGAAAGAGGACGGATCGGGACACATGAGTCATAGAGCCGGCCTGCGCGGAAAATCGCCGCCGGACCGCCTCATTCGAAAATGCCCTTACCGGGCCAGTGGCAACACGGTCTCCGTAAAGAACGCGCGCGCATTGTCCGGCTCCACGCGATAGACCTCTCCGTTCACGGAGACGGATACGCCGCTCTTGGCGCACTGATGCATGCAGAACGAAGCTTCAAACTTCACCTTGTCGTGGAGCTTGTTTTCCTCGATCATCTGCTGAAAGGTCGCGATGACGCCGTGCGCGCCATTGAGATGACAGGAGCTGCCGATGCAAACACGAAGATCAACCATGTTAATTTTCCTCCTTGTGCGTATCGTGGATGTTCAATGGTTCGTATTCCCTGATGATATCGCGGCGGATGAAGAGGGCGCGCGCAGCGCACTCGCCGACTGTCTGGCGGTCGCCTGCGATGCTCTTCTGCGCGCGTCGCCGTTTCACGTCATTGCCCGCCGAAGGACTCGTCGATGGCCCTGGCGGCGGTCTTGCCCGCGCCCATGGCCAGTATGACGGTCGCCGCGCCGGTCACCGCGTCGCCGCCCGCGTAGATGCCCTCGCGGGAGGTCAGACCGGTCGCCTCGTCGGCCACGATGCCGCCCCACTTCTGGGTTTCAAGACCCTGGGTGGTGGACTTGATGAGCGGGTTGGGCGAGGTGCCCAGCGCCATGATCATGCAGTCCATCTCCAGGTCGAACTCGCTGCCCTCGACCGCCACCGGACGACGGCGACCGGAAGCGTCCGGCTCGCCCAGCTCCATCCGCTGGCAGCGCACGCCGCGCATCCAGCCCTGCTCGCCGGCGAGCACCTCGACCGGGTTGGTCAGGAACCTGAACTCGATGCCCTCCTCCATCGCGTGCTCGACCTCTTCGCGGCGGGCGGGCAGCTCGGCCTCGGTGCGGCGATAGATCACCG
>CAKUAV010000049.1 GCA_934636425.1 uncultured Clostridia bacterium
CAGCCCCACTCGTCGACATACATCATGACGCGGCGCTCGGGATCGAACTCGTCCATGGCCGCGCGGTTGTCGTCCACGATGTTCTGCATATAGTTCGCCTGATGCAGCAGCTGATACCACTCGTCGTCGGTGAACTCCTGAGGCGCGCCGGCTGTGCCGCAGTAGTAGTGCACGCTGAGCGCGCCGGGCCTTACGCCCTTTTGCGCCATTGTGCGCATCATCTCGCGCGTCCAGGAAACGTCGTGCCCGTTCGCGCCGCAGGCCACAGTGATCTTCTCGCCGGGCAGGCTGGAGCAGATCGTATCAAAGCGCATATACTCGCGCGCGCACATCTCGGCGCTCATGTTGCCGCCGCCGCCCCAGTTCTCGTTGCCGATGCCCCAGTAGCGCACACCAAAGGGCGCCTCATGGCCGTTTGCGGCGCGCTCGTCGGCCAGCGTGGTTTCATGCGCGGGCGCGTTGCAGTATTCCATCCAGTTGCGGATGTGCAGCGCGGGCAGCGTGGTCATGTTGGCCGCGACGTAGGGCTGCGCGCCCACCTGATCGCAGAAATCCATAAACTCGTGCGTGCCCACCTGATTGCTCTCCACGCGCCTGTCCCAGTTATACCACCAGTTGATGCGCCGCGGCCGCTTCTCGCGCGGGCCAATGCCGTCGCGCCAGTCGTATGTCTCGGCAAAGCAGCCGCCCGGCCAGCGCACAATGCTGGGATTGATCTTCTTAAAGCTGTCCACAAGCGCCTTGCGCCATCCGCGCACGTTTTCAACCGCGCTGTCCTCGCCCACCCACAGCCCGTCGTAAAACACGCCGCCGAGATGCTCGGTAAAGTGGCCGTATATGTTCGGGCTGATCGTGCCGCGGGACTGGGCGAAGAGTATCGTGACGTCGTTCTTCATGCCAAAAAGCCTCCCTGTGCATTTTATTTTCCAAGTCTATTTTAACACGATTTTTTCCGAAATGGAATACGCGCGGGTATACAATATGAGACAAAAAGTGTCTTTTCGAGGTGTGCGCATGGCCTATTATCAGATTGAAAATTCGCTCGTGCCCGGCCATTACGACTGTCGGCGCTACACGGATTTCGCGTTTTCGACGCATCTGCACCGCGAGCCCGAGCTGACGATCGCATTGAGCGGCGAAATCACGCTGAACGTGGGCGCGCGCACAGAGACGCTCCATGCGGGCGAGGCGGCGCTCATCCTCCCGCACGAGCCGCACGGCTATTCGACGAGCGCCGCGTCCGATATCATCGTGACGGTGTTTTCTGCCGACTATGCGGGCGATGTGTTCGCCTTTCTGCGCGGCAGGCACGCCGTATCGAGCGTTTTTCGCCCCGATGCGTGCGATTTTGGCTATGCGCGCGCGGTGTTCGAATATGAGCGTTCATCGCCCTATCGGCGCAGAGCGGCGCTCTATGCGCTCTTATCCGCGTTCATCGAGCAGGCGGAGCTGGTCACAGGCAGCGAGACGGACGAGCTGATTGCGCGGGCGCTGGCCGAGATGAGCGAGCGCGCCGGCGACGAATCGCTCACCATGGCGGGTCTGGCCGAGGCGCTGGGCTACGAAAAGCACTATCTCTCGCGGCGCTTCAATCGCGCGCTGAACGTGAATTTCCGCACGCTGCTCACGCGCTGCCGGCTGGACACGGCGCTTTCTCTGCTGCGCGAGGGGAATTTGCCGATCGAGGAAATCGCGCATCGCAGCGGATTTTCCAGCCTGCGCGCGCTCGACCGCGCCTGCCGCGATGTGACCGGCCGCACGCCCACGCAGTGGAAAAATCAGAGATAGAAGGACGACCCCGCGGCGTTTTTTGGGGCGGTTGGCGTGCGGCTGGGGGGCGTTTCTGTTCGGGCTTTGGCGTTTGGTTCATGGCTCTCTTTGAACTCCTGTCGCGGCGCTTTGCCATTGATTCACGCCTGCTGTTTGTCTTTCGACAAACAGAACGGCTTGCGGCAGCTTGCGTTTCTGTTCCGCCGGGTCGGGATCGCCTTTGTGCGTTCTCGGGGCGTTTTTCGGTTATCTTGCCTTGGCTGGTTCACTTCGAGTTTGTGCGTTTATTTGCGGGCTATTGCTGCGGCGCTTGCCTTCGATAGGCGCTCGGCGATGCGGTTCTGTCGCGGCGCTTTGCCCTCGGTTCACGCCTGCTGTTTATCCTGCGACAAACAGGACGGCTTGCGATATCTTGCGTTCCTATTCCGCGGGTCGGGATCGCCTTTGTGCGTTCTCGGGGCGTTTTTCGGTTATCTGCCTTGGATGGTTCACTTCGAGTTTGTGCGTTTATTCGCGGGCTATTGCTGCGGCGCTTGCCTTCGATAGGCGCTCGGCGATGCGGTTCTGTTGTGGTTTTGCCTTTGGTTCACGCCTGCTGTTTGTCTTGCGACAAACAGGACGGCTTGCGGCAGCTTGCGTTTCTGTTCCGCCGGGTCGGGATCGCCATTTGTGCGTTCTCGCGGTGTTGTTCGATTATCTGCCTTTGTGGGTTCACTTCGGGTTTGGACGTTTCTTGCAGGCGATCTCGACGGGTTACCGGGGATGCGGGGGACGAGGAAACGGAGTTACGGGGCTGGCGGCGCGGCCTTTGTGCGTCTTTGCGCAATCGCATTGGCTTTGTAATGCTTTCCGCGGGGAGTACGCTGGGGCTGCGCGCCCCAGACTGCGCCAAAGAGTCTTCGACTCTCTGGACTCTCTTCACGCTGCGGCGGGGTTGCGTTGGTGCGGGTTCGCGGCCTTTGTGCGCTTTTGCGCAGCCGCATTGGCGTTGCTGCGCTTTCCGCGGGGAGTACGCTGGGGCTCCGCGCCCCAGACTGCGCCAAAGAGTCTTCGACTCTCTGGACTCTCCTCAGGGGCTGGCCGAGTGAGAAAGTGCGCTTTACGCGGCGGGGCTGTGTTGGTGCGAATACGCAGCGCTTGTGCGTCTTTGCGCAATCGCATTGGCTTTGTAATGCTTTCCGCGGGGAGTACGCTGGGCGCCCCAGACTGCGCCAAAGAGTCTTCGACTCTCTGGACTCTCCTCACGCTGCGGCGGGGTCGGGTTAATGCGTATACGCGCCGCCGTCACCCGGGCACACGGAAAGACCCGCCCGGCTCTAATTTATGGCCGGGCGGGTCGGGCTGTATAAAGATGTTATCTACACGCTCAAACATCCAGACTCGAGCCGCCCCCAAGCGGCGCGGAGTCGGGTTGCAACGCGCGAAGCGGTGTGCATGCAGGCTCAGCCTGCCTAGAGCATGTCGAAGAGGCTGACCTGACTGCTTTCGGGCATATCGCCCAGCGCGCCGACATTCTTGAGCATCTCGACGATGGACTTGGCCACCTTGCGGCGAACCATATCCTCCTGCGATATGAACGGGCCGTCCTCGCGAATCCTTGCGAGGTTCTCGGCGGCGCTCAGACCCAGCCCGGGCAGAGAGTTGAGCGGCGCGCGGATTGTCTTTTCCGCCTCGATGACGAAATCCTCGGGGTGCGATTTGTACACATCCACCGGCAGCAGCTTTATGCCGCGCGTCAGCATCTCGATGAGTATCTCCAGCATGCTGATCACGTCGTCCTGCTTGTCGCGCTCCTCCTTGGGCAAAGCCTGCAGCTCCGCCATCCAGTTCTTCGCATGGTCGAGCGAGCAGACCATCTTCGAGCCGTCGAACTTCTCGATGTTGCGCTTGAGATAGCAGGCGTAATACTCCGTCGGATAGTAGATCTTGAAATAGGCGATGCGCAGGCCCATCGTCACATAGGCCACGGCGTGCGCCTTGGGGAACATATAGCCGATCTTGCGGCACGCGTCGATGAACCAGTCGGGCACATTCGCCGCCTTCATGGCCTCCTCCATGCCCTCTTTGAACACGCCGCCCGCCTTGGCCGCCTTGCCCTTTCGGGTGAACTCCATGATGTCGAACGCCATCTTGCTGGGCACGCCCCAGGCGATGAGCTGATTCATGATGTCGTCGCGCGTACAGGGCGCGCTCTTCAGCGTCGCCGTGCCGCTCTTGACGATCTCCTGAATGTTGCCCAGCCACACGTCCGTGCCGTGCGACAGACCGGATATGCGCACCAGCTCCTCCATCGAGGAGGGCTTGGTGTCCACCAGCATGCCGCGCACGAACGTCGTGCCGAACTCGGGAATGCCCAGCGTGCCGGTCGGACAGTTGATCTGCTCCGGCGTCACGCCCAGCGCCTGCGGCGTGCTGAACAGCGATATGATGTTGCGATACACCTCGGGATCGTCCAGCGGCACAGCCTGCGGCGCAACGCCGGTCAGATCCTGCAATTTGCGCAGCATGGTCGGATCATCGTGGCCGAGTATGTCCAGCTTGACCAGCACGTCGTGCATGGAGTTGAAGTCGTAGTGCGTCGTGATCACGTCGCTGGTCTGATCGTCGGCGGGATGCTGTATCGCGGTGAACTGATAGATCTCGTATTCCTCCGGCACGACGACCATGCCGGCCGGATGCTGGCCGCTGGTGCGCTTGACGCCGGTGCAGCCCGCCGCCAGACGGTCCTTCTCTGCGTTGCTGGCGGTCAGGCCGTGCTGCTCGAGATATTTGAGCACATAGCCGTAGGCCGTTTTCTCGGCCACAGTGCCCATCGTGCCTGCGCGGTAGACCTGCTTGACGCCAAAGAGCTCCTTGACATAGTTGTGCGCCACCGGCTGATACTCGCCGGAGAAGTTCAGATCGATGTCGGGCACCTTGTCGCCCTTGAAGCCCAGAAAGACCTCGAAGGGAATGTTGAAGCCGTCCTTCATCATCAGCGCGCCGCAGACCGGGCAGTTTTTCGGCGGCAGATCAAGGCCGCAGGTGTATTCCTCCGGCACGTCAAACTCGACGTGATGGCAGCTCTGGCACGCATAGTGCGGCGGCAGCGCGTTGACCTCGGTGATGCCGGTCATGTGCGCCACGAACGACGAGCCGACCGAGCCGCGCGAGCCGACGATATAGCCGTCCGACATGGACTTCTTGACCAGCTTGACGGCGATGTTGTACAGCGTCGAAAAGCCGTAGCCGCAGATCGACCCCAGCTCCTTGTCCAGACGCGCCTGAACGATCTCAGGCAGCGGATCGCCGTAGAGCTCGTGCGCGCGGCGATAGGACTGCGTGCGTATAAAGTTCTCCGCATCCGGCCAGAACGGCTGGAACGTCTCCTTGCCCTCGGGGTGCTTGGGGAATATGCTCACCTTCTCCACGCGCTCGGCAATGGCGTTGGGATTGTCCACAACCACCTCCATCGCCTTGCTGGGGCCGAGATAGGAAAATTCATTCAGCATATCGTCGGTCGTGCGGAAGTAGAGCGGCGCCTGCTTGTCCGCGTCCTCAAAGCCCTTGGCGTTCATTATGATGGCGCGGAATATCGCGTCGGTCGGGTTTTTGAAGTGCACGTCGCCGGTCGCGCAGACGGGCAAATTCAGCTTTTCGCCCAGCGCCACGATGCGGCGGTTGTAGTCGCGCAGCGCCTCCTCGTCCTTCGCCGTGCCGTTTCGGATCATGAACTCGTTGTTGCCGATCGGCTGAATTTCGAGATAATCATAGAATTTCGCGATGCGCGCAAGCGTCTTGTCGTCCTTCCCGGCCACCATGGCGCGGAACAGCTCGCCCGCCTCGCAGGCGCTGCCCACGATCAGCCCCTCGCGATAGCGCTTTATCAGCCCGCGGGGAATGCGCGGCGTTCTGTGGAAGTAGTGCAGATGCGCCTCGCTGACCAGCCGGTTGAGGTTGAACATACCCTGCTGATTGCACACCAGCAGTATGATGTGATACGACTGCCCGCCCGAATCGCCCACGAACACCTCGTTGAGCCGGTCAAGCGTGGCCGCGTCGTGCTCGCCGCGCAGCTTTTCGAGCGCGATGAGCAGCATTTCGCCGGTCGCGCGCGCGTCGTGAACGGCTCTGTGCGCCTTGGAGAGGTTGATGCCCAGGAATTTGCACATCGCGCCCAGCTTGAACGACTTCTGCTCGGGATAGACATTGCGCACCAGCGTGAGCGTGTCCAGCTTGGGATGATCAAACGGAATATCCGCCGCCCGAAACGCCCGGTCGAAAAACGCCATGTCGAACGACGCGTTGTGCGCCACCAGCACAGCGCCCCTGCAGAATTCGGCAAACTCGCCGATCACCTCGCCGATTGTGGGCGAATGCTGCACCATGCCGGGCGTGATGCCGGTCAGCTCGATCACCTTTTCGGGAATCGGCCGCTCGGGATTGATCAGCTGCGAATACTCCGCCACTTCCACGCCGTTTTCAATGCGCACCGCGCCGATCTCGATGATCATGTCGGTGGCGGTGTTCAGGCCGGTGGTCTCGACGTCCAGTACGACGTATGCCGCGCCGTCGAGCGGCCGATTATCCGGCATATCGACGATCTGCGCCGCGTCGTCGATCAGATACGCCTCGCAGCCGGGGATGAGCTTTATGTCGTTCTTCTTGGCCGCGCCGAACGCCTCGGGGAAGGCCTGCAATACGCCGTGATCGGTGATCGCCACGGCGGGATGCCCCCACTTGGCGGCCTGAGAAATCAGATCGGACGCGGACGACACGCCGTCCATGGCGCTCATCTGCGTGTGCATATGCAGCTCAACGCGCTTTTTCATCGCCGTGTCAACGCGGCGCGGCGCTTCCTCGCGGTTGATGTCGTCCACCATGACGACCATCTCGTGCATGAAGTTGTCCATCTGGTATTTGCCGCGCGCCTTGACCCACGCGCCCGGATGCAGCGCCTCCTTGAGCGCCTCCAGCTGCTGCGCGCCGTGATTTTCCTCGCCCTTGATCCGCGCGAACGTCTTCATGTTCACCGTGCCGGTGTAGTCGGTCAGCGCGAATGTGATCAGCAGCGTTGTGTCGTTCTTCAGAGGCCGCGTTTCGACCTTGAGCACCTCGCCCCTGAGCACAACGCGCCCCGCGTCCTCGGTCAGCTCTCTGATCTCGATCTCGGGATCGGCGATCGATCGGCCGTAGAGCACCTTGGGCGGCGCGGCCTTCTTCGCGGCGGCCGGCTGGGCGGTCGTCGTCAGCGCGGCCAGACGCTTCTCCTCCTCGGCCTGACGCTCGGCAATCTGGCGCAGGCGCTCCTTCTCGTCGCCGCTCGCCGCCACGCGCACCGGGCAGGTCACGGCAAACTCGTCCTTCAGTATGTTCGCGAGCATTCTGTCCAGCCCGCGATGCCGCGCATAGGACGCGCTCACATCATCCTGAAAGCCCAGCGTCAGCGCACCGTCCTCGAACGTCCACGCGGCGTTTTTGAGCGCGGGAATCGAGCCGGGCGAGGCCTTGCCCAGCTGACGCGTCAGAAAATCGCGATACTGCGAAATATCCGCGCACAGCGCCGGCCCGAACGAGGGATAGCTCAGCTTGAGCGTCAGATTGACGCCCCGGAAGAACGCGCGGAACGTATTCTTGATTTTGTCATATTCGCTCTCGGTCATGATGCGGCCCGCGTGCATAAACACGATCATCTGATCGCCGGTGCGGTTCACCTGCACCCTGTCCAGCGTCAGCTGATCGATCAGCTCGCCCAGCCTGTCCGACATGGCCGTTTTCCACGCCTCTTCCATCGTTTAACCCCTCTCTGTATCGTAATGTTTCCCCCTTCCGGACGGCGCGCCGAATATGTCCGGGAAAGAAGACGCTCTCCCGCTTGTCTCTTCGCAGCGGCGTTCCCGCCCCAAAGAGACAAGCGAAGCGGATGGGGAGACGCCTTCCTCATCCGCTGATTGAATAATTCACCGCTTCAATAAAACCGCCGTCAGAAAGCGCGCCGTGCCGAAGCAGCCGCCAAAGGCGCTTCTGTAAACATCCAGCCGCGCCGAACGCAAAAATCAAATTTGCGCAGCGATTCAGCGCTCTCTTCATGCGGCCGGTCTGCGATCGGTCTGCGATCGGTCTGCCTTTCGAGCTGATTCATGCGGCGCGGAACATCAGCCGCTCGGCAGCGCCCGCGTCAGGCAGTCTTGCGCTCGGGCAGGGCGATGTGCAGCGCCAATCCGATCACCAGTCCCACCGCCGCCGGGCACACCCAGCCCAGCCCCAGCTCGGACAGCGGCAGCCAGCTTCCCACGCCGATCAGCGCGTTGATTGTCTTTGCCCCATGAAGGCCGTAGGGCAGCGCCTTGAGCAGATCGAATGTCGCCGCGACCAGCGTAAATGCGGTCACGCTCACGAAAACGCGGCGGTCATAATTGAACAGCGCGCCGAAAAGCGAGAGCAGAATCAGCGTAATGGCCAGCGGGAAGAGGAACATCAGCACAGGCAGAGACCAGGCGATGATCGCGCTCAGCCCCATCGTCGAAATCAGGAAGGACAGCGCACTGAAGCCGATCGCCCACACCGTGTAGCTCGGGCCGTGCGGGAATATCTCGCAGAACATCTCGCCGCAGCTGGTCACCAGACCGACCGCCGTCTTGAGGCAGGCCAGCGTCACGATCACGGCCAGCACAATGCCGCCCGCATTTTTGAAATAGTGCGTCGCAATCAGATTGAGCGCCGCGCCGCCGTCCACGGAAAGCTCGTACACAGCGTGGCTCTGCGCGCCCACAACCGCCAGCATGACGTATATGACCGCCATGATCAGGCAGCCGAACAGGCCGGAGCGCACGGTATTGCCCGCGATGTACGCCGGCTCGGTCACGCCCAGACGCTGTATCGTCGTAATGACCACGATGCCGAACGCCAGACTGGCCAGCGCGTCCATGGTGTTGTATCCGTCGATAAAGCCGGTGAAAAACGCGCCCCGGGCATATGTGGGCTGCGGCTCGACCGTCGCGACCGCGCCCATGGGCTTCACCAGCGCCGTGACAATGAGCAGACCCAGCGCCAGCAGGAAGAGCGGCGTGAGCAGCTTGCCCACCCACGTGAGTATCTTGCCCGGGCGCAGCGAGAACCAGAGCACCGCCGCAAAGAACAGCAGCGAGAACACCCAGATCGCCCAGCCCGCCGACGGGGAGTCGGTCAGCATCGGCGCAATGCCCACGGAAAACGACGTGGACGCGCAGCGCGGAATCGCAAAGAACGGCCCGATCGTCAGATACAGCGCGCAGGTGAAAAACAGACCGTAGCCGCGCCCCACGCGGCTGCTCATCTGCATCAGCCCGTCGCTGCGGCTCATGCCCATCGCGGCCACGCCCAGAAGCGGTATGCCCACGCCGGTGATCAGAAAGCCGATCACCGCCGGCCAGACGCGCGCGCCGGCGCACTGCCCCATAAACACCGGAAAGATCAGATTGCCCGCGCCGAAAAACAGCCCGAAGAGCATGCTGCCCACGGCGAACGTCTCGGAAAGATTCAGTCTCTTTTTCATGCAGTCATCCCTCATATTTCTTGGATTTCACGCATCCGCGCAGGCAGTGACGAATTTGTCGTTCATTTCCTGCAGCGACACAAAAAATTATATCATCGCCACGCCATAATTGCAATATTTATTTACGGATGATTCATAAAAATGTTTGACTGATGGCAAGCGCCTTTCGTTTTTTTCTGCGCGGCGCTGCCGCAAAAGGCGCGCCAATCTCCCTGCGAACAGAGCGCGCCCCGGTTCGATCGCCTTTTCGGCTTCAGGCAGTGCGCCTCCTGCGCCCGGCGGCAACAGCTTGACGGTCCCGCGCCCGAATGTCAGCGTGATCTTGCCGAAGTTCGAGTGGACAATGCCGGTTTTCGTCACGGCGACGCTCGGCATCGGGAAGCCGCCCAGATCGAGCGCCTTTTTCAGCTTGTCCGCCGTCGTGTTGTGGACGGCCACCAGATCCTCGATCTGCTCGACGTTCTTTTTCAGCGCGTACTTTCTCGTTTCCGGGGAGGACAGGTCTCCATGATCATCTTTGCGTACTTTTTGGAGATTTCCACTTTTTCCGCGTCCGTTTTGCCGCGCATTTCCTCGCCCATCTTCTCGTGTATAGACCAGGATACTTCCCTCTCCAAAACAGCTTTCGACCATTCCTTGTATTTTGCCAAGATCCGCACCTTCCTTTTCACCATCAAATATTACTTGCCTGGCTGAATCAGTGTCCGTTTCATCTCCAACATACAGCTCGATGATTCGCGAAACACTCGTATTGACGAATTTGCCATTAGTATACACCAGCTTGTTTTCGCTGTCAAATATACAGCTTCCGTCCGGTGTGTCGGCTGCTTGCCCGCCGCCCGGCCGTTTGCGCGCCTGCCGGTCAGTCTCCCAGACGAACGCGCGGCGGAACCCCAGCATAGGCCGTGCGTGTCAGCAGTTCGTCGGATTTCGTGGCGCAGGTTGGCTGTAAGCATATTCTGCGAAAGACCGGCAAGCGACTTGCGCAGCGCGCCGAAGCGTTTCATCCCCGCAAGCAGACCGCGCAGCATCAGCGCCTTCAACGCTTGGAAACGAGCGAAAGCGCCGTCTCCAGCGGGCAGGCCTGCAAGTCCATGCGATTTTTATCCTCAGCGCCCGTCTGACGCCATCAATATGGCGCGCTGCGCATTTTCTCACTCAAAGAAAAAAACGCCGCGGCGCAGATCCTCAAAGGACAATCCCTGCGCCGCAGCGGTGCGCTGCTCGAGCATCCGCGTGAAAAAATACCCTGTCAAGCTCGAATTCAGATCATTCCGAGCCGTGCTGCGCCGGAGCGTTCACAGGATGGAATACCATCGGCGATCGATGAAAAAAGCTGTCCCTCACGCGCTTCACACATTGCACATTATTCCTGCTGTTTTCGCCTGTTAAGCACAAAAAAGCGGCGCGCCAGTCCGCCATACGCCTTGCGCGCCGCCATAAAATACGCTCAGGCCTGCGTGTCCTCACCGGAGAGAACGTCCACGCCATGCTCGTCGATCAGATACCACATTCCGTTCTTCTGAACAGCCGCCAGACCGTCGCTAAAGCGCGTGGCCTTCGCATAAACTGGCTGGAGCGCGACCGCGCCGTTTTCATCCGCATAGCCCCACAGGCCGTTTCTCATCACGCGGCTGTACGCGGCGCGGTTGAATTCACTGAACACGTTGTCCCAGTATTCGCCGCTCAGCTCTCTGCCGCTCCTGTCGATCAGCCTGTAAAGCCCGTCCTGCTTGACCCAGGCGCGGCCATCCGCAAACCTCGACGCCACCTCGTAGGCAAAGGGCAGCACAGTCTCGCCCTGCGCGTCGATATAGCCGTACAGGCCGTTCAGATTCACAGCCGCCAGGCCTTCCGAATAGAACGCGCCATACTCGTACTGCGGCGCGACGATCACATTGCCCTGCGCGTCGATAAAGCCCCACACTTTTCCACTGCGTACGGCGGCGCGTCCTTCCGAAAAGCCATAGGCGCGCTCCCACTGCGGCGCGATGACCATGTTTCCATCCTTGTCGATAAAGCCGACCGCCCCGCCGTCTGCGGCGGAAGCCAGCCCTTCGCTGAAATAGCCGGCGTTCGTCCAGCGCTTCTCATAGGCATAACTGCCGTCAGGCGCGATGAAGCCGTATGCGCCGTCCACCTGCACCGTGGCCAGCCCGTCATGAAAGTCTGTCGCCGCAGTGCTGACCGGCTGGAAAATCACATTGCCGGTCATGTCGATATAGCCGTAATGATGATCGGCCGTGCCAACGCGCGCTATGCCCTCGATGAACGGATCGGCCAGCGCCCATGCCGGATCGACGACCACATTGCCCGCGCGGTCAATGTAGCCCCACAGGCCCTGCTCGTTCTGGAAGGCGGCATAGCCCTCGGAAAACGGCCCCATCGCCTGCGCCGTGCGGAATTCGCCCTCCGCGCAGGCCGTGGCCGCCGTCAGCAGCATCAGCGCCGCCAGAATCGCCGCGTATTTTTTCATATTCTCCATCCTCCCGTCGTCGCCAGAAGCGGTCTTTCTACGTTATTATAGCGCGCCCCGTGTAAACGCCGCGCCCGCGATTGCGTGAAGGATTGCGGAAAATGCGTGAAGCGCTCGCCGCGGCGCGCGGAAGAAGGCCTCGCTGGTGCCGTCCTCCGCCAGCCGCTCGTCCCCGCCGGACAGCCGCCGAACATAGAAATCTCAAGTATCTTAAAAAGAGCCAAATACTGCTCACGATGGCGTTTCCGCGCTGTATCGGGAGACACTTTGCTATCTTCTTGTATTGTCCATGTGCAATTTGTATGGCTCTATATATCAGACATTCATTTATTGTCAATAATGTGAATACACACTCAGCCTGCTGTCTGTATTTTCCAGACGGCAGGCTCTTTAACTGGTTGGATATTTGTCTGACGCGGAACGCCTTTACTATTGATCGAATCCGAAAACGCCTGCTTTCGCCTGCGGTTCAAGCGGATTAGGGGCCTGGCGCGGCAATATCCGTTGCCGGATGGAGACTGTATTGCCGCAGAGCGGCGTTTTGACCCATGGCAGAAACGAATCCATCAGCGCGTCCGCAGGCATACGCCGCCTTCGCCTCAGTCCGGATAATCACCCACATTGGGCTTCAGATAATCATGCCAGAAATCGTAGAAGCCGTAGCCATACTCGTGGCTGGTGCAGTATCGGCGGAAGCGCTCGGCGGTTTTTGGATCCCAGCGCTCGAGACCGTCGGCGCGTGTGGCGCGCGCGGGGGAAACTGCGCCCTCGCCGTTGCCGTTCACAGCGGAAACGCAGTAGGCCGCGTCTTCCGCCGGGGCGTTCCAGCGGCACGCCGAGCCGCGATAGACCAGTGTCCGTCCTGATTCGGTCAGTCGATAGAGGCAGTATTCCGCCGCGCCCAGCACCTGTCCCCAGCTGACGGCATAGCCGGCCTCCGTGCGGACGACGCGCAGTCCGTCCGGAGCCTGCGCCGGCTGGTCGGTCAGATAGACGGGGTATTCCCAGCAGGGCTCGCCCGCGCGGTTGCCGTTTATACCGCGCACGCGCACATGCAGCTTGCCGTTTTTCAGGCCGCGGAGGGCACAGCGCGTCTGCTCGGTTTCGGCCAGCGTTCGCCAGGTTTTCGCGTTGTCCGCGCTGATTTCCAGCTGCCAGCGCTCGGCGCGGCCGGTCCAGAAAACGTCCGCGCCGCCGTCCCGTGCGACGACCAAGGTGATCTGCGGCGGCAGGGGCTGCGCGTCTAGCGACGTCCACTCGAATGCGGTGCGTCCGGCAGGCACAGTGAAGCGCAGGCCGTCCTCCGTGCGGGTGAACGATGCGGGTTCGCCGCCGCAATACAGGCGATAATCCGCGCAGGGAAAATCGATGTGCAGCGCAATGGCGGCGTTCTCCCTGGCTTCGATTATGCCGCTGATCTGCCGATTCTCGATGGTAAATCCCACGCCGGCGTTTTTGCACTCGATATGTACGCCGCTCACGCCGATCTCGCTGCCGTCGAACAGCGCGGCCTGCGCCTTCGTTTTGCCGTATACGCGCACGAGGCCCGCGTGGCCGGTGAATCGCATATCCGCGCCTGTGTGGCGAATCTTTGCGGCGTGGTGGAATACGTAATCGGTGCGCCCCTGAAGCTCGACCATCACGCCGTAATCGGTCGCAGTGGTGTATACGCCGCGGTCGGCGTTCGTGCGGCGATGGGAGACATAGGTCAAAAAGTCGCCGCTGCCCTCGTAATAGCGGCCGCAGAAGGTTTCGTCCGGCTTGAGCGCGGGCATATCGATCGGCACGCCGCCATCGCTGTCCACGCCCGGCGCGCCCGGCTTGAGCTGCACGATGGCGGGCAGATTGCCCTTCCCCTCGTTGAACCAGCTGAAGCGGCCGTGAACGTGCATGTCGGTCACCGCGTCGTAGACGGTGATATAGTCGTTTCCGCTCATAATGACGCTGCGGCAGCGGTAGAACGCCGCCGCCTTCTCGTTCGCGTTCACGCGCGCATACTGGGCAAAGCCAAAGTCGTACAGCGGCTCGGTCAGCTCGCTGCGGCCGACGCTGAGGTATTCATTGCCGACGAGCACGCCGAAATTGCAGCAGGCCTGCGCGTCGCCCTTGTTCCAGTCGCCCATATCCTCGGCACGCTGCGCGCTCCAGCATTTGCCAGCGGCGTAATAACACAGGCTGCCGCAGCCGCCCGCGCCCGCGATGCCCCAGCGGTAGTTCGGCCCTTCGTCGATCTGGATCAGCTCGACGGTCATCTCCTCCGGGTCATAGGCTTCGCTGCGCATGACATAGCCATAGCCGGTGTATTTGGCGCTGGCCAGCTGCGGGCGCGTGCCGTGCGCTTCGGCCTCGGGGCGATTGGCAAGCGGCCGATAGTGCGACGTGCCCGCGCCGGCCTCTTCAAACCCGCCGCGCGCCTTGTTGCCGAGCGAATAGAGCGCTTCGGCGAGCAGCGGCTCATAGTTAAACAGCGCGTCGCCCCATTGCAGCAGCTGATAGCTGTCCGCAGGCCGCGCATAGCTATGCGCGCCGATCGAGGGGAAGCGCCGCACGCCGTCCACCGGCGCGGAGAGCGTCCCGAGCAGGAAAGACCAGAGCCGGGGCAGCGCCGGATAGAGCGCGACATAGTCGCCATAGGTTGCATGCAGCAGATACTGCGCCTGGCTGAGCGGCCGCAGCATGGCATGAACATAGCAGCCCAGATTTTCCGTCCAGCGCCCGCCCAGCGCGTTCCAGGCCTTCACGTCGGGGCGCGTGTGATACTTGAGATTGCGCGCCACAGCCAGCTCGAACTCGTGCCGCCATACGTCCGCGTGGGGATGATGCGGGAACAGCGCCGCCGCCACGCCCGCCACGCCGCGCGCGTCCATCAGGAAATTCGGATGTCCGGCGAGCATATTGCGGATGGGCATGTAGTTCTCATCCGAGAACGCATAAGCGCAGAAGGCGAACGCGGCGCGCAGATCGCCATACTGCCTGTCGTTCATCTGCGGGATGGTGCGGTCAAACAGCACGGCCCAGTCGTAAAATTCGCGGTTGGAGACTGCGCCGGTGCGCGCCAGATTGTTGAGCGAGTTGGACAACTCGTAGACCACCTTTTCCGCCATCGCGGGCGTAAGCTCCCGCACAGCGCCGAGATACCACAGATCAAAGCCGTTCGTCGGAAGCTGATCGTCGGTAAAGAAGCGGGGGAAGGCGCTCTTGTCCTCATCCCAGCGCAGCACCCAGTCCTTCACCTTGTCCAGCGCGATGTACTCCTGCCAGTACCACAATTCTTCGATGTGCGTCAGCCGCTTCTCGGACGTCTTGTCCTGCGTGAACAATCCGTCTGACCGGGCAGGACAGGCGGCGGTGTCCTCCGCGTTTTCAAAGAACGCGATGGCGCTGCCGCGCGTCCCCTCGGCGAGCGGATAATAGAATAACAGCGCTTCATCGCGATAGTAGAACCGCACGGCCAGCGTGCCGGAGGAGCGCCAGAGCGCGTATTCGTGGTCGTCCCACTTTTCGGCATGGCGGATGAACACGCCGATGCTGCTGCATTCATCCGCAAAGGAGACCGTCTTGTCCTGCCACCAGCTCACCCAGCTGTCGAAGGGCGCGACGAGCGTCGGTATGCGGCCGTCCGGCTCCAGATACTGATCGATATACTCTGTTCCGCGGTAGTGATTGCAGCGCCGGATGGGAGAGAAGCCCTGCCATTCGATTGTCATCGCGGCGTTTTCCTCGCGGGCAAAGCCGCCGATTTCCTCCAGCAGCTCGGCAAACTCCATGCCCAGCGCCAGACGCAGCGCCGCGCGGTAACGCTTTTTATCGCCGCAGAGCGCGTCGATCGCGACCTCGGCGAACACATCGCCCGCATGGCGCACCGTCACGCGCTTTTCCAGCACGGGCACATTGAGCCGCGCCGTTCCGGCGATATTTGTTCCGGTCATGCGCAGCGTAAAGAGCGCGTCGGCGGCGGAGGGGATCTCGAGCCGCACAGCGCCGTTGTCCGCCCGGAAGCCGTCAGCCCCCTGTTCCCAGCGCATTGCGCGCGGCGCAGCGCCGCTCTCTATGGCAAAGCACTTTTCATCGGCGCAGTTCAGCGCGGTGATCAGCGCGATTTTCCCTTCGTCCTCCACCCATTGCGCGGCGTATTGAGAGCCGCTTTCGTCGGTCAGATGGAAGGCGGCGCTTTCGGGGCGCTCGGCGGGGAGGAGGACAAGGCTTTCCGGCCAGTCGAACCCCGGATGATGAAGATTTTCGGTGAGCGTGAGTTTCATGGCGTTCTCCTTACTCTCTCTTCCTGAAAACGGGGCGTCCGCCGCTGCGACGAACGCCCCGTTTGCCTGAGTTATAGCATACTTTTGCCTGCCTGCCAAGACGCGGCGCATGAGGGAGGATTACTTGTCCAGATACGCGTCGACCTGCGCCTGATAGCCCGCAAGCACCTTCTCGAGGCCGGCCTTCTGCATCTTGTCGATGTACTCGTCATAATAGGCCTGCCAGCCGTCGGCGCCCTTCACGCCGTTGATCAGCGAATCGTGGAACTCCTTGTAAAGCGCGTTCACCTGATCCAGCTCGATGGAGAAGTCGTCGCTCTTGAGCACAATGCCGGTCAGCGCGGACTTGATGGTGTGGTCGCCGTAGTTGATCTCGTCGATGATGTCCAGCGTCTGCTGCGTGCAGGCCTGATTGAGATAGGCGTTGCGGGTGTTGCCCATGACCCACTTGTGCGCGGAGTAGAGGTAGTCCGAGCCGCCCTGAGGGCCGTCATAACCGAATGTGCGGATGGTCTTGCCGTCCTCGTTGAACGCCCAGTGGGTGCCCTCGATGCCGTAGACGATGGTGTTGTAGATTTCCTTGCCGCGCTCGGTGTTCATGCACTGGATGAACTTCATGGCCTCTTCGGGATGCTCACAGGAGCTGGTGATGCCGTCGCCGCCCGCGGCATAGGTCATGGGAGCGTAGTAGTTGTCGTTGAGCTGATAGACGGTGACCGGATTGCCGTAGGCGGTGGTGTTGAACTCTGTGAGGTACTCGGCGGTGCCGGTGCCATTGCTGAAATTGAGCAGCACTTTCGGCGCGTCGGTGGTCAGATAATCCTTGGTGTAAATGCTCTGCAGCTCAGCCGTCACGTCCGGGTACACATAGCCCTTGTCATACCACTCGCCCATACGCGCCATGGCGTCGGTCACGCCGGGCTCCATGTCGGTGAAGTAGACGGTGTGGGTGGCATTGTCGATCTGGAGAGCCTGAGTGGTGGTATAGCCGGACACGCTGTCATGGTATCCAATGAATATGTTGTAGTTGGACGTGCCGGAATTCGCCATGCTGGTCAGATAGATGCTGCTATTGCCGGTCCCCTCTCGCAC
This sequence comes from uncultured Clostridia bacterium, assembly GCA_934636425.1. Taxonomy (GTDB): domain Bacteria; phylum Bacillota; class Clostridia; order Christensenellales; family Aristaeellaceae; genus Firm-10. The sequence continues at coordinate 17,111 of CAKUAV010000049.1, forward strand.
GGCGAGGAGGGACTTCTCCATCTCGTCCATCATCTCGGCGAGGGTGTACTTGCCGTAGTTGTCGGAGCGGAACATGTCGTACAGCTTGTCGCCGTCCACCCAGCCCTTTTCGATGTATTCGGTCGGGATGGCGAGGGAGCGGCCGTTCGCGATCTGCTGCTGATGGCAGATGATATACTGCACGCCGTCCACCTTGCCGTAGTCGATCATCTGCTGGGGCAGCTCGGCGGTCAGCTCTTCGGCGAGGGGCATGTATTCGTCGATCGGGCGGAGCGTGCCGTCCTCGACCAGCTTATACAGATTCAGGCTGACGGTGTTGAGGATGTCCATCGGCTCGCCGGCGGACAGGCCAAGGAGCACCTGCGTCTGATAGTCGCTCGGGGCAAAGGGGTGCAGCACGACCTCGACGTTCTCGAGGCCCTTGTAGGACTTGAGCATCTCGTTGACCCTGGCGTTGACCAGCTCGGTGTCGGCCTGCTCGCCGTTGCCGCGATACCACCAGTGCAGCGTCACGGTATCCTCTGCATTGGCCACGGAGACGCAGCCGAGCAGGAGGCAGAGTGTCATCAGGATTCCCAGAAACCGTTTCATGAAAACAACATCCTTTCAGGATTTATTTGCAAAGAGACGCTATGTCTCTCATGCTTCGACGGAGAGGGCGCTTATCCCTTCACAGC